>NZ_JBCAUS010000003.1 GCF_038432375.1 Methanococcoides sp. LMO-2
ATCAACCAGAGTTATTTGTTAAAGCACACAAAATTTGGAAGTTAACTAAGAATTGTCGGAAAAGAACTCTATTTAATTAGAGAGTTGTTTTCTATGCACAATAGTTGGTTATTTCTTTTTGATAGATAATGTCACTATCAGTCAGAATTAACCGAACTGCCACTTTCAACGTCAGACCGGAAAAGCTCCGGTCTCCACCAATGATTTTGATTTGGAGGTGATAAATCCACACACATTGTGCGGAATTGAATATATGTCGTTTTTAGTATATAAGACTTTGGATTGCTTATATACTTGCAGACTCACAATAGAAAGCGATAAAGCGAATCAAACGTAATTGTTGACCCGTATTATTGCCCGCCTTGCGAGGTCTCCTAAATGCACGGACTTGTATATAAGCGTTTTGATTGCCCACATACATCCATGCTCGCAACGAAGAGCAAAAGAAACGACCACTGATCATAGTGATCCGCATTCTTACTCGCCTTGCGAGGACTCCTACATATACAAACTAGTATAAATAGATATCCATTGCCATACTTTTTACTTATCTACTCGAGGAGAAACTCGCGATATTGCCATACTCTAATAAGGCCAATAATGCAATACAACTTCATGACAAAAATAGCAGAATAATTACAAAAACGGGTCCAAACAATAGAAAACATACGCAACCTTTAACAATATATGGTGCATAAATGATGCGATATATTGTATAAATTTGAAAGAGGAATCAAACTGTACAAAAAGAACTCCGGTAACAACAATGCTGCACCTCAGCAGGTAACACGTGTAAGAACACCACGAAAAGAGAACGGAGAAATCCTTGCAACCGTAGAGAACCTTCTGGGTGCAAACCGACTAAGACTGCGGTGCATGGATGGTGTGGTCCGCATGGGACGCATTCCCGGATCTATGAAAAAGAGAACATGGATACGCGAAGGTGACATTGTTATTGCAGTACCATGGGATTTCCAGGATACAAAAGCAGATGTCATCTGGAAATATACCCGCCCACAGGTAAACTGGCTTGAACGCAAAGGTTTCCTCAAAGGATAATTATGAAAAAAAAACTAGAAGGCAAAATAAAGCGTCTTGACAATGATGTCGATAAATTACGTGTTCGACGCAAAGACAGCGATACGCTCAAAGTGATCGAGAATGTATTTGATAATGCCACTTTAAAAGCACTCTATACTCTCTCAAACAAGGGGATTGTAGAAGCCCTGGGCGGGTCCATCAGTACAGGAAAGGAAGCAAACGTGTTCCTCGCCAGTGGCGAAAACGAAAAGGATATCGCAGTAAAGATCTACAGGATATCTTCAAGCACTTTCAGATCAATGGAAGATTACATCCTCGGAGATCCGCGTTTTAGTAACGTACGCCACAACAAAAGGGACATAATCTTTGCATGGACAAGAAAAGAGTTCAGAAACCTTATGCGTGCAAAGGCCGCCGGGATCCGCGTACCAGAACCCATTATAACTGAAAGGAACATCCTGATAATGGAATTCATGGGCGAGAATGGAAATCCTTACCCCCTGCTCAAAGAAACAAAACTGGATGAGGAAGAAGGACAGAAAATCTTCGAAACAATAGTAGAAGACATGCATAAGCTTTACAAAGAAGCAAGCCTCGTCCATGGTGACCTGAGCGAATACAACATACTTATCGATCCAGAAGACATAACACCCATTATTATCGATATGGGACAATCTGTGACTCTGGAGCACCCGCGCGCAGACCAGTTCCTGAGGCGAGACATAGAGAACCTGCTCAGGTACTTTAAGCGATACAAGATCGATGCGTCACCTCAAAGCATCTACGAGCGGATAAAAAGAACAGAACCTGATAACTAAAAACGTAATTAAGATCACAATAATCAACAGGAATACATATGACCCATATCAAAGTACCACAGGACAGGATCGGCGCGATCATCGGCCCAAAAGGCAATGTTAAAAAGATGATCGAGGAAAAATCCACCTCTAAATTGGAAATTGACAGTGAAAACGGAACCATCGAGATCGTACCCGGAGACGACCCGGTAGGGGCTATGAGAGCAGCCGATGTAATACAGGCCATAGGAAGAGGATTCAATCCTGAAAAGGCCTACAGCTTCTTTGACAACGATATGCTGATGCTTGAAATAATTGACCTCTCACATGCAGCATCCACTCCAAAAGAATTGCTGCGCCTCAAAGGAAGGATCATCGGCAAAGGTGGAAAGACCAGAGAGATCGCAGAGAGCCTCATCGGTGTAAAGATATCAGTCTACGGGAAAACAGTAAGCATAATCGGTGACCCTGAACAGATAATCATAATCAGGACCGCAATGGAAATGCTCATCGACGGTGCGAACCACGGTTCAGTATACAGCTTCCTCGAAAAGAAGAAGCAGGACCTTATGCGAGCACAACTTGATTCATATTAATACCAGATCTTTGAAGGGGTACCATACAGCACATACAAAACCCCTTCATACCACATTATTCCTTGAGCCGGACACTTCATTCCTGTAAATACCTCCCGGAGGCTAATGAAATGGGTGAAACAAAGACCATCGTACAAAAAGCAATCGAAATGGGTGATTTTTCAACACTGGTAGATGCGGCTAAAAAATTAGGCCTTGACAAGAAGTTCGATAGCGACGGACCATATACAATATTCGCACCTATGGAAAAGGCATTCGAACCAATACCCGATAGTGTGATAGATGAAGCTTTTGATGACCCTGATTACCTCATGAATGTCATAAACTACCATATCGTAAAAGGAAAATACCTGATATCAGACCTTATGGAAACTGACTCATTGACCGCACTCAATGACAAGGAACTGGAAATTTCAAAAGATGGTGATGTAAAGATCAACGGGATCCCCATCGAAAAAGAAGATATCGAATGCAGCAATGGGGTAATTCATGCCATTGCAGATATACTGATACCCTGAATCCTGCAATAAAGGCTTAAAGTGGAAGCATCACATGAACCGTGGTGCCCTTCCCCTGTTCACTTTCTACCCACATCTGCCCTTCATGCAGACCTACAAGTTTCTTCGTGAGCGCAAGCCCCAGACCGGTGCCACTATAAAGCCTCTTTGTAGAACCATCTACCTGATAGAACTTGTCATAAAGATGAGGCAATTGCTCCTTTGGAATACCAATACCATCGTCCTTAATGGTGATATGCACCATCTCACCAAGCGTTACGGCATCAATGGCAACAGTTCCCCCCTCTGAAGTGAATTTTACAGCATTTGATAATAGGTTGTAAATAATATGCCTGAACTTTGCCTTGTCGGCATTGACCTGTGGAAGATCCGGATCCAGATCATAAGAGAATGACACATTCTTTTCCAGAATAGAATGCATTATAGAATCTTTTGCCTCCATGATAACCGGGATCATAGCAAACGTTTCGAAGGTTACTTCCTCTTTACCTGCTTCTATCATTGAGATCTCAAGAATATCATTTATGATCTCAGAAAGGTGGTTGCCGTTCTTGGAGACGTTCTGCAGATATCTTCGCTGAACATCGTTGAGCTCACCGCATCTGCCATCAAGCAGTATCTCCGAAAACCCTATAACTGAATTAAGAGGCGTCCTGAGTTCATGACTTACATTAGCAAGGAACTCACTCTTGGAACAATTAGCAGCATCCTCAAGAGCCTGTGCACGTTTAAGACATTCTTCAGCATTCTTTGTTTCACTGATATCATGGATCATTATAGAAAGCTGAGAGGGTACATTGTCCTTGTCAACCATAACATTACAATCAACCATAGCAGGGAAAATACTGCCATTCTTCCTCATATTCCAAACCTCTTCCTGTTTGAAATTACCATCTGCAAGCACCATGTCAAGCAAATATTTCAAGCGAGGAACCTGATCATCGTCACAGAACATAAGGAAGTCACCTCCGGGAATCTCTTCCGGAGAATATCCATGCATTATTGCAAAAGCCTCGTTAAGATAAAGGAGAGTTCCCTTCATATCCACGATTGCAACCCCATATTTTGCCGTATCTGCAAGAGTCTTAAAAATAACCAGGTCCTTTTCCACAAGTATTTGCTCGGCAAAACTTCCAAGGAAATCTGAAATGCAGTCGATGAGATCCTTTTCTTCATTCAAACAAGAGAGAATACCGGCACTATCCGGCATTTCCTGAAAATAAACCTCTAACTTTCCATGGACAGTCCCTTCAACAAGTATGTCAGAAGCATATTTCGAAGACGAAAGATTAAACTCCCCTGACTGAAAAACCATATCATCGAACTTGATCCTCGAACAGGATATGGAGGATTTTTGCATCCCCGATGGAACCATGTTCACAACATTCCGAAAACCAGCCTCCAGAGAGGCGGAATCATTAATAGCTTTATGAACCGAATTCAAAAAACGCACAAAACTCATCCGATTATCATGAGTTGGGGCCTGCCCTTTTGGAACACTGGCCAGGTCAGACCTATTAATAATTTCAACATTACCAGGGTCGTTACTATTGACCATTACGCACGAGGAGCGTCCATTTTCCTTTTCTGAGATCATCTATCTTCCACATCTACGCCTGAACTAACTGCAAAGACAACTACACAGAATTGCTTTACAAAGACATGAATGACATCTTTTTCAATGTCACCGTACTACCACCTTTACCGGAATGATTGAACCATGATACCTTTTGGTTCCAACAATACCTATAGGTCAATTGATACAAAAGATATTAAAGACTTTCTTCATAAAAACAGAAAAAAGATAGACCGAACCGCCAATAAATGAACGATTCGGGAAGCAGATTGTCATTAAAGGATGAGCTCACTACAAACGTTAATCCGTTTCCAGAAGTTCATCAATAAGCTCAAGCAGATCACGAATCTCAAGATCAGAAGTTCCATCCAGTCCAAGTGTCAGGTTATTGACACAGAAAGGACATGTTGTAAGCAAAACATCTGCTATCCGGGCCTGTTCAACTCGTTTTGCTGCGATCTGTTGTGAGATCTCCGGGAACTGTGACCTGACACCACCGCCGCCACCACAGCAACGTGCAGATTCCCGACTATCTTTCATTTCCAGAAAATCGATCTCAGGTATCATGTTGATAAGATCACGGGGTGCATCATAAATACCCAGATGCCTTCCGATGTGGCATGGGTCATGGTAAGTCACTTTCCTGTTGAAAGGCTTTAGATCGAGATCCTGCTCGCTGAGCCACTCTACGAAGTGCATGGCTTTGAAATTCATATTCACTAAATGAGGGTATTCTTTCCTGAACATCCTTAAACACCCCGCACATGAGAAAAGCACGATCTTAGCACCGGTGTCTTCTATAGCTTTAATGTTAGCCTCCGCCTGCCCCCTTATGACCTCATCGGAAAAACCGATCCTTCCGAGTACGCTGCCACAGCAGACCTCATCAAGCAGTGTATAATCAACACCAAGTTTCTTCAATATGGAGATCCCTGCCATAGAAGTCTCCTGGTTACGGTAAGCTGCGCTGCACCCTGTAAAATATGCGATCTTAGCGGGATGAGGATCTTCTCCAAATACCTCCCTTCGGCTTTTCGATTCACCGAACGGATTTCCCAGTGTAGCTATTGAATCTGCTATCTTCCTGTGAGTTGAACCTACGGCACCTGAAGCCACGATGTCCTTCCTGGCAGCTTCGATGACCCCAACTACCTCCGTGGACGAAGGGCACCTGCGGGTACAATCGGCACAGGTAGTACACTGATATATGCGTTCCAGCACCGATTCATCAGGTTCGATGTCACCTGCGTATAGCCCATAACAAAGAGCCATCTTACCCCTTGCTACTGACGAATCCCATTCAAGATTATCAAAAATAGGGCAGATCTCCTTACAGAAGCCGCACTGCGTGCAGTTAAGCATCTCCTTTTTCCATTCCTTCAGATTATCTGTCCTCATTCACTCTTCCTCCAGATGATACCTCAGACGGGAAATGAAATTATCCTCCCAGTCCATGATCTTGTTCGGGTTCATAATATTATTAGGATCAAGAGCCATCTTGATCGTTCTCATGGCATCAAGGCTGCATTTTCTCTCCCTGAGGAAGAAAGGAGCTTTGGTCATACCAACCCCATGCTCCCCGGTGATCGTACCGCCAAGATCCATGACCTTGCTGTAGATCTCCTCCACTGCCTTTTCTGCCTGATCCCAGTGAGACCTCTTCGTGGGATCCATTAAAACTTTTGTATGCAGGTTCCCATCACCTGAGTGACCATAACTTGCAATTACAATGTCATATTTATCGGAAATTTCCTGAAAAGCTGTTACGGCTTCAGGAACCTTGCTCATTGGCACAGCCATGTCATCGGCAAGCATAACGGTCACCAGATCATCATCATACTTCGACAATGCAGGGATCATCGCCTTTCTGCCCTTCCAGAGCTCCTCCTTTCTCTCAGGATGATCTGTGAAGTCAACAGAAAGCGCACCGGAAGACTTGCAAACTTCCATCACTTTTCGTATCTGGTCCTTCACATCATTAACACTACCATCAACCTCGATCAACAAAATGGCCTCCTCATCAGGAAGTCCCATGCAAACAGCCTTGTTCACTGCCTCGATGCAAACCCTGGACATCAGTTCAAGCCCCGAAGGTATCAATGGCCTTGCGATCATGTTAGCAACACACTGACCTGCTTTTTCCAGGGTATCGAATACCGCCACTGCAACCGCAGTTGCCTCCGGCAATGGGGCGATCCTCAGTGTTATCTCGGTTATGATTCCAAGAGTACCTTCCATGCCACACATCAGCTTTTCCAGCTGGTAGCCAGCGGAGTTCTTCAGAGTCCTTGAACCAAGCTTTGCAATATCCCCCTTGGGGAACACAACCTCCATGCCAAGGACATAATCTCTTGTAGCACCATATTTCACAGCATTACCACCCGAGGCATTGGTAGCCACCATTCCCCCGATGTTAGCAACATTCCCACTGGATGGACCGGGGATGAAAAAACCATATTTTTCAAGCTCTGCGTTCAGGTCCTTGTGGGTCACACCAGGCTCTACCACCACATAAAGGTCCTCAATATGCAACTCCTTTATTGTGTTCATCCTCTGCAGATCAATGACCAAGCCACCTGCAACAGGTACACTGTGACCACAAAGTGCGGTTCCGGCACCCCTCGGTACTATCGGGAAAAGATGCTCATTCGCAAGCTTCACTATTTTCTCGATCTCAGCAGTCGTCCTTGGCCTTATCACAGCATCAGGCATACTACGGTGGATGCCGGCATCGGTAGAGTAGGCATACAGCTCAGCCGTGGAGGTCCTGATATGAGCCTCACCTACAATATCCCGCAACTTGTTAATGATCTGCTGGTCCATTATTTCACCTTTATTCAATAAGAGGAATTGTCAGACTGCCCTGTGGCAGAATAATAGCATGTGGTTCCTTGCCCTGTTCCCTGATAAGACCGACCGCTTTATCGAAAGCTTCCTGGATCCCTTCCTGTGATTCCAGTTTCGCAGACCTCAGGACATCACTATCAAGGTCGGAAACTGCCCACATCTTAGCCCACGTACCTATCTGTGCCATCCTTGCTGCCTTGTGGAATCCAAGCTTGTAACATTCGGATGTCTTCTCCATGACTTCAGAGCAGGTCGCTGAGGAACCAAGCAGATTAAGGAAAGTATCCTCCCCTACGCCATCACGGCACTTGGACACTAATATAATGATACCGCCCTCTTCGAGAGCAAGCCTTCCATTTTCGAGAGCCTTTTGCGACTGGTAAAGATCTATATCCATTGGATATGGTGCCGCTGTGAGTACGATGTTCCCTTTTTTGCTGAGCTTAGTGCAGAATACCTCATTGGCCTTATCAACAGCAGCATCAAAGGACCCGAACAGGTCCCCTGCTGTCATTGCATAAAGACCATGGTCTGCAGTAAGAACTGTCTGGACCGAGAATATATTAAGGTCCTTAAGCACCTCCATGGCATCGGTCATGTCCTCTGCCACAGGATTGCCTTCAAGTGCAAGCGATTGTGCCGCATTGGAAAGAGCATGCTTATGGTTCATCTCAATTGTCTTATAGCCTGCAACTCCCGGAAGGAAGGCTTTTCTGCCACCGGTATAGCCTGCAAAATAATGTGGCTCCACACTTCCGATAACAAGAATGTTGCCTGCCTGGCGCACCATCTTGTTGATATACATTTCAGTGCCATTGGAGGAAACACCCAGATACTCCATATCTTCGTCCTTTCTGGCATCATGCACGAAGATCTGTTCCTTCATTTCATCATAGATCTCACCGAAAATAAACCTGAACTCATCCTCTGTAGGTGCCCTGTGTGCACCGGTCGCCACTATGAACTTCACATCAGGATGATCCGCCAGGATACCTTTCATGTCCTGAAGGACACGGGCAGTTGGAGTCGGGCGGGTGGCATCATTAACTATGACCAGAAGGCTGTCAGTATTCTTCACAAACTCATCAAAAGGTTCCCTGCCGATCGGATGTGAAAGTGCATGTGAGATTATCCCGGACTCATCCCCTACCTCCGGCTCATTTGGCGAAAGTACCTCATGCGGGATATTTACTTCAAGATCAACAAAATCCTTACCATAGGGAATCTTCACATTCATTCCATCTTCTCCTTTTACGCGCATCAGGACATACAATTAATACTACCATAACCGGACCAGACCGGATTATAACATAACAGTGTATAATTGCACCACTGTAAGCAAAGTTAGTATAAAAAGGCTAGCTATGGTACAAAGAAACAAGTTACAATATAAAAGAATAACCCTTGTGATCCTCAAGGACAAATAAAAGAGATAATCAAGAGTATATCAAAAAAATGACTCAACCCTCACAGAACAAGGTCATCGATTACCAAAAGGACTCATCGGAAATTAGCAGTGATGTATTTTATTTTTCCCTTCAATTGTATTATTACACCGTCTTATTTTTTTTGTTCAATTTCATTACTGACCCTGTCCAGCAGTTCCTTAAGTCCAATATTGATGTCACCTGCCCTTGAGTCGAGATACTGGAGAGATTTTAGCCGGACACCATCCGTAGAAGTATTCTCTTCATTTCCCAGGGACTCGATTACAGAAGCCAGATCTTCTTTAAGATCTTCCTTTTGCCCCAATAAGGAATCAAGAGCTTTTTTTTCCGTTGCCCTGAGATTCTCATCAGCTACCCGATTGACAAGGCCGACAAACTCATTCTGCTTCTGTTCCATATCTTCTATCATTTTGGAGATCTTCTTGGTTATCTCAGCCTCAATGGCCTTTCCAAATATGACATCCTCTGTGGTAACCTCCGTAACATACTCATAGGTCGCTGGTGGCTTAACAGTTACCTTATCGTGATCAGCAGGTATGAAAATAGCATCATCGGGATAAACTCTCTGGTTCATGAATGTCGGAGATACTATTTCGATGTGATCTTCATGAAGGCTGTCAAACATCATCTTTTTCAGGTCTGACCTTTTGGTTATAAGGCTGGATACATCCTTCAAAAGACCTCCTACCTTGTATGTAACTGAAAAATCCCCCAATTCGACCACATGCACAAAGATGTTCTCAAGCTCTACCTCCTCTGCTGCCTTGACAAGAGACTTTTCAACCCTTTCCCTTGACACATTATAACCTAACGAAACAGTGGTAGAAATAACCGTACCGGATGAACTAATAGTTACCAGCGGATTAGAGATCAGTTTCAGATTCGGGATCGTTATGAGATCACGATCAATTGACTGGACCTGAGTATGCAGGATACCAATGTCAGAAACCCTTCCAAAGGTATCTTCAACCCTGATAAAATCGCCCGCCTTGAAAGGCTTTATGCGGCTTAGCATTATGCCTGACATACCATTTGCCACAAAAGTTGTAGATGAAAGAGCGATGGTAGCACCAATCAGGATACCAAAAAAGCTCAGAAGGGTCTGCTTCGTGTTGTCCGGTATCGGAAGGCTAAGCACGAGAACAACTAGCCCGATAAAAGCGACCAGCAGTAAGATAAATTGCTCAAAGGTCTTTTGCTCTGAGAATATACGGGTCTTACGGAAAACGAAGCTCAATAATGCCAAAAGGATAAGAGTACCCGCAACTACAATGATGCTAAAGTAATAGTCTTCCAGTACTATAATGTTCATAGCCCCCAATACGTGCAAACTGTACAGATTATTAGATAGATAGTAATTTCACATTTTCTTTATAAAAAACTGTTTGTAAAAAACACAACTAAAAAAACCTAAAGAGGGGGACCACAGATCCAACGGAATCAACATATATTTAAATCATTCTACATCCCCCATAATAATGTAGAAACGGTGCCAGAAAAAGACATCTAAATCGGAGAAGAAGCAACCAAAAGTATCAATAAACAAAAATTGATGCAAAATTATTTAAATCTAAAAATGGAAGTAGTATATATGCATCTTGATTATGCTGAGAAGTGGATTAAAAAAGGGGACAGTTTCTTTAGTTTGAAGAAGTACGAAGAAGCCATTGACGCATACGATAAAGCACTTGAGATATATCCAAAGGATGAAGGAGCATGGGAAAGTAAAGGAAATGCTTATTTTAATCTCAGGAGATACGAAGAGGCTATCGAAGCATACAATAAGGCACTTGAACTTAATTCGGAACTTGAAGGCATCTGGATGAACAAAGGAAATGCTGCCTTTAACCTTAAGGAATATGAAGAAGCCATTGAAGCATACGATCAGGCCATAAACATTTATCCGGAAAATGAAAATGCCTGGATAAACAAAGGAAACGCTTTTTTTAACCTCAAAGAATATGAGGAAACAATTGATGCATACACTAAAGCCCTGGACATATACCCTGAAGAGGAAAATGTATGGATCAATAAGGGAAATGCATTCTCACACTTGAAAAAGTATGAAGAGGCAATTGAAGCCTACAATAAAGCCCTTGAACTTAATCCTGAATCAAAGGATGCCTGGGAGAACAAGGGAGTTGCATATTCCCATATGAAAAAGGGTGATGAGGCCATAGAGGCATTCAACAAAACCCTGGAAATAGACCCTGACAATGAAGAAGCATGGGAAAGTAAGGGCAATGCACTCTATGAACTTGAGAAATATGAGGAAGCAATAGAAGCATTCAACAAGACCCTGGAAATAGACCCAAAAAATGACAAGACATGGGCTAAAAAGGGTAACTCCCATTTCAATCTTAAAGAATATGAAAAAGCAATAGAAGCTTTCAATAAAACTCTGGAGATAGACCCAGAAAATGGAAAAGCATGGGCAAAGAAGGGTAACTGCCATTTTGACCTGAAAGATTATCCGGAAGCAATAGGGGCATTTGATAAGGCCCTGGAGATCGATCCGAAGGACGGAACAATATGGGCAAGCAAAGGAAATGCATCCCTGATCCTCAAAAAGTATGAAGAAGCTACCGAAGCATACGGAAAAGCTACCGCTATCGATCCGGAGAACGGGATAATATGGGCAAGCAAGGGAAATGCATCCTTAATTCTGGAGAAATATGAGGAAGCGGTCCTGGCATATGAAAAAGCCACACAGCTTGACCCGGATAATGCAAGCATATGGGCAAGTAAAGGAAACGCCCACACCAACCTGAAACAGTATGAAGATGCGATCCAGGCATACAATAAGGTCACAGACATTGATCCAAAGGATGAGGAAATATGGGTCAGCAAAGGAGATGCATACTTCAACCTGGAAAGATATGAAGAAGCAATCCAGGCATACGATAAAGCCCTGAAACTCGATCCGAATGATGAAATGGCATGGACCTATAAAGGAAATGCCTGTTCGATCCTCGAAAGGCACGGGGAAGCAATTGAAGCTTACGAAAAGGCCACTGAGATCAATCCCGACTCAAAGGATATCTGGATCAACAAAGGAAACACACTTTTCACTCTCGAAATATACGCAGAAGCTATAGAGGCTTATGACAAAGCAATTGAGATAGATCAGGGACAGGAAAGTGTATGGACCAACAAGGGAAATTCATGTTTCTGCCTTGAAAGATACGAGGAAGCGATATATGCATACGACAAAGCCACGGAACTCGATCCGGAATATGAATTTGTCTGGGCCAACAAGGGTAATGCATATACACATATTAAAAAATACGAAGATGCAATAAAAGCATATACTAAGGCACTGGAGTTGAAGCCAAATGACAAGAACGCCTGGGCCAACAAAGGAAATGCATATTCGCACCTTAAAGCATATGAGGACGCCATCGTAGCTTATGAGAAAGCTTTGCAGATCGACCCTGAAGATGAAAAGACCTGGATCAATAAAGGAAATGCATATTCCCAGGTGAAAAAGTATGAGGAAGCGATCAATGCATATGAGAAAGCTCTTCAGTTGAATTCGAATGATGAGAATGTGTGGATCAGCAAAGGAAATGTTTACTATCATCTGAAGAAGTACGAGAAAGCGATCGAGACATACGATAAGGCCCTTGAACTTAATGCGGAAGCAGAGGACGTGTGGACCAACAAAGGTAACGTATTGTCACATATGAAGAAATTTGAGGAATCCTCTGAAGCATACAATAAGGCCCTGAAGGTCAATCCGGAAAATGTGGCGTCTCACCTTAATTATGCAAATACATTAAGAGAGAATAAAAAATTCAGTGAAGCTGAAACAGAAGTAATGCTCGTACTCCAGATGAACCCTTCAAATTCATTCGCATTAGGAGCTCTTGGAGATATCCTCTCAGACGAAGGATATTTCGAAAAAGCGATCGAGGAATACGAAAAGGCACTTTTCAATTCTGAGGAAATGCACCCTTCTTCGATCTCGGAGATCTACAACAATATGGGCAGAGCATATGGAGAACTGGAAGATTACGAGAAAGCTGAGAAATATTTCCGGAAGGCTCTGTCAGAAGACGAATATAACGTAAAAGCAATAAGGAACAGTCGAATTCTTGAGAAGATGAAAGAATCACGAGGATTGTTGAAGAGGATGTTTAAAGGCAAGCGTTCAAATGAAGCGAAACCTGAGTTTGAGCTGAGCAGCAGTTATGGCCTCATCGAATCAAAGAACCAGATCCATGAAAATACTCTTGAAATTGAGTACTGATGCTCGTACATTCAAAGAGTTGGTAAAAGTATAACACACAAATTCAGGAGAGCATTTTTTTGAACATTCTCCTGATAAGTGTCTTTTTTAGAAGGAAATAATCTTCTGTTGCATTCATGATAGCACGCTTTTCCAGCAGTTTCCTGTCCTCGGACCACCGGGACATTGCTTTCTCCAGCATGTCCATTAGATGAACACGCTTTTCTTTCGGAAGTTTTGTGAGAAGATCCACACGGGTAGTTACTATCTTGAAAAGGTCCGCTTCGGATAATTCTCCTTCAGCATCAAGCATTTTGCTTATAGCTTCCAGTCTTTGGTCATCCGGCATACTATAGAATTCATCCAGCTTCTTGCATAATGCATCGCACTTCTCTTTCTCAGATTTTGAGGCAATATGCTTTATTGTTTCTGTGATGCAGCTGACGGTCTCTACCTGCTCTTTGTACAACTTACAGACCGGACATTTTTGAAAATGCTCATCGATCGAACCGGAATCGTTACCAATACATTCCTCACACGCTTTTGCAAGCTCTTCCAACTTCTCTTCTGCGATCATAATTCAACAACTCCAATAAGAGGTTTGGATTCACTTTTATATATATCTGAGCTTTGAGCTTTGCAACAATGAATCAGAAGAATTGGGCCAAGAGAAACAACTGAAAGATTAATATAACCTATATAATTTGATTGAATAATAACTAGACTATTAATCGAAGGGTTTATATATAAATTTATTGTAAGATTCAAAACAAAGAATTATATCAAAAAAATTTATTAAATCATTTATAAATAATCCGATGGAGTAATATAATGGCTACATATTTGGAAACACAAAGATCAATACTTGAAAATGAAATATCATTAAAAAATCAGGCTATTGAATCAAGCATTAATGCCATTGCTTTAACAGACCTAAATGGGGAGATTATTTACATAAACAAACCTTTTTTAAAATTATTCGATGTTAGTAATAAAAAGAATTTTTTGAAGAACCATTCGACCAGCTTCTGGAACGAACAAACCGAAGCAATAGAAATTATAAAAAATATTCATCAAACAGAGTTTTGGTCTGGAGAAATTGAAGTTACAAAAACGAACGGTTCAAAGATTATAACATTATTCTCTGCCAATGCCATAAAGAGCAAAGCAGGCAAATCAATTGCCATAATGATATCGATTATTGATATTTCCAAAGAAAAAGAATTGGAAAAAGATCTCGAAACAATCTTTAATTCTATTAATGATGAAATTGCAATATTTGCACTTGATGGGCACTTCTTAGAAGCTAACAGAGTTACGTTTGAGAGATTGGGATATAGTAAAAGTGAATTGACCCAGATGTCGGTAATGGATGTAACACCGCCTGAATATAGAGAGAACTTGCGCAAGCAGGTACTTGAAAAATTAGAAAGAGGAGGTGGAATCATTGAAACTGTCAGCAGGCATAAAGATGGTTCATTGATTCCAATCGAACTCAATATCCAATCTATTGAGTACAAAGGAAAACCTGCCATCATAACTGTTGCCAGAGATACAACCGATCGTAAAAAGGCAGAAAATGCCTTGAAAGCAAGCGAGGAAAAATATTCGAATCTTGTTGAAAATGGAAATGACGGAATAATCATAATTCAGGATAATTTACTAAAATATATAAACCAAAAATTTGAAAATATGGCAGGGTATTCAAAAGATGAAATACTCGGTAGATCATTTTTTGATATTGTTTCAGAAGAAGATCGAGACATCACATTGAACAGGCATAAAAAAAGATTTACCCATAGCGATTTTACCAATAATTATGAGATAGAGATATTGTCAAAGAATGGTAAACGTGTTCCAGTAGAGATCAGCGGATCAATTATCGATTATGAAGGCAGGCCTGCAAATATGGCAATTATACGCGATATAACTGAGAGAAAGAAGCTGAAACAAAAAATAAGAGAAACTGACATTAAAAACGAAGCAATCCTTAATGCTTTACCTGATCTAATCTTTCAATGCAATAAAGAAGGAACTATTCTTGACTTCCGCCCATCAACTGAAATAGATACATATGTTCAACCTAAAGACTTTTTGGATAAAAATGTCAAAGAAGTGTTGCCAGAAGATATTGCAGCTAAAGTAATTTCATCGATCGACCAAGCCATCAAAACAAAAGAATTACAGCGTTTTTATTACGAACTTAGGACAAATAGAAAGTTGAATTACTTTGAAGCCCGGGTTGTGCTTACCGGAGAAGACTCCACATTAGCTATTATATCAGACATTACTGATCGTAAGTTAGCAGAGATCAAGCTGAAGAAAAGTGAAGAGAAATATTCAGCTCTCGTAGAAAATGGGAATGATGGCATCCTCATTGTTCAAGACGATTTAGTAAAATATGCAAATTCAAAAATGACAGAGATGGTTGGATATAGTCTTAAAGAAGCAATTGGAAGCCCTTTTTTAGAATATGTACATGAAAATCACCGAGAATTGGTTTTCGATAAATATGAAAAGAAATTAAAAGTAGGAAATGAAATTCGGTCCAGATATGAGTTCGACATTCTTTCCAAAGATGGGGGGAAAATATAGGTAGACACCACTGCAGCCATTATAGAATATGAAAAAAAGCCCGCGGTTATGGCTATCTTGCGTGATATAAGCAAAAGAAAAGAAATGATAGAGGCACTTCAGGCATCTGAAAAGAAATTCAAAGATATTTTCAACAATTCTAATGATTCAATTTCTATATATGAGCTAAATGGTAACATTATTGAAGTGAACAAAGTTGCTTGCAGATTAACTGGTTACACACGAAATGAAATATTAAAGAAGCAAATTACGGATTTAGTTCATCCCGACCATAGTTCAAAACTAATTGATGACATAAAAAAACTTCATAAAGAAAAATACTCAATATTTGAAACTCTGGCCCTTTCAAAAAATGGAAACACTACCCCTATTGAACTAAGTAATCGCATTATTGAATATGAAGGAAGAGTTTCCGTACTTAGTATTGCCAGAGATATCACAGAACGCAAAAGGTTAACTGATGAACTGAAGAGAAAAAATAAATTACTCCAGGTAAAACTTGATTACCTATCTTCATCCGAAAGTGAACTTGAAGAGCTAACACTACTTGATATAATAGATCCTGAACATCTTCAAAAGATACAGGATTCATTTTCAAAGGCAAATAGAGTAGCTTCCATAATTACCAAAATTGATGGCACCCCCATTACCAGACCAAGCAATTTCTCAAAGATCTGCCAGATAGTACGCAACACTGAAGCTGGAGAAAGGAACTGCTATAGATCCGATATGATATTAGGAGAGAAAGCCAACAAGGTCATGGAACCCAGTTATGGCAGATGTCACAGCCTTGGACTTATAGATGCCAGTGCTCCGATAATCGTTGGTGGACAACATGTTGCAAACTGGCTTGTCGGACAGGTCAATGTGGAAAAAATGGAACCAGCATCAGTAGAGAACTACGCCAGAAAAATTGGGGCAGATGTGGATGAAATGCTGGATGCATACAATGAGATCCGCTACATGTCTCAGGAACAGTTCGAGAATATATTGCATTTGCTATCATTGTTTGCAAAGGAAATATCCACACTGGGATATAATAATCTTAAACTGTTAAAAGAGATAAACGAACGCAAGGTCGCAGAAAAAGAGCTAAGGGAAAGCGAAACAAAATACAGGGAAGTTGTTTCATCAATTGATGCCCTTTTCTGGAAAGCTGATGTCGACGAGAATGGAGGTTTCATTAACACGTACATGTCACCTTTTGCAAATCGGTTGCTGGGAATTGATACAGAAAATAAAGAGCAGAACTGGCAGTCATTTTTTAACTATGCGCATCCGGATGACCTTCCAATAATACTGCAAAATATGAATGAAACAGTAAATAGAAAATGTGCATTAAATGACTATGAATATAGGATCATAAGGCCAGATGGAACTCAATTATGGTTGCATGAAAAAGCGATATCAACCATAAATTCAGAAGGTAAAGTCCAGCTATTTGGAACTACTGTAGACATAACAGAACTTAAAAACGTTCATGATGAGCTAGTTGTAGAAAGAGATCGTGCACAAAAGTATTTTGATGTGGCCAAGGTCATTATGCTGGTTCTGGGAACCGACAGGAATGTAGTTCAAATCAATAACAAAGGTTGTGAGATCCTTGGTTATGAAAAAGAAAATATTGTCGGTAAGAACTGGTGTGAGAACTTCCTTCCTGAAGAATTCTGTGAGCAGGTCGAAAAACAAATTGAATATTTGATATCAGATAATAAGAAAAAAATCGAATATCATGAGAATCCTATTCTGAACTCTTCCGGTGAAGAAAGATGGATAGCATGGAATGTTTCTGTACTATATAACAAAAATAGTTAGATAGAGGGCTTTCTCTGTTCGGGCCAGGATATCACAGAAAGGAAGAATCTAGAAAATAATTTGCTTAATACAAAGATAGCCTCTGAAGTTGCAAATCGCTCAAAGAGTGAGTTTTTGGCAAACATGAGCCATGAACTCAGAACTCCACTTAATTCTGTAATTGGTTTTTCCGACATATTGTCTAATGAGGTTTATGGAAATCTCAATGAAAAGCAAATGAGATATACAGAAAATATCCACAAGAGCGGACAGAACCTGTTGAAGATCATAAACAATATACTCGACCTATCTGCTATAGAAGCAAGATCAAGCGAGCTAAATTACGAGAAGTTTATTTTATGCGAGGTCCTCAAAGAGGTTCGTAAAAATGCACTTCCTCTTGCAACACAGAAGAATATATCCATAGAAATGGATATTGAGAAAATGATCCTGATAGATGGTGACAAAAACAAGATCAAGCAGATAATCAACAATGTTTTGAACAATGCTATCAAATTCAACAATAATGGCGGTTCGGTCTTTGTCAAAGCACGAAACATTGATAATGAAATAAATATTCTGGTAAAGGATACAGGAATCGGTATTCCTGAAAAAGAGATCGGAAAAATGTTCGACCCTTTCTATCAGATAGATGGTTCATCATCACGCGATTATGGAGGAAATGGAATTGGACTTGCTCTTGTAAAGCATTTTGTTGAAATGCACAAGGGAGATGTCTGGATCGAAAGTGATGAAGGATTGGGAACTGAAGTTCATATCAAACTTCCTGCTGAACAAAGGATTTAAAGTCGAAACGGTCATAATTATTTACAATGGAACCACTAACAATTATCATTGTAGCTGTAATAATAATCTTCCCGATCTTACTTGTAAAGGAAGCAAAAAAACAGAAGAAAACCTCTATCCCATTATTCGAGAACTATGCGAAGTCCCATAATTGGACATACATGCAGGAAGATGATGGAACGGTTCAGAACTTAGCAAAGGACCTTCAGGGTATCGGTCGTTTCAACTCACCCTCCCTTGGAAAAATAGCTCCAGAGAATGTAATAATAGGTTCAGTTCCAAAGGGAAGGATTCACTATTTCCAGCATCATGTCCGTATTTCTGAAGGTAATGCCATCCATTTAAATGTATGTCTGTTGCAACTGAAAAATACGATATGTGATGCGCTCATTGTTCGTTTTAAGAAAGAGAGTTCCAGATTGACAAATGAACTCTATACGATGCCAGAACTGGAATTGGATCAAAACTGGTCAAAGGATGTAGTTATCTATGGAAACTACACTGACATCAACGAGGTACTGGATGACATAACCCTGACTAAAATTGTTGAAAAAGCAAACGAGCTGCCATGGAGGATAGACCTGCAGATCAAAAACAACCTCGTTGCAGTTTACATTGCTGAGAGGAATGCATCAGTTGAAAATGAAAGCGACCTTTCTGCATTGAAAGACTTCACAGAATACGTAGCAGGCAGTATTCAAAGATAAAACCCTTAAAAAAACCTAATAATACGACTGTCCGTAATAGCAGGTCAGCTATCGAAAGAGAAATTTATCTTGTTTTGAAGCTTCGATGTAAAGCAAAGTATGCAATTGAACAAACAGATATCAGGATTCTTTTTTCATCCTGCAGAGTTCCTTCTTGTACATTACCTGGGTGCGCCATCTCGCAACATCTGGTGTAGGTTCCCTTCCGGCCTGTTTTAGAATGATCCCATCCAGATATTCAAAATCTTTCTTTATATCCTCACATGGAATTTTCTCGGACATATTTTAACCCCATTCGGTGTTATTTAGGTAATATGAAAGAGGAGATTCATAATATTCTTGGGCTAAATGGATATAAATATGAATTAATTAGAATTATAACTAGAGGTTCATTTTAATGAGAGAACGTAACCCATTGCCCTACATACGGAATATTTCAAACCCATTTCCTCAAAGTAACCCAAAAGACACTTCCCTGCCCATCAGGATTGTCCACAACTCCAACACTCCCACCATGAAGATCAACGATCTTCTTAACAATTGCAAGACCAAGCCCTGTACCTTTTATTCCCTTTTTCGTGACACGCTTGAAGCGCTCGAACAGTTCCGGCTTGTTCTCATCAGGAACACCATCACCCCGATCCGTTACTGATACCATCCACTCATCACCGGCATCTGAAATGGAAAAGATGATCCTTTCTTTTTCAGGGCTGTACTTTATCGCATTGGAAAGCAGATTTGAGAACACTTCCTCGATCATCGGGTTCGCCTTTACAGCATAAGAGCCCTGATGGTCAAATTCAACGAGCATCTTTTTCTCTTCGATATTGGGATGAAAATTTCCGATCACACCCTCAATAATAAGAGCCAGATCCATTTCCTGGAATTCGATATCCTCAAAAGTATCCAGTTTTGCGAACCTTGCTGCATTCTCGATCATGTCGATCAACTTCTTGTTGTTGCGATCGATTGTCCGAACCATCTCCTGCTTCTTTTCATCATCCTCCATCTCAAGCAGAAGCTCGGCATAGCCTTTGACGATACCTGCAGGATTCAACAGATCGTGTCTCATGATATCGGAGAACAACTCCTTTAGCTCGTTTGAATGTTCAAGATCCTCTGCATACTTCTTAAGTACCTCAATCGATTCCCTGCGCTGGATAAGTCTCCACAAGCCCTGCATCAGTAATGTCAGCTGGCGAACATCAGAAGCATCATACTCCCCATCCTTGTTACCAACACCAGCAGTTGCGACTATCCTGCTACCTTCAAAAACGGGGACTGCCATGTAATTTGTGAGTTCCACATGACCTTCAGGATACCCCCTCTTGAGAGGATGAGGCATTTCATAGTTGCTGATTATAACAGGTTTCCGTTGCCTTATCGGTTCACCCCAGAGACCGATCTTCTTCACGTCATAGACGAACTTACGATCAGGCACAGTGCATTCTTTCATCACACTGTTCGACCATGTATGCATTGTAAGAACAGATTCATCCTCGTTCAGAAATGCAAGGTATCCGATCGTGCTGCCGGTAAGCCGGACAGCTTCTTCATGAACAAAATCTGCGATCTCCTGCATGGGAGCATCCATCATCTGCTCAAGTTCCAGAAGAGTTTCAAGCCGGGATTCATCCAGTTTCAGTGTATCTTCAAGATCTTTTCTTTGTGTGATATCCTCTATCATGCAGATACCACCACCGATAGAGCCATCTTCCGACATGTCAGGACTGCAATGCACTTCTACCTGTACAGGCGAACCGTTCGAACCGGTCAGAGATTCATCCTCATAAGTAACAGACTCTCCTGAAAGCACTCTCTCTATAGCAACCCCGACCTGTTCAGTATTAAAAAAAGATAAAACATCAAAACCGATGATGTCTTTTTTGTCTTTACCAAAGATCCTGGAAGACCTTTCATTGCAAAGTGTAACGACACCGTCACGGTCAAAATACATGATCCCTAGAGGGGATTTCTCAAATATCATGCGATATTCCTTTTCGGATCCCATTGAATCACTCACGTCCCTAATTTTTGAAACTTTCAGAAAATGTACCCTACAAACATATGAATCAGATACAATTTAAACGTTTTTAGAAACGCTCTGACAACTCAAAAATATCACTGAAAAACTAAAAGACAAATTTAATAAATTACATTTAATAGCCTTAAATTTCACCAAACTTGTCTTAGGTATTCTGCTGAAGTACATAGATGATGATAACTACTATCCTAAACCAATAACCATAATTACCGTGAAAATAATCTGCTTCATGGAAATAGATATCACGATATTTGATGAACATAGATTCTGGTAATATTACGTTTATCATTTGATATTTTTCAAATACGGTGGGTAATAACATGGGTAAATATTCAAATCTTGGGATATATCTTGGCAATCAAAATGAAACTCGAGTCCAACTTACTTTTTCAAAAATTGATGAAATATTAGGTTTTTCATTACCACCTGCTGCCAGGAACCACCCCGCATGGTGGACCAATGACAAAGATAGAACTCATGCAATGGATGGGTGGCTTGGTCAGGGATGGAAAGCCAAAGTGGATTTAGAAATGCAGCAAGTGAGTTTTATCAATCCGGAAAATATCCTCCATGCAAAAGCCAAGACTAGGGCTATAAGATCTACAACAACAGATGCCCATGATTTCCAAAACCAGGTACTTGATGTAATGTCCGGCTTTTATTCAAAGGAGCTTGTTACAGATCAATTTCCGGGAATTCCAACGTCTATTGCCATGATCTCCAATGATAAAGAGATAGTTGGTTATGCACAGTACATTGCAATGGATAACGATAAGACCCTACCAACAACAAAGTTCTCCGTCATTGCCGAACATGTATGGTTGTTAGAAAAAGCTGCTGCATTACATAAGTTTTTGGTCTTTGGAAATGACCGCCGCGTTCCTGAGGAATGGCTAAAAAGATATGGACATCTCGTATATGATGTTAATTTTTTCTATTATAGCCTTGAAGATGATAGATTGGAAAGATTTGTTTTTGAATGAATCTCCAAATTTAGATTATTCAATTTTTCTGTGAGATCTAAATCAAAAATAGCCCAGAATAGCTTTCTAAAGACGTCGAGAGGATTTATACATTAAAAATAAAAAGGGGTTTTTAGCTCCTCTTCCTAATTAGCAGATGGACTCCAACCAAAATCAGGATCAACAATCCTGTTGAAATCCATGGTATACCCTCGGGCTCTGGTTGCATATCCTCGTCCTCCACTACAGAGATACCCTCTTCTGATGGTGGTGTACCGTCTTCTATAGATACCGTTTTATCTTCTTCTGCAAACCCGACTATTGCAAAAGGTGAGAAGCCAGTGGTTTCCGCCTCAAAGTAGATGTATTCACCATCTTCGTCAATCTTGGTTGTAGAAAGCTCATTCCACTTCCCATCACTATAGCGATATAATGCAATGCTGGATGCATCGATACCATTTTCAGAGAGCCATTCTTTACTTACTCTGAAGCCTATAACAGCATCTTCGATCTTATCATCTCCAAATGCAGCATTACCAACCCAGATGTTCATGTTCTGATAAACGATGCCTGGAGCTGGAGAATCTACAAGCGCAGAAGTATCTATTAAGATCTCAATCAGGGTACTGATTAGGCCTGCATTGGCTACACCCCTGAACTGAATGTAGACAATGTGGCACTTTTCTTCAGTGAATTCGTATCTGGAAAGCTCTCCTGAAACTACATTAGAAGTTGCAGCATCTTTCACAAGAATATTCTCAAATGCTTCACCGGTAGCGCCACCACCGCCTCCTCCACTTCCGCCGCCACCGCCGGAGGATGTAGAAGTGCGCGTAACATTTACAGATGTTGTGTTGGTATTTCCAGCAGAATCGGTAACGTTTGCATAAATGGTGTTAGCACCTATAACCAGAGCTACTGTTGCCGTGAAGGTACCATTGAAGCCCAGAATTGTGGTTTCTGCAACAATGTCATTCACCGTAACCACTGGCAGCGATCCTGTACCATTAACAAGACCTGATACTGCAATTGAGCTTGAAGTTGTGGAAGTTCCATCCGCCGGCGAAGTAATACTGATCACTGGCATGAGATCATCAATGACAATAGCAAGCGGCAGGTAGTCAACTTCAGTTTCTGATAGGTTGTATTGCTCATCACAGATTCCATCATTGTTGGAATCTGCTGTTTCAACACTGAATCCGGTTCCATTAGGATGTACCCAATAGTTTCCACCAACGAAAGAACCGCCAACAATGTTTGTTCCAACATTCAGAGTGATGTTCCATGTATTTCCAGTATTTGTTCCAGCAAATTCAACGTTATTTGTATTGTTGAAGTAGTTGTTGTAGATGAGACTGTTGTTAGAATTCTCAAGATAAAAACCATCAACAGAGTTATTCAACACGCTGTTACTACTCAGAGTGTTACTGCTGGAATTCATCATCAAGATACCGGCATCGTAGTTCGAGATTGCAACGTTGTCGAACAGAGTGTTGTTATCGCTGGACTTTTCCAGTCGGATGCCACAATTGCTATTCAAGCTTGCAGTGTTACCGTTCAGAGTATTGTTAGTAGAAGAATATAAAAAAATACCGTGATAGTTGTTAGATGCAGTGTTGTTACTCAGCATGTTATTATTGGACTGACCGAGCAAGATGCCGAAATCAGAGTTCGAGTTTGCAATGTTATCATTCAGTGTGTTATTGCTGGAAGAAGATAGCCAGATGCCTTGGATGCTATTCATTCCAGTATTATTGCTCAACGTGTTATTGCTGGACTCATCCAGCAATATGCCGTAAAAGTTGTTCGAGTTTGCAGTGTTATTGCTTAGCGTGTTGTTATCGCTGGACTGTTTCAGCCAGATACCGTAATAGTTGTTCAAGCTTGCAGTGTTATTGCTTAGCGTGTTGTTATCGCTGGACTGTTTCAGCCAGATACCGTAATAGTTGTTCAAGCTTGCAGTGTTATTGCTCAACATGTTGTTGCTGGACTGATTCAGCAAGATACCAAAATCGGTGTTCGAACTTGCATTGTTACCGTTTAGCATGTTGTTATCGCTGGACTGTTTTAGCAAGATGCCGACACTGTTCGAGTTTGCAGTGTTGTTACTCAGCAAATTGCTGCTGGAAGAATTCAGATGGATGCCCAGAATGTTGTTCATTCCAGTGTTATTGCTCAGCACGTTATTGTTTGAACTCAACAGATCAATACCGATAAAGTTGTTAGATAAACTGTTTTCAGAAATATTACAGCCCTCAAGTTCACCGAGACCTATTCCCATGCCCCCTGTTGCACCTGTCACATTGAAGCCGCTGATAGTGACGTTGTTTACAGTTACGAAAAAGACATGATCATTTGGATCGGCAGCCTGGACAATGGTATCGTTCGGATCTCCAGACTGTGAGATGATCATTAGTTCCTTGTTCACATACACATTCTCTGTGTAGGTTCCAGGATAGACAAGGATAGTATCTCCGTTAGTTGCATTATTTACAGCAGCCTGTATCGTGGTATAATCCTGCCCACCGTTGTCATCCACAGTGATAGTTACAGTTTCAAGCTTGATTATTACAGTAGCTGAATCAGCAGCAGACCAGACTCCGTCATCATCCTGTACACTGAAGGTAATGGTATGAGTACCGAGAGAAAGAGCGGAAGTACTGAAATTGGCAGAACTGCTTAACAAACCATCAAGATCGGAAGTCCAGTTGTAGCCTATGATCGTACCATCTGAATCAGTTCCAGAGCCATTGAATGTTACTGTTGCACCTTCAATAGCAGGATTAGGTGCAATTGAATCAATGTTTGGAATAGGAGCTACGTTCGGAAGCTCATTGATTATCACAGTAGCTGAATCAGCAGCAGACCAGACACCATCATCATCCTGTACACTGAAGTTGATGGTATGAGTACCGACCGAAAGGCTGGAAGTACTGAAATTAGCAGAACTGCTTAACAGACCATCAATATCGGAAGTCCAGTTGTAGCCTATGATCGTACCATCTGAATCAGTTCCAGAGCCATTGAATGTTACTGTTTCACCTTCAACTGCAGGATTAGGTGCGATAGAATCAATGTTTGGAGTAGGAGCGATGTTTGGTGGTATTGGCTCAAGCGTAACTGGCCAGAACAGCAGTGGATAGTTGTCATCACCATAGGGTGCATCACCAATACCATCCCCATTGTTGTCCGTGCCTGTGTAGTCAGAATAGTAGTTACCTGTGTAGTTCACGTAGTTGCTACCATTGTAAGTATATTCCAGCATCTCGGTTGAGTTCCAGATATTTCCGGTATTACTTCCAGAGAATTCAACATTATTTGTGTTGTTGAAGTAGTTGTTGTAGAGGAAACTGTTGATGGACTCAGACAACCAGATTCCATAATCGTTATCCACTGCCGTGTTGTTGATCAGATTGTTATCGCTGGAATACAACAAGCCCATGCCATAGTAATTGTTTGACGCCGTGTTGCTGTTCAGAGTGTTGTAGTCGGAATTCCCCACATAGATGCCGTAGGCGCTATTATTCGATGCCGTGTTGTTGGTCACAGTATTGTAGTTGCTGTAATCCAGAAAGATGCCGTTCATGTTATTGCCAGCTACTGTGTTGCTGGTCAGGTTGTTGTTGCTGGAATACAACAGCTCGACGCCGTGGCCGGTATTGTTCGACGCCATGTTGCCGGTCAGGTTGTTGTTGCTGGATGAAGATAGCCAGATACCTGAGTTACTATTGTTCGACGCGGTATTGCTGGTCAGCATGTTGTAGTTACTGGATAAATACAGCCAGATGCCGTATTCGGTATTGTCCGACACCGTATTATTGGTCAGCATGTTGTAGTTGCTGGACTCAGACAGCCAGATGCCGTGACCGGTATTGTTTGATACCGTGTTGCTGGCCAGATTGTTGTCGATGGAACTAATCAGATAGATACCGTAGATGTTGTTCGATGCCGTATTGCTATTTAGGTTGTTGTCGATGGAACTAATCAGATAGATGCCATAATCATTGTTCACTACCGTATTGCTAGTTAGCTTATTGTGATTGCTGGAATAATACAGAGAGATACCGTCGTTATTATTCGACACCGTGTTGCTGGTCAGAGTGTTGTAATTGGAATTCCCCACATAGATGCCGTAGGCGCTATTATTCGAAACCGTGTTACTGGTCAGGTTGTTGTAGTTACTGGAAGAATACAGATAGATGCCGTAATTGTTGTCAACTGCCGTGTTGTTGGTCAGTTTGTTGTAGTTGCTGGATGGATTCAGCCAGATGCCGTAGTTATTGTCAGCTGCCTTGTTGTTAGTCAGAGTGTTGTTGCTGGACTCGGACAGCCAAATGCCATAGCCAGTATTGTTCGAAGCAATGTTGCTGCTCAAGTTGTTGTTGCTGGAAAGCCACAGATTGATGCCGTGGTGGGTATTGTTCGACGCCGTGTTATCGATCAGGTTGTTGTTGATAGACTGTCGTAGATTGATGCCGTAGGCGTTATTCGATAAACTGTTTTCAGTAACAGTACAACCCTCAACCTCATAGAGGTAGATGCCGGAAGATGAAGTGCCAACCGTTGCAACAGTGGCACCAGTTGCATTAAACCCGCTGATGGTTACATTGTTTGCGGTTACATTGAAGGCGTGATCGTTTGGATCAGCGGCCTGGACAATTGTATCATCCGGATTTCCGGACTGCGAGATTATCGTTAATTCCTTGTTCACGTCCACATTTTCAGTGTACGTTCCTTTATTCACAACGATCGTGTGTCCATCAAGTGTTGCAGGATCATTGATAGCAGCTTGTATTGTAGAAAAATTCTTGCCAGAATCTATGTTATAAACAGGCAAGGTTGCCATTTCTGTAAGCGGTAGATAATCTCCACCATTAATTATATCGCCTGTAGAATTGTATGGAAGCAAAGTATCTCCCAACCTATCATTATCAGTATCAACACCAGCATAATCTGACCAGTAGTTTCCTCCAAGATAATATCCACCAATGATGTTTGTACCTGTTGTTTTTGTGATATTCCAGACGTTATTTCCATTATCATACGCATTATTGGTGTTGTTGAAATAATTGTTATAGATGAGGTTGTTGCTGGAAGAATCCAGATAGATGCCAACATTGTTGTCTGCAGCGGTGTTGCTGGTCAGCTCATTGTTGTTGCTGGACACAAACAGCCTGATGCCAATATCATTATCCACTGCCATATTACTAATCAGATTGCTGTAGTCGGAAGAATCCAAATCGATGCCGTTGTTATTGTCCAACGCCGTATTGCTAACCAGCGTGTTGTTGCTGGATGAATACAGAAGGATTCCAGTATTGCTGTTTGACACTATATTGCCGGTCAGGCTGTTGTTGTTGCTGGAGAAATGCAGTAGGATGCCGAAGGCGCTATTGTTAGACGCTGTGTTGCTGATCAGCGTGTTGTCGCTGGAATTCAATAGATCGATGCCGTAGGCGCTATTGTTCGAAGCATTGTTGCCGGCCAGGGTGTTGTTGCTGGAATAACGTACATAAATGCCGTAATTACCATTGTTCGAAGCCATGTTGCTGGCCATATTATTGTTATCGGAAGAATCCAGCATGATGCCATAATTGTTGTTCGAGGCCGTGTTACTGTTCAGGTTGTTGTAGTTGCTAGACCCAGACAAAAGGATGCCGTAGATGGTATTGTTCGAGGCCGTGTTGCTGACCAGCGTGTTGTCGCTGGAAAAATCCATAACGATGCCGTAGGCGCTATTGTCCGAAGCCGTGTTGCTGACCAGCGTGTTGTTGTTGCTGGAATCCAGCAGGTAGATACCGTAGGCGCTATTGTTCGAAGCCGTGTTATCGGTCAGGGTGTTATTGTTGCTGGAATCAAACAGCCAGATGCCGCGGGTGTTGTTCGAAGCCATGTTGCCGGTCAGCGTGTTGTTGTCGCTGGATAAATACAGATAGATGCCGTAATTGTTGCCCGATGCCGTATTGCTGATCAGAGTGTTATTGCTGGATGAAGACAGAACGATGCCGTAGTCGTTATTGTTAGACACCGTGTTGCCGGTCAGCGTGTTGTTGTCGCTGGATAAATATATCCAGATTCCGTAGGTATTGTCCACTGCAGTATTGCTGGTCACATTATTGTAATTGCTGGATACAGAAAGCCAGATTCCGTAGGTGTTGTCCAACGCCGTATTGCTGGTCACATTATTATAGTTACTGGAATTATACAACCAAATGCCGTAGTTGTTGTTTGATAAACTATTTTCAGTAACATTACAACCTTCAACCCCATTGAGATAAACACCTGCGACAGAATCGGTGGCACCCGTGAAATTAAACCCGCTGATGGTCACATTGTTTGCGGTCACACTGAATACGTGCTGGTAAGAATTAGCAGCATGGACAATTGTATCTTCTGGATTTCCGGACTGTGATATGACTGACAGTTCTTTGTATACGTCCACGTTCTCTGTATAGGTTCCCGGATAGACAATGATAGTATCGTCATCAATTGCATTATTTATAGCACCCTGTATCGTAATATAATCCTGGTCATCGCTGTCACCCACAGTAATAACAGCTGCATTTGCAGAAGCAACTGAAAGAATCAAAAGTAAAAATATGGAAATAATGTTTTTAAGCACCAATTTCGAGCAATTAGAATACATCGAACCCCACCATTTAAAATTATATTTTAATGCTATAAATTCATATCGAGATATAATTTTCAAGAACAATTACTTTTTAACAGCATGCAAATACTTGTCTAAAACTAACTCGCTGTAGGAAATCAACATCCTTAGAGTTAGAAGGAAACTGCACTCCCCCAAATAATAAAAATATGGAGATTTTTTAGTATTACTAAACCCCCGACATTAAACAATTTTAAATAGATTTTTAGCATTTTTTCTCGATCCAAAACTTAATATTTCGCACAACGAGTAAGCTTTGAACTCAGATAGAGATATAGAAAAGAAAAGAATAGCAAGAGCACACGAAAAACTTATGGGAAGCCGTCGAGAGGATTTGCATAATATGTTGCATCAGATTTGTACCAATAGGTTCTTCCTTTACAAGTCCTGTTATTTTTCCATTCCTTGTAGAACATAGTAAGCTTTTCATCTTTATCAAGAAGCCATGCATCTATTGATATGCTACCTAACATTATCACACAGAAAACCCAATTTCTACCGATTTATGCATACTCGACATTGTTGGCTTTGATTATTTTGTGAGATTTTTATTCTTTAAAATCTCATTCAATTTTTCACTTAATTCATAACGACTATCCATGCAGTTAGGTTCAACTTTTTCACAAACGATCAATCCACTTTTCTTTAGCTGAACAACCTGTGGAACTAATTTTTTGGCACAAGGTCTCTTTGACAGGCTATGTAAAATTTCTTCTAAACTAAGACTACTTTCTGAGTTTGAAAGTACTTTTAATACCCCACGTTGTAAAGATGATATATTTTGGAGACCAAATTCCTCTGCACAAATTTGGATAATGTGGGATGACATCAAAATCTTCCTGAAAAGAAAAGATACCGTCCAAGAGGTCGGCATCATTGCTTTTTTGAGTTCTTACTCAAAGTCAAATCCCATATCGGACAACTTTGCCTTTGAAGATGCCCACAGGTCTTCAAATTCCTGTGATGGTCTAACGTTCTTCAGGTCATAACATTCGTAGAACTTCTTACCTGCAGGTGCTTTGCCAGATGTTACTGCTTCGGTATATGTTTTTGCAAGTTCAAGTCCAAATTCGTTCATGTCCTCCAGACTCATTTTAGACGCTGCCATGCTTATTTCAGCACAGATTCTGCCATCCATTCCAGAGCTGCAATCAGTTTGAGCACCAACTAGACCGCACGGTCCAACGAAGTGAGATGCACCGGTCACTGTTGTTGCACCAGCAAGGACTGCTGTTTCATTCATGAACATCTCTGTGCACATTCCAGCAGATGGGAATACATAAAGGCTGGTCATAAGATCAGTATTTCTTGCAAGTGAAGCCATCACCAGTGATGTGGACCAGACGGCATGAGGACTTGATCCCTCCCCTGTCATCATATTGAGAGGGGCTGTCATTACATATAACTCAGATCCGGTAAGTAAGTAGGTGTAAATACCCTCTGCCACTGTAGCGATTGCTGTAGTTGCCGGACCGCCAGTATATCCACCCAGGATTGGACACATGCATGAAAGTGGTTTATAGTTATTCAGGCTTGTGTTCGCAATTTTGTTGAGAATTGCCCAATCTAGTTTCATATCATTCATGAAACAAATCGTATGCATATCTTCAGGTCTCAATGCTCCTGGAGCATCTGCAAAAAACTGGCCTTCAGTAGATACTGCTGACATAACACCGATTATTGGAAATCCCGGTTTTCCAGCCCTGTATAAACCTTCTCTGGTCCACATGATTTCAGATCTTGCAGCCATTAATTCTATAGGAGTACCTGCTTTTATGTCCATATCGTATAGATAAGGAAGAGTCGGTGTATGGATTCCTTTTACAAGTGGCTCCTGGGCGATAGACTGGGCGTGCTTTACAATATATTCCTGGCTCATACCGCCACCGCCGGTGCCTCCAAAAACGACAGGTGCTCTGGAATTATCTTCCATATTTCTCTTTACAAGGGTAATTTTATCATTTCCAGAGCCATATTCTTCTCTTCCAGCACAGGTAGCCATATGATTTTTGATTTCTTTTTCATCAAACTCAATAACACGACTCGTACTTGCGTTATAGACTCCTACATCGACAAGCAGATCAATCGCTGCACTATAAACAGAATCAATTAGATCCATGTCGAGTGGCATGATTTCTTCACCAGTGTATTTAATATCATATTCTTTTGCCAGTTCCATCAATTTCTGAGGAAGGACTCTATTATCAAAGTTTTTTTCTTCAATTACCTTTCCCGAAAGAGATCTATTGAAAGTATCAAGAATGTTTAACATAATATCACCTCACATTGCCATTGCTTTCTTTGTAATTTCTACTGCTTCAGCTGCATTTTGGGCATAGTAGTCAGCACCAATCTCATCAGCGTATTCCTGTGTAATTGGAGCACCACCAATCATGAGTTTAAACTGATCCCTGATTCCCATTCCATCAAGAAGTCCCAATATATCCTTAAAACTGGACATTGTAGCACTCATAAGAGCCGAAGCAGCTATTAGATGAGTATTATTTTCTTTAGCCGCAGCTATGATCTTTGATGCAGGAACATCTGTGCCGAGATCTACAACATTAAATCCTGCTGTCTTTAACATTCCACCAACCAGATTTTTCCCGAGATCATGGATATCTCCTTCTACTGTTGCAAGAACAACGGTTCCCAGTGAGACAGATGTTACTCCTTCTGCAGCCATTTTATCAGACAGGGCTTTGTTTGCTTTTTCCATTATTTCAGCACCAATCATAACTTGCGGAAGGAAGTATTCCATTGATTCAAATTTTTTACCAACTTCAGCCATAGCTTCTGCCAGTTTGTTCACTAGTTTGACAGGATCGAAATTCCCTTCTATCCATTCATTGACCACTTCTTCTACTTTCCCTTCGTTTATTTCTACGAGAGCAGTGTAGCCCTCTTCAAGTAATTCATCTTCAACACTCATTTTATCTCCTTCTTTTTTGGCTTTCAATTTTTAAGTACATAGATTTTGCATTAACTAGTATATATCTTTATTGTAGCAATACTTATATATTACATTTTAAAGACAATATGTTTATATATAATAAGATCAAACTTTAAAATAAATAACAATCGACGAACACGCAACAAAAAAATAGCATAAATGTGGAAATCGATTTATACACTAGTTTTTTATTGTGACCTCGTATACATGGACAACAAAAACAAAAGCGAACATACTTTGATAAGAGGTTTTTATGTTAAATGGTCTGCAAGATAAAATGAGTGGAAAATTAGAGTTCCTTTCAGAAGATGACTGTGAGAAGATTCACTATGCTTCCCTAGAGGTACTAAGTGAAGTGGGTCTTAAAATTGAACCCGGATACGCATTGGATGCATTGGAAGAGATGGGTTGTGATGTGAACAAGCGAACTTCAATAGTCAAATTTCCAAATTATCTTGTTGAAGAATGCTTACGTGCTTGCCCTCATTCAGTTAAATTATATGGACTGGATTCAAAGTATGATATTAAGATGGAAAAAAAGAGAACATATGTCTCTACAGGTACAGGCTATGGCGTAATTGATGAAAAGGAAAATCTAGCGAGAGCTGGAAATTTAAATGATGTTAGAGAAGCTACACTGATTGCCCATCATCTGGATAATATTCATTCAATATCTCCCCCATTGGTGGGAGTTTCAGATAGCCCTGCAAATATCGCAACAGAGACAATATTAGCTGAGACTTTGAAAAATACTAACAAAACTATTGAATTTTACCTGACAGGAACCTCTGATTCAAAGCCGGAAGTTGATGACCTAATTTCTTTATGTGAACTTGTCGCCGGAGGGGCTGCAGAACTAAAGAAACGTCCATTTGCGATGCTTGCTCTCAACCCTGTATCCCCTTTAATATACCCTGAAGAGCAGATCTCATCTATTTTTAAGTGCGTAGATGCTGGAATACCTGTCGCGATTATGCCAGGTGCTGTTGGTGGTGCCACTGCACCCATAACAATTTCAGGAATACTCACACAGAGCAATGCTGAATTCCTTGGTGGCGTGGTACTTGCAAACATAGTTAAGAAAGGTGCACCGGTTGTTTACGCGCATTACAATTCAATAATGAATATGCAAACAGGAAACTATTCTGCCGGCTCAGTAGAGATGGGGTTAATAGGATCTTGCGTAGGACAACTAGGTAACTGGTACGGCATCCCAACAAATGGTTTTTTCCCTATGTCCGATTCGCACATTCCAGACCAACAAGTCGGTTATGAAAAAATGATGCAATGGGTCCTTTCTACTCTTGGAGGCATGAATTATTTAAATGGGGCAGGAAGTGTCGAAAACGGTACTCTGATCTCACTAGAACAGCTTGTAATTGACAACGAAGTTGTTGGAATGGTCGATCGCATGCTCAAGGGCGTTCAAGTTGATGACGAAAGGATAGGAATAGACACTATCAGCAAAGTCGGACCTGGAGGAAATTACTTCAAACAAGCCCATACATTACAATGGTCCAGAGATGAGTGTTTTATCCCAAAGATAAGTGAAAAGGAATCTTTTTCAAATTGGGAAGGGGAAAACGTCATAACAAAAGCAAAAGCAACAGTTGATGAAATGCTACGCAATGTTGAAACGCCAGTGGATAAAGATATAATCAAAGATATTGAACAGTTCCAGAAAGAGTTGCTGTGAAAAGTAGCAATCTTTCACTTAAGGAATATTAAAAAATAAGATATTTGAACTCAAAGTGTAATATAAGATAAATAAAAAATAATAGGGCTTTTAACCCCGTACTTCATAGCCGGGATATAGGTAAAGTGGGAAAAGGCAACTCCCGAAATTACTTTAACTATTCGTATTGGTAAGGGCCTAGCTCTATCAAATTTATTTGGATAAGTTGTGGGATGGTAACTCCCTAAACTTCTCGGTAATTATCTCTATATCCAAAATATCATTCATAAGCCCTGTTTTTTTTTAATAAGTTATAATCTTAATTTGTGTATTTTCAAATTTGTTAAAACGTAATCAGTAAGCACATTTTATGCATAAATTATATAAACTAAAAAGTACATTTCATATATGTACATTTCTATCAAATTGTTCAGCTAATTATCTGTAAGATTCAAAAAAAAAATGGTATTAAAATCGATGCATTAGCTTAGCTGATCTTTGGACTAATGGAAGGTAATCTACAATGAAAATGCTACTTCTAAACGGTCATGGAATTAACATGAGGGTTGATGCTGCTAAACTCCATATCAAAGATGGAAGATTTTCAACCACTGAAAAACCGCAAAAGTATGTGTTCTATCCAAAGAGGATAGATATCGATAGTATTGTTGTGTATGGTCGGAGCGGATCATTGAGTTTTGAGGCTATCAGATGGTTGATCAAACATAATGTCCAGATCTCTATACTCAATTGGGATGGCAAGTTATTGACAACAATGCTACCTTCTGAAAGTACCAATGTAAAGACTAAGTTTGCTCAGTATCGTGCCTATGAGGATGAGACGACACGAATCAAAATAGCAAAAAAGTTTATCGAAGCTAAGTTTGATAAGTCTCAGATCACGCTGGATTATCTCAAAGAGCGCTATCCTTCAATTGATTATGATTTCTCTGAAGAAACGAAGAAATTGGAGAAGGCTAAGAGAGTAAACGATGCCCTAGGTGCTGAGGGTGGTGTAGCCTCCAAGTACTGGAATGAATTCTTAAAAGCTATACCTGAGAAATACGATTTTGAATCTCGACTTAACCAGAGCGGGAGAGCCATAGGGGCTGGTGATATGGCAAATGCCATGCTTAACTATGGCTACGCATTGTTAGAGGCAGAGTGTCTGAGGGCCATTAACTCTGTGGGGCTAGATCCTCATGTGGGTTTCTTGCATGAAATGAATCCAAGTAAGAATAGTCTGGCTTATGATCTTCAGGAACCTTTCAGATTCCTTATTGATCTTGCTGTCCTTAACCTGATTGAGACGAATGGCATAGACAAGAAGGACTTCATCAGGACAGAAAATTATTCCTTGAGGCTCAGGCCCAGTGGGGCTAAGAAACTGACTGAAGAGATTAATTGGTGGTTTAACAAACGAGTTAGATATCAAAACAAAAATCCAATGTGGAATTATGTTATTCTCCTGAAAGCTAGAGAACTAGCTTATTATCTAACTGGTAAACGCAAAGAGATTGACTTTTTGAAACCACAATATCCGACAAAACGACAGGATTCAAGCAACATGCGACAGAAGATACTCAGTATATCATATTCGGATTGGAAAAAGCTAGGTTTTTCGAAAGGAACATTGCATTATATGAAGAAAAATGCAGAAGCTGATAAGCCTTTTACTCTTAACGCACATGTTAGGGAAAGGTTGGAGAATTGGAATAATCTTATTAAAAAAGTTTAATATCATCAAAATCTGGGAGCTTTTTATGTCAAATAATAAATTTGTTAGAAATGATTTATGTCCTTGTGGTAGTGGTATAAAACATAAAAAATGCTGTATGCCAAGACTTCAGTTCTCCTGATCCACCCTTTAGGTCTGAAACGTCTAATAGATTCCCTAGCAGCTCATTTGGTTACATAGAACTCTCAACGTTAACTTTGGATTCGTCTCTTATTCTGGCAAGAATATCTGCTGTTTCTGTCTCTCCTTCTTTTCTCAGTCGATTTTCCAGATAAAACAGTTCTGTCCTTCCATTTTCAATGACCTTGGCTGTGAACTTATCTCCATAATCACCTTGGAATATTGATAACTTGCCCACTTCAATGTCCTTTTTCAATCGTTCAAGAACAGACTTATCATTATAATATCCAAGGAGCTGGATAACAAAACGTCTTAGCATTGGACCATTTTTATGCCCCTCTGGATAGCTTTCTAACAAATTCCTTAATCCATCCAAAAAAGCAGTTTTATCACTCGGTTTTATTCCTTTAGTTGTGATATGCTCATGGAGAATCCTCAATAAGCTTTCTATTAAAATAGCGTCCTTACCATCTAAATTTAAAGCTAAAATGTCTAAATGACTTGAATCCAAAACGTACTTCTTCCCATATCTTTTTAATTCAGCCAGTACCATTTTTTTATCAATGTCATCTCCTTCACTGAGAAACTTAAATATCTCGTCCAAGTGCCTCTTCATCTCAGCAGTTTCTTTTAAAATCAGATACTTTGCTCGGTCATCCGGCTCTTCTTTGCCATACTTTCTAACCTGTTCAGCGTTCAAAGTTTCAAGTGGACCTTCATCTTTGGTCATTTGCTCCAGTTTTCTATAAATTGTTCTTTTACTCCCACTTTCTTCAGAATGGTTTTCTAGCAGGTGATCAACGAGTTGCCCCGTCCTCACAAAGCCATTTTTTGCTATGTATTCAATAATTATTATGTCAATATCCATGTTATAGTTCCTTTTTTTAATGTCAATAACTTTAATGATTAATGTAAAATTTAATGTCAAAAATCATGTCATTATGAACATATAGTCATTGATTGTTTTTAAATTTTGGTGATTAAAGTGCGCACGAAGTCGCTGATCAGAATTGTGCTTTCTCCTTACTTTATAGGAGGGGGTACAGAGAAGAGGTAGTAAAATGAACAGATTCTCAAAAAAATACAAAACATTTGAAGAATGGCTCAAAAACAAACCCCGAACATCCAAATATGCAAGAAGAATCATTGATTTGCATGAGCGATTTCCGCACCTAACTCTTGGAAAGATTCGTGAGCTTCACCAACATGACTATAATATTAGCATTGTTCCTTGGACTGAACTGTCACCGAAGGACAAAAGAGACAGAACACAGGTTTTGAGAGTTTTAAACTCTATCAGAAAGGGGAACTCGTTAACACATACACTTGATGAGGCTGGTGTCAGTAGGGACATAGTAATGCGACATCTTGGAAGAAATCTTCTCAAAAAAGCAGGAAGATGGAGTGCCAGACCTGTAGATAAGATACAGGTTGAGATGCCGATCAATACAAAAACTGAAGGAAGGACCTCAATAATAACTTCCAGTTCACAGGACAGAGCATTGATTGGTAAATACTTTGCGCATGTCCAAATTGCTCTGTATACTGGTGAGCCTTCAGAGCTTGATGATTTTAAAGATGTGGTTATCGTAGATGCCGAAGGTAAACCGCATAAGCTGGAAACGGATTTGGAGACCATTTATGAGATTGAAGAGGCGATGGAAGAGCCTGAGTTCTTTGAGATCTACAAGTATTGAGGAGGTGATTAAATGAACAAAATGACTTACAAGAACAGCATTAAGAAGCAGATACGTGAAGGAGAGCTGAAAGTTTGCTGTCGCATTTGTGGAGAGGATGATCCCCATGTGATCGAACAGCACCACATAGAAGGAAGAGCAAATTCAGATGTAACGATACCACTGTGCAAAAATTGCCATGCAAAAATCACCCATGAGCAGAATGCCTTGAAACCAGAATTCAGGTTCCGTAAAGCACCACCTAAGAATAAAGGTGGGTTCAGCATGGTCTCGATTGGAGCCCTCTTGGAAGTGGCAGGCAACATACTGATCAAAAATGCACATGAGGGATTGGACAATGACTAATGTAGCTGTCAGGACCTTTGCCTCAAGACCAGAAGTAAAGGCCCGAAACTATTCATTGAAGATGGATTCAGATATAAGCTATCCACGAGTCTTTGTTTTTGATACAGAGACAACGATTGATAGGTATCAGAATCTAAAGATTGGATACTTCCAGGTATATCAGGAGGATTTTTACCAGCAGGAGGGGGTTTTCTATGACCCCTCTATGCTCAACGAGAAGGAATCGAGATGTATTGTGGACTATGCATCAAAACATAATATTGAACTGTACACCTTAAAAGAGTTCGTGGAAGATGTATTTTATCCTGAAGTTTATAAGCTCAGGAGTCTGTGTATTGGCTATAATCTGGCATTTGATATCAGCAGACTTGCTCATGCTTGCAATCCATCTAGGAAGTGGTCAAAGGGTGGGTTTACATTCACCCTCTCCAAGAAGAAGGCAAATCCCCAGATAATTATCCGTAAGATGGGGGATGCAAATACCTTCAAGTTCACTACCACTAAGGAAAACAGGAAAAATGACTATTTTCCAGGTGATTTCTTGGATGTGCAAAGGTTAGCAGAAGTGCTACTCGAATCGGATCATATTTCACTCGCAAAGGCCTGTGAAAGATTGGGGACAAGAACGAGGAAAATAGCTGACATTGAATATGGAGATGTCACTGAAGACTTGATCGAATACCTCATTACTGACGTACGTGCAACTTATGAGGTCTACCTGAAATTGATGCAAGAACTGAAACTGTACAGCATACCCGTTCCGCCTACACGGATATACAGTGCTGCCTCAATGGGAAAGTATGCATTGGCAAGTCTTGGTGTAGTTCCATTCAGGGTACAAAACCCTGAATTTCCTCCTGAGATCGTTGGAAACATCATGGCTTCCTATTATGGTGGTAGATGTGAATGCATGGTCAGAAAAAAGACCAGGAAGACGACAGTTCTCGACTTTACGAGCATGTACCCAACTCTGGTACTTGAGATGGATCTCTGGAAATACATCATTGCAGATTCGATTGAAACACATGATGTTACTGATGAAGTTAAGGAGATGCTTCCAAACATCAATCATTCATATCTGCAGGATAGCAACAAATGGAAAGATTTCGTTGTTCTTGTGAAGATGGTTCCATGTGGAGATATCCTGCCAGTGAGAATGGATTACAAGAAAGAAGGGATGCTCAATGTGGCTCAGAACTATCTATCAATAGAATCTGAAATGTGGTATACTCTGCCTGATGTCATTGCTTCATGTCTGGTGACCGGTAAAGAACCAGAGATTAAAGAAGCTGTACGATTTGTGCCAAAGGGAGTACAAAATGATTTGGTTAAGTCTACCATCTTTGGAACTGAGATCGATCCGGCTAAGGACAATCTCATAAAATTTCTGGTGGAGGAAAGGCAGAGAGTTAAAGAGCAGATCAAAAAGATGGAGAAGGCAAATCCTCAATACAAACAGTTGGAGGACAGGAGCCGTGCGATTAAGATTCTTGTCAATGCCATGTGTTATGGGATTTTTATAGAACTTAATCCTGAAAATGAGAAGAGCAGTTTCAATGTTTATGGCCTTGCTGAGACCATTGCTTCAAACAGCTATTTCGAGAGACCGGGCAGATATTTCAATCCACTCATTGCAACAATGATCACGGCGGGTAGCAGACTGTTTCTGACCATGGCTGAAACACATCTGAAAAAGTCAGGACGCAGTCATATCTATATGGACACTGACAGCATCTTTGTACCACCAGAAACCGCTGATGATCTGATTAATCATTTCCAGCCCTTAAGTCCGTATGACACCAAGATCCCATTGCTCAAGAAAGAATGGAATAATGTTCTGTTTTATGGGATCAGTAGTAAACGGTATTCCCTTTACACGCTGAATGAGGACAGGATTGAACTTGCAGGAATGGGTGAAGACAGGTCATACAAACTTCATGGTCTTGGCCATCTTGCCAATCCATTTCCCAATGAGAATGATGACTGGCATGCAGAAGTATGGTATGATATACTCCGCTTACATCATGAGAAGACTGCATTGGAAGAGATAGTAGAGAAGTACGGTATGCTCTATTCACTATCCAAGTTTACTGTGAGCACTCCTGAGATCCTGGATTATTTCAAAACCGTTAATAAGTTGAGACCCTGGAAAAAAAGGATAAAGCCATTCAACTTTGCGTATACAGGATTCCAGACAATTCTGGAAGGGAATATGCCTGTGAAACCTCTGGTACCTTATACCAGCGATTCACAAACGGTAGTTTACGGTAAGTTTATCGACCTCTATACAGGCAAGGTCAAAGAAGGCATGAAATACTTCAAACCTTTGAGCAAGACCATAATCCAGTATGTAGACCATCGGGAGGTAAAGTTCAACTGTGTCACTGGTATGCTGGAAAGAAAGCAGATACTTGCCGATGGAATCATGCCCATTGGAAAAGAGACAAACAAGATAGATGAGCAGATATTGGATGGCAGGCAACCACAGGTATTCCTTAGTAATGATGAAAGGGAGAAGATCCTCGATAAGTTGCTGGAATTTCCTCAGAAAACTGCTGAAAAGCTGGGTGTTAACAGAGGGACCTTGGCAAAAATCAAACGAAAAATACGTAAGAACAGGTCTAAATTCAGGATGGATACTAAAGCTACTAAGAAACTGGTGCAGTATCTGTACTGGAACAATGTAAACGAGTGATCTTAAGCAGGATTCGTGCTAGTAAGTATAAAAATACTTCTAGCTACGTATTCTTAAAAAAAACTTTAAACTATCGAGTATACCTCTTAGGTATATATCTATGCCTTTAAAGTATATATTTATATTTTATATAGGCATATTTATGCCGCTTAACGGCATATCTATTACGTATATAGTTAGGTTTCTAACGGTTTTAGTTAGAAGATTAACGCTTTTAGTAAAATCCTTAACGCCTATAGTTATCGATTTATCCCTTAGAGATAAGTTCTTATTCGTTAAAGATAATTCTTTATCTCTTAGAGATATATACGTATCGTATAGATATTTATACGATATTATTTCTAGTTCGAATATAAACTTAGATATTTTGAGTAAAAATTGTAAATAGTCTATATCCTAGATTATAGTCTATTATCTTAGTCTAAATAAGAAATATACTATTTTTAATCTATTAAGCGATGTAAGAAGCAAAAAAAGAAGATTATCCCAAAATGAAGTTACTTTGATGTCATCAAAATCTCTTCGAGAACTATACCGTCAAAGTGCCTTTCCAAGAATTCTCATTTTTCCAGATATCTTATCCTGAATTCATCATACTTTGCAAAGTGTGGGTTTTGTTGCGTTTTCTTCCTCAATGCAATCTACAGAGCCGTCGAAGATAGAATTAATAATATGTGCCAAATGTTCATATCGAATGGGTTTCTTCAGATAGGCCTGATAATCTACTAAATCTGCTCTTTTGCGCGTTTCGATAGAGTAGTCGGCAGTAACAAAAACTATGGGAATGGAAGACAAATTCCGAATTTTCATAGCAGCTTCAATGCCATCCATACTACCTTTTAACCAAATATCCATAATTACAAGGTCAGGGTTAGTGGTTTCCAACAACGAAATAACATTTTCTCCTTTTGAAACTATGCCAGTTACAAAATAACCTTTTGCTTCAAGCATTAATTTAAACATGGAGGCAACACTTGATTGATCTTCGACAATAAATATCTTCTTATATTTCATAATACAACCCAAACCATTTAATGATTTGTTCTCACCATTTCCCATTAGCACCTACATTCATTCCAGACTTTTTTGTAAATCAATGGGAAATCTCCCCCCATTTCGTTTTCAGAAAAAGTGGTGAAATGGGGTTGTAAAACAATCTACGAAATGAGGGGGAGTTGGGGAGTTGTCAGAAAATGGTAGATACGTTCATAACGAACGCATCTTCATTCATGCCATTATTCAACCAATGCCTTGCACTTTACGACTGCATCGTTTGCGTTCTCAGCATAGATGTCTGCTCCGATCCTGTCTGCCCAGTCCTGGGTAACAGGTGCGCCACCGACCATTGTCTTTACAGAGTCACGGAGGCCTGCTTCCTTAAGCTGCTCTTCGATCTGCATCTGAAGGACCATTGTAGTGGTCATAAGTGCGGAAGAACCAACTGCAATTGGCTGATGTTCTTTGACTGCTGCGACGTAGTCTGCGACTGGTACATCACGACCAAGGTCGATGATATTGAAGCCAGCGATCTTGAGCATTGTTGCGACGATATCCTTACCGATTGTGTGGATGTCACCCTCGATTGTACCGATTGCGATCTTACCCTTGCTCTCTGTTGCTGCACCTTGCTTCTCAAGAATAGGTGTGAGGACTGCAACACCACCGCTCATTGCTTCGGATGCTGCAATAACGTGTGGAAGGAAAAGGGTACCCTGCTCGAACTGGTCACCGACTTCATTCATACCTGCGGTAAGACCATCCTGAATAAGGGATACGACGTCAACACCTGCGCCGATTGCTTCTTCACACACTTCTTCTACTGCTTCGTCATCGAAATCCATGACTGCAGCTTTTGCTTTTGCGTTAATTTCATCCTGTGTAACCATTTTTAAAACTCCTGAATTTCAACAAGTTTACATCAATGATCTGGCAACTTCATCAGCCTTTGCTACTACAGCTTTCATATCTTTCAAAATATCAGAATCAATTGGTTTGACTTGATGATTTTTCAATATGTCTACCACTTTATCATGTGCTGCACTCGCGAGGTCCTTTGAACCTGCAGACTTCCATTCATCATACATCCTACGATCTATAAGTTCAGGATTTGAAGGGAGGCTGATGTTCTTCAATGTGGTTTTGTGTCCAACAAAGTTACCGCCAGACCCTACTTCTCTAATCGCTTCATAGGCAAGTGTTTCTTCTGTAACTGGTATACTTTCACTGGATTTGTTTATCATACTAATAAACTCAGAGTCCATTACAAGCTTTTCAGGTGAAAAGGTCATACCCATTTCAAGCATACCAGCACCGTAGATGACATTGGCACCTGCATATGCAGGAAGAAGACCAGTAATTGTTGCTTCATGTCCAGCTTGAGAATCTGGTAACTTGGAATCTACCTACATGCCTGCTACATAAGATGGGATATTGTAATATTTTCCAAGCTTTGCAACACCTGCATTTATCATTCCTAGTTCAGGGCAACCGATTGATGCTGTTCCTGACTTTATATCAAATGAAGTTGTTGAGCTACCATAGAATGTGGGATGTCCTGGTTTTAATAGCTGAATTAAGACCAAAGCGGCAAGTATCTCGGCATTATGAGTCACGAGTGTTCCTGCCAGGAAGATTGGTGCTGATGCTCCACTCATTGCCATACTAAGATCTATAATTGGCATATCATACTTAGTGGCTTGGAAAATTATTTCGCAGAAATATTCGTCAATTTCTAAAGGACTGACAGGACAGCCTCCTAATGTAATTACGGACTTTTTATGTGCTTCTTCCTCATCTCCACCATAGAGTGCCTTATTCATCTCGAAGTAATAGCTTATCTCCCATGGTTCAGCTTCGGCCATAACCAAATTTTTAGAAGTATTTTCATAACAACACATTACTTCATGTGTTGACTTCGAAATGGGCTTATCATTCAAATCCATTGCTGTTACTGGAGATGCAACAACATTTATATCGGACAAAGAATCTGCAATTTTTGTCATGTCTGCAATATCCTGCAGATAACTATCCCTCATATGATATGTATTAGGTCCCTTGTACTCCGCTATTTTGGTTCCAACACCAAAATTACACCAGTTAACCTTCTTCCCATGGGCATCCATATTGACAGTATTCTTTTCATCACGACCATACATTTTGAATGACGATGGTGCTGTCTTTATTGCTTTATTGACAAGTTCTTCTGGGAATTTAACAACCATTGTAGCTTCGTCGACCTCACATCCATTTTCCTTTAAAACTTTCCTCGCATTGTCATGTGATATCTTTATTCCAGGATCTGCCAACACTTTTAGCGTAGCCTGATGAATATTTTTTATGTCATCGTTGTCAAAGAGTTCCAATTGAAGTAAATTACTCATTTTCTTATCTCCTTATAATTTATGATGGTGTAAATCTTCTGGTTTTTGACTCACATCCACAATCCTTCAATTGACATAACTAGTATTTATTTTTTTCTATCCAATAGGTATATTTATATACTAGAACATTAAAAACATTTATATATCATCACCTGCAATGTTTTGTTGATCCATATGATTCAGTAAGAGAGAAATTGTAACAATGGATCAAATGAGGTGTCTATATGAGAAAAGACCTTGAATCGATAATTAGAAATGAAAACAAAAACCGCGTAAAATGGGGCTTTGTAATTGGTCTCATCTGTTCAGTTGTGTGGGGTGCCGGATATGTGGCACTGGATCTTATGTGGCGTGTTACACCATTTGCAGAATGGGCTGTATTTCCCGAAGGTCCGGCAGGATTTTTTATAGCCACGTTATGCATAGGTTCTGCATTTGCCCTTAGTGCATTGATTATTCTAACTGTATTTTGGCTCGGTGGCACTGGTAAAATTGCTGACCTCCCGAGAACCGTTCTTAATTTTAAGCTTTCTAAATGGTATCTTATCTGTGCGTCATTTGGAGGGCCTGTTGCAATTTATGGAAGTGTTTTAGCAGTAGGTTATGTTGGGGCAGCTTTTGCAGCTTCAATTGCACTTCTTTGTAGTGTGGTTGCAACCATTGCTGCGAAAATTTGGTACGGTGAAAATATTTCCCAAAAAACATGGGTGGGACTTGCTTTTATCCTTGTAGGCGGCATATTTATTGTAAACCCGATACAAATGCTGGCAGAAATTGCTAACCCTGCATCTCCTGATGGGGTTTGGCTTGGTTATCTTGGAGGAATGATGGCCGCTGTTGGTTTTGGGCTTGAAGCTGCAGTTGCTGGTCGTATTTTGGATGTGACAGATGCAGATTCTGGTTTACTAACCCGTATAACGGCCGAAGTTTTGCTGTGGTTTGTTATTATTGTACCATTTTTCATGATTATTTTTGGACCTGGTGCTATTGTTACAGCCATGTATGCAGCTTTTACAAGCATACCATTCATAGCATTGGTTGTATTAGGCACACTCACGCTAAATCTTGCATATGTCTTCATGTATAAGAGCTATCCACTGATTGGCGTGGGACGTGGTGTGAGTATTTCCACACTTTATGCAGCCTGGTCAATATTATTCCTGATGATATTTTTGGGGATCCCGATCGGGTGGTGGATTCTGACAGGTGCTGCCATGGCAATCGTTGGTACTTTTGTAATGTACTGGGAAAGCGGTGATTCTTTGCTAGAATGTACGCGTGATTGCAATGTCGCACTGGATGAAGTTAAAGGGGGCAAATAATGATGCGGTTGCCAATGAAATCAAGGCTTATTCAACTTCTTTATGAAAAGGGTGAAGCATGGGACTTTGAATTGACTAACTCTTTGCTTATAGAATATGGAAAGTCTGGTGACTACTGGAAATGGATGGCTCGTTTCTGGATGACTGAACTTGCTGCAGGTGGCATCCTTAATATTGTTGATGTGGAGGCAGACGATGGAAGTCATTTTGCAAACGATAAGGTGTTGTACAGATACAACCTGACTGACTTTGGAAAGTCACGTGTTGAAGAAGTATTGGGGGCTTAAACATGTTTCTCGAAGGATTATGGGCATTTGAAGGTGCAGGTTACCTCTATTTGATCCTGGTACTGTTCCTGGACATAGTAGCCCTGTATATAGGTCGGACGTTTATAAAAAAAATTTGATTCATCTATGATGATACTGAAAATTTGATCGAACAAAAGAAAGGTGACAAGATATGAATGAAAATGAAATATATGAACAGCTGAAAAATGCAGTATTGAACATTGACGAAGAGTCTTCTAAAGCTGCGGTAGAGGCAGGCTTACATGAAGGACTGGACCCAATGAGCATGATTGAGAATGGGTTTGCTAAAGGAATGGTTATAGTGGGAGATGAATTCGAAGCTGGTAGGCGTTTTCTTCCGCAGTTGATGATGTCTGCGGCTTTGATGACTGAATCGATAGAACAACTTAAAGAGAGCATTGAAGGCGAAGTGACACAAGAAACTCAGGGGACAATTGTAATAGGGACCGTGGAAGGAGATGTGCATGACATCGGCAAGAACATTGTAAAGATATTCCTGGGCGGAAATGGCTTTAAGCTGTATGATTTAGGGCGAGACGTACTGCTACATAAGTTCATAGAGAAAGCAGAAGAGGTGAACGCAGATATTATTTCAACTTCTGCCCTGATGACATCTACCATGCAGAGTCAGGCTACACTGGAAGAAATGTTGAAAGAAAAAGGACTGAAAGGTAAGATCAAGACAATGATAGGCGGGGCCCCTATAACAGAACGTTGGATGAAAAAAATAGGTGCAGATGGCTGTGCAGAAAATGCTAGTGAGGCGGTAAAAGTAGCCCGTCAGTTAATGGAACAATAAATCAAAATGAAGAGAGGTGTTTAATAATGGTTATTTACACAAGAATGGGTGACGGTACACGCATCGATATTACAAAGGAAGCACTTATAAATGATATTGAGGATGGCTCTAATTTTGCAGCCGAAAAAGGCCAAGTTCCGGGACTTACTGACGATGAAAAAGAGCGACTTCTGGATATGTTTCTTGCCCCCGAGCGAATTGCAAGCATAAAGCCCGAAGATCAAGTTGTAACCAGTGCAGATGCTGGGCCGGCCTCTATATACGGTAACTACGGAGAATTCGGAGGAGTAGGAATTCCAACGGATATGACCACTTCGAATCTGGTACTAGAAAGAGTAAATGGTCATGATGTTGTTCTTCTTCCTTTTGTAGCCAGTTTCAAGGATACAAAACCTTCGACCACCCAGTTTAAGCAAATTGTGGAAGACATACTTACAAGAACGATCAGTCCGCTCTTGCTTATATCTGCTCCTACTCTTGGTGCTTACTTCAAGCCAGAGGGACCCTTTGGGAACGCAACTGCCCTCATCTCCGATGGTAAGATTGAGGAGGGACTGAGTGAATATGTAGCAGCTATGCCATCTCTTATAGACGACCTCCTCTGGGCATCTCAAGCAGTGCTTGATCCATTGGGTGGTGATTGCATTAACATGGATACAACAGCAGCTTCAGGAGATGGTGAATTCGTTGCTGCACTTAAAGCAACCGAAGAAATCAAAAAGACGACTAAAGTATCTGTTTTGATGGGTATGGCGAATGAGTATGTTATGGGTGTACACGGTGGACTTCAATATGATGGGAAAACCGTGGCAGGCATGTATCCTCATGAGCAGGTGAAAGTTGCTGGAACCGCGGGTGTAGATGTTTTTGGAAGTGTTGTAAATACAAACATCAAAAAATCCACTCCATGGAATCTAGCAAAAACAGTTGCTCTTACAAAACAGTGTGTTAAGGATGCAGATATTCCAGTCCATGCAAACTTGGGTATGGGTGTCGGTGGAATACCAATGGTTGAAATTGCACCAATAGATGCGGTTACAAGATCGGCGAAAGCACTTGTAGAGATAGCAGGCGTCGACGGAATATAGGTAGGAATTGCTGACCCTCTATCAATGATTGGTGCAATTGGCTTGTCAACAGGTATGAATGGATCCAGAACTGCTGGTGACCTCGTAATGAGGTTGCAACTGAAAGGAATGAAGCTCAAAGATGCAAAGGAATATGTCGCCAAGAAACTCGGTACGGATGTGTTCACTCTTTCTGACGAGTATGCAATGAAGGAAATCAGGGAAGAACTTGGCTTGGGAACTATTAATGCTGTTCCAGGTCAGCCAAAGGGACTCAAAGCAAAAGCAAATATTGCAGAAGTTCTTGATATTGAGATTCCCTGCGTAGATATCCTTAGATAAATCAGAAAATATAGTTCTGTTGAAGGAGATTTTCCCTCTTCAACAGACTTTTTTTACTTAAATGTATCATTTTGCCTCCTAAATGATGGATTATTTCAAAAGAATAAGGAATTCATATCTTTATTCAGGGAGGTTGCCTACTATGTGCTTGCCAGGAAAAGTACCAACAATTATTATAAGCAAATTGCTGCTGCTATCGGAAATCAAAATGTAATACAGAATCATGCGATGAAGATAAATTCAATCTAGAGTTACAAAGAAGTTTGATTTATATAGTAATGAGGATTTATAATGAATAATATGTATCTCAGAAAGCAGCAAGCACTCGATAAAAGGCAAAAACGGACTAGAGGTGAACATGAGACTCTAATATATGAAACCTCTTTGGAATTGGTTGATGCATATGACATCTTTTATGACGAGGGGGAATTAATTTCCTCTAATTTTCATATGGCAGACCGAATTTATAATGCCGCAATTGAGCTCTTAGAGCATGTAGGAGTTCTTTTTGATGATGAAGATAGAGTGCTTGAGTTGAATAGAAACGAGATTATAAGTGCCATTCGAAATAAAAAACGTTCATTCAAAATTGGTGAAGGAATAGATGCAACAACTCTACATTTCAGAGATGTCCTTGATAATCAAATGCCACTAATAATGGGTGGACCAAATAGTAGTCCTATATCCTTTGAGATGTTTGTTCCAATTCATCGTTCGTATGCAAAAATAGGCATGCTTGATTCAATTGCTCCGGGTATCATTCATGAATTTCCGAATTCAATGTTGATAAAGCCCTTTTACGAACTTTACTCTGTGCATGAAGCGGCAAGTAATCTGAAGCAAGCATGTAATCTGGAGGGTAGATCTGGTTTATGTTGTGTAAGTCCTCCTTTTGTTGAAGATATCAGAGCTTCAATATCCATTGCCAATTCTAATTCTATGGGTACGGGAGATTTCCAGGAATTCTATCCAAGGCCTGATTTGACCGCAACTAATGACGAAATTGTAAGGGCAGTTCATTATAAGATGGTGGGGTTAAATTATCTATGTACGCATTCGGTGATCATGGGAGGGATGACCAGTGCTAGTGCAGGGCAGTTTGCAATCGAATTGGTTGCAGAAGCTATAAAATCAAATGTTCTTTACTCGGGAATTTTTTTCAAAAATCCAACTAATGTTCAATTACCGACCTCTACAACTCTGAATACTTTATGGGCATCTTTTATGTCTTCAATCGCACTTTCCAGAAATATTCATATTCCCTACGGGAACGTTATCCGCAATTCAGCAGGTCCCTGCACAAAAATGTCATTTTATGAGACCGCCGTTCAAACAATAGGAAGCGTCGTTTGTGGAGATGATATAGTTGCAGGCCCTATTTTGAATAATGGTAGTATGGTAGACCATGCAGCAGGTCTGGAGTCGCAGTTTATGGCAGAGATTGCCGAATTGGCAACGACATTATCGCTAGAGGACGCAAACCTTCTTTGCCTACAACTATTCAGCAAATACAAGAATAAAATCAAAAAGGTCGATACTGGCAAGACTTTTAGCGAGTGTTACGACATTACGACACTTGAGCCTTCGGCGGAATATCGCACAAAATATGATGAGGTAATAAAGGAAATATATGGAATTCTGACCGATGGAATCGTATGAATTTTATTATTTAATTAGGCTTTTTTTATTGCAGAGAAGTAAAAAAGGCAAATAAACCATTCACCCGGAACAAACATATCAAAAAAAAGTGAATAATTGGAATATTTTGTCACGACTTTTAAAAAAATACCGCGTAAAGAACATTCGAACTTTAAATTAATTCCACAACATGTTTATTAGAGGATGTGATTGTGTGAAAAATTTGTTGTGTATGATTGGTTTACATAAATGGGGGAAAGCTGGAGGACATTCTAACTTCTCGTCAAATGTCAGGGAAGCTTATTTTGAATGCAAGCGATGTAAGAAACAAAAAAAGAAGATTATCCCAAAATGAAGTTACTTTATATCACCACAATATCCTTCGGGAAATATACCGTCAAAGTTCCTTTCCCGAGTATCTTCATTTATGCGGACATCTTATCATGAATCTATCATTTTTTGCATATGCGAGTTTTGTTGCATTTACTTCCCCCCATATTATCCTCAGAACAACAGAATATAGAATGAATAGCAACTTCAAGATCTTCATGCATAATAGGTTTTTTCAGACAAGCCTAGCCTACTAGATCTACCCTTTTGCGAACTACTTTTGAAAAGTCTGCAGTAACGAAAATTACAGGAATACCATACCCCTCACGGATTACCATAGCAATTTCAAGGCCATTAATAGTATCCTTTAGATTAATATTCATAATTACAAGATCAGGAGGAGTGGATTCTACTAGAGAAATGACCTCCTCAACATTTGGAGCCATACTCAGTACAGAGTAACCTTTTAACTTAAGCATCAATTTGAGTATCGTACTATCAATCAAATCATCTACAATAACAACTTTCTTCATAGATTTCATGATAACAACCAAAACCGTTAAAAAACTGTTCGAATAGCCATTTCCCAATAACTCCTACATTCATTCCAGACTTTTTTATTAATCAGTGGGAAATCTCCCCCCATTTCGTTTTCAGAAAAGGTGGTGAAATGGGGATTGTAAAACAATCTGCGAAATGAGGGGGAGTTAGGGAGTTGTCAGAAAATGGTAGATACATTCATAACGAACGCATCTTCATTCATGCCATTATTCAACCAATGCCCTGCACTTTACGACTGCAGCTTTTGCTTTTGCGTTAATTTCATCCTGTGTAACCATTTTTAAAACTCCTGAATTTCAATAATTTTACATCAATGATCTGGCAGCTTCATCAGCCTTGCCTACTACAGCTTTCATATCTTTCAGAATGTCAGCATCAATAGGTAATACTTCGTAATTTTTGAGTATATCAAGAACCTTTTCATGTGCAGCAGTTACAATTTCTTTAGAACCTGCAGCTTCCCAGTCCCCAGCCATCTGTCTGTTAAATAGGGCAGGGTGTGAAGGCAGTTCAACATTTTTGATTGTACTCTTGTGAGCAAGGAAGTGTCCACCTACCCCAATTTTATTGATAACATCAACAGCGAGGGTTTCTTCTGTAACTGGAATTCCATTCATCGATTTTTTTACCAGTCCTATTATTTCATTATCGATTAGAAGCTGTTCAAAGGAAAATGACATTCCTAATTCTAGCATACCTGAACCGTATATGACACTGGAACCCGAATATGCAGATAACATTGCGGTTAATGTTTTTTCATGGCCTGCCTGTTCGTCAGGGACCTTGGAATCTGCCTAAGAGCCTGCAACTACACTTGGAATTCCATAGTATTGTGCCAATTTTGCAACACCTGCACTAATCAGTCCAAGCTCAGGTGAACCTACGGGTGCAGCCCCTCCCTTTACGTCAAATACTGTGGTAGAACTTCCATATGTTGTAGGATGGCCTGGTTTAAGCAATTGGGTAAGCACGATTCCTGAAAGCACTTCTGCATTGTGTGTAACCAATGTACCTGCAAGGAACACAGGTGATGATGCAGCACCCATAGCCATACTCAGGACCACCATTGGGATATCGTATTTGACTGCCTGAATGCATGTTTCGCATATTGCATAATCTAGCTCAAGAGGACTTGACGGGCAGCTACCAGCTGTTATCAATGACTTCTTTCTAGCTTCTTCTTCATCCCCCCCATAGAATGCTTTATTTAATCCGAAATAGAATTCCACATTATTTGGTTCAGCTTCCATCATCAGGTGTTTGGAAACATTTGTCACTATGGAATATACTTCATGCACGTTTCTTGCAATCGGTTGATCTGCAAGATCCATGGCAGAAACGGCGTTACACATGTAGCCCAGATTTTCCGCCCAGTCACAAACTTTTGCAATGTTCTCGAGATCATTTATGGTACTATCGCGGGTTGTAAATTTTCCGGGTGCATCATATTCGCACATTTTTACGCCAGTACCAAAATTAATCCAGTTAACTTCTGAACCATCACTTTTCAATCCAATTGTGTTCTTTTTATCTCTTCCATGGATGTCATAAGAGGATGGTGAACTTTTGATGGCTCGATCCACGAGTTCTTCAGGGATTTTTACGATTCCTGTTTCATGATTAACTTCGCAACCGTTATCTTCAAAGATTTTTCTTGCGCTTTCGTGTGAAACTCGAATTCCAGAACCCGAAAACACTTTTAGTGTAGCTTGATGTATTGCATCCAAATCATCTTTTGTTAACACTTCGAAATTAACATTTTGCATTTATCCACTTCCTTCCAATTTATGATGATGTGATTCTTCTGATTTTCAATCCACATCTCCAATGTATCGAAAGCATAACTCATATATAAAATTTTCTATTTAATAGATATGTTTATATACTAGAATATAAGAAATATTTATATACTGCCACTTACAATGGTTTGTTGATCTATATGATTCAGTAAGAGAGAAATTATAACAATGGATCAAAAGAGGCGTCTATATGAGAAAAGACCTTGAATCGATAATTAGAAATGAAAACAAAAACCGCGTAAAATGGGGCTTTGTAATTGGTCTCATCTGTTCAGTTGTATGGGGTGCCGGATATGTGGCACTGGATCTTATGTGGCGTGTTACACCATTTGCAGAATGGGCTGTATTTCCCGAAGGTCCGGCAGGATTTATTATAGCCACGTTATGCATAGGTTCTGCATTGGCTTTTAGTGCATTGATTATTCTAACTGTATTTTGGCTCGGTGGCACTGGTAAAATTGCTGACCTCCCGAGAACCGTTCTTAATTTTAAGCTTTCTAAATGGTATCTTATCTGTGCGTCATTTGGAGGGCCTGTTGCAATTTATGGAAGTGTTTTAGCAGTAGGTTATGTTGGGGCAGCTTTTGCAGCTTCAATTGCACTTCTTTGTAGTGTGGTTGCAACCATTACTGCGAAAATTTGGTACGGCGAAAATATTTCCCAAAAAACATGGTTGGGACTTGCTTTTATCCTTGTAGGTGGCATATTTATTGTAAACCCGATACAAATGCTGGCGGAAATTGCAAACCCTGCATCTCCTGATGGGGTTTGGCTTGGTTATCTTGGAGGAATGATGGCTGCTGTTGGTTTTGGGCTTGAAGCTGCAGTTGCTGGTCGTATTTTGGATGTGACAGATGCAGATTCTGGTTTACTAACCCGTATAACGGCCGAAGTTTTGCTGTGGTTTGTTATTATTGTACCATTTTTCATGATTATTTTTGGACCTGGTGTTATTGTTACAGCCATGCATGCAGCTTTTACAAGCATACCATTCATGGTATTTGTTGTATTAGGCACACTTACGCTAAATCTTGCATATATTTTCATGTATAAGAGCTATCCACTGATTGGTGTGGGTCGTGGTGTGAGTATTTCCACACTTTATGCAGCCTGGTCAATATTTTTCCTTGTGATATTTTTGGGGATCCCTATAGGGTGGTGGATTCTGACAGGTGCTGCCATGGCAATCGTTGGTACTTTTGTAATGTACTGGGAAAGCGGCGATTCTTTGTTAGAATGTACGCGTGATTGCAATGTTGCACTGGATGAAGTTAAAGGGGGCAAATAATGATACGGTTGCCAATGAAATCAAGGCTTATTCAACTTCTTTATGAAAAGGGTGAAGCATGGGACTATGAATTGACTAACTCTTTGCTTATAGAATATAACAAGTCTGGTGACTACTGGAAATGGATGGCTCGTTTCTGGATGACTGAACTTGCTGCAGGTGGCATCCTTAATATTGTTGATGTGGAGGCAGACGATGGAAGTCATTTTGCAAACGATAAGGTGTTGTACAGATACAACCTGACTGACTTTGGAAAGTCACGTGTTGAAGAAGTATTGGGGGCTTAAACATGTTTCTCGAAGGATTATGGGCATTTGAAGGTGCAGGTTACCTCTATTTGATCCTGGTACTGTTCCTGGACATAGTAGCCCTGTATATAGGTCGGACGTTTGTAAAAAAAATTTGATTCATCTATGATGATACTGAAAATTTGATCGAACAAAAGAAAAGTGACAAGATATGAATGAAAATGAAATTTTTGTTGAAATCTATGAAATCAAACTCATAGAAGATTTTGACCTATATTTTAGCTAAATCTTGCTTTGTAATGTCAAAAAACTCTACAAAAATATTGCATCAGCTCTTATAAGTATATATATTTTTGTTCACTCGAGCTGACAGCTTATAAAAATAAAAGGTGTATAAATGAATATAATAAATACAAAACGAAGTAAGAAAAACATATCATTCTGGATAAGTACTCTACTGATATTCGCACTCTTGCTTCCAACTATCGGCCATGCAGGAGCAGTTGATCTTAGGGGTGAGATTTTTGAAGCAGGTGCTGATGAACTTTCATGGGATGCCACTAACTGGAATTTCATGTTTGCAGACCCTAATGATTATACCTCCTGGACTGAGAGACTCTACTATGAGGATTCCGAAGATGGATCTAACGGTCCACTTGGTGTTGGAAACCATACTATCGATGCAGGAGAACTTATCTACTCCGCAAAACCATACGATGTATTATTCGGACTTACCTTGAATGAAGGGATTGTAGTCGGAGAGACTGGCATGTATTCTGGCTTCCCGTTCCAGCAGGGATATTATGTTGCAGTCAATTCAGATGCAACCACAATTGCACCTGTATTATTCGAATACTATTGGCCTGAGGATGTTACCACTCTTGCAGTCGGAGAAACATTTGACCTTGGAGCAGGTTACAGCATCGTGTGCAACCAGATCGATGTGGAAGGTAACAAAGTATGGCTTTCCCTTTTCAAAGATGGTGACGAGCTCGAGTCGGAGATCATTGATACAAGAACTGAAAACGGAAGTCTTTTTGTTGCAAGGGACGACTTCGGTGGTCAGGAGGATGCAATCTACTTCACAACCTATGTTGATGCACTTTTCCAGGGTACTTCTGATAGCTTTGTAAAATTGCAATACACATGGCTGATCGACAAGGATGACGTAAGGACCATAACAACCGAAGAGACTTTCGGGGTATTTGAATGTACAAAGGCAGAAGCAGATGAGATCGTTTTCGAGAATTCAAATGCAATTTCATTGAAAATGGATGGTGTCACATACCTGACAGATGATATGTACCTGTATACATCCGTTGATAATGGTTATGCTGGTCCAACTGGTGGATTCAACATATTCCCTGCAATTACAATGAGTTCACCTGGTTTTTATGAAATGAGGGGTGAGATTTTTGAAGCAGGTGCTGATGAACTTTCATGGGATGCCACTAACTGGAATTTCATGTTTGCAGACCCTAATGATTATACCTCCTGGACTGAGAGACTCTACTATGAGGATTCCGAAGATGGATCTAACGGTCCACTTGGTGTTGGAAACCATACTATCGATGCAGGAGAACTTATCTACTCCGCAAAACCATACGATGTATTATTCGGACTTACCTTGAATGAAGGGATTGTAGTCGGAGAGACTGGCATGTATTCTGGCTTCCCGTTCCAGCAGGGATATTATGTTGCAGTCAATTCAGATGCAACCACAATTGCACCTGTATTATTCGAATACTATTGGCCTGAGGATGTTACCACTCTTGCAGTCGGAGAAACATTTGACCTTGGAGCAGGTTACAGCATCGTGTGCAACCAGATCGATGTGGAAGGTAACAAAGTATGGCTTTCCCTTTTCAAAGATGGTGACGAGCTCGAGTCGGAGATCATTGATACAAGAACTGATAACGGAAGTCTCTTTGTTGCAAGGGACGACTTCGGTGGTCAGGAGAATGCAATCTACTTCACAACCTATGTTGATGCACTTTTCCAGGGTACATCTGACAGCTTTGTAAAATTGCAATACACATGGCTGATCGACAAGGATGACGTAAGGACCATAACAACCGAAGAGACTTTTGGAGTATTTGAATGTACAAAGGCAGAAGCAGATGAGATCGTTTTCGAGAATTCAAATGCAATTTCATTGAAAATGGATGGTGCCACATACCTGACAGATGATATGTACCTGTATACATCCGTTGATAATGGTTATGCTGGTCCAACTGGTGGATTCAACATATATCCTGCTTTGGGAGTGTCAATTGAAACTGAGGACACAGAGTTTATCGAAGAGGAAGTGACCACTTACGAAGAACTGGATAATAGCACCGCGTCTATGAACGAAACATCAGAAGACGTGATTGAAATAGATGAATCTGATTCTCATGAAGATTCCAATTCCAGTACCATGGCCTCAACCACTGAAGATGCCCCTGGCTTTGGAATTGTATTGAGCATACTTGGTCTTTGCATGGCAATTGGATATTCAAGAAGACGATAAGTTTGCTGGTGTTTATTGATCTGTGAATTGTATTGCAAAGTAAATTCAATAATATGGACTTGGGCTAAATTCTCCAGGTCCTTTTTTTTTTTATTTTCAAAATAAGGAGGTCGATAATTCTCTGTGACTGAAATTTACTATAAAATATGGATCTAAATTTTTTCCTCCTTTATTTTTTTTTTGGAGGGGTTTGGAGAAATGTTCTCTAGCCCATACAAAATATCTTCACCTCCATAACAATAAAAAAAAACAGGGCTTATGAATGATATTTTGGATATAGAGATAATTACCGAGAAGTTTAGGGAGTTACCATCCCACAACTTATCCAAATAAATTCGATAGAGCTAGGCCCTTACCAATACGAATAGTTAAAGTAATTTCGGGAGTTGCCTTTTCCCACTTTACCTATATCCCCGTACTTCATAGCCGTCGGGGGGATTCGAACCCCCGGCCTGCTGATTACGAATCAGCCGCTATACCACTAAGCCACGACGGCACATTGAACTTACACCTAATAAGGATTTTAGAATTTAATCGTTTCGCCCAGATTCATTTTATCCGGACCTCGATACAGACATTATACTGATGCGGTGCATACGAGCGAACCGTCCTGCATTCCACCACTTCAATTGTACGATTAGCCCTCTTTGCTGCTGCTTCTATCAGACCTATAGAACTCTCATACAGGTCATCTTCATGGGTCATTCCATAGTAGTGAATGATACCCTTCGGAGCTGTCACATAGATAGCAGCGTCAAGGAATGCATCGGCACTGTGGGGGAGATTCATGATAACATGATCTGCAATGCCCTCGAAGTTGCGGGCAATCTCGTTCGCATCCCCTTCGATTAACTCGATGTTCTCGATAGAATTGAGCTTCACATTTTCTTTCAGGAAATGGATAGCATCGGGATTCTTGTCCATGGCAATGACCCTTTTACATTTCCTGGCAATAGGGATACTGTACGGACCCACGCCTGCGAACATGTCAAGGACAACATCATCTTCCCCTACCTGTGAAACAATTCTCTGTCTCTCTGTGGAAAGGCGTGGTGTGAAATATGCACGTTCGAGGTCCACTTTGTATTTAAAACCATGATCCTTGTGAACCGTTTCCGTCCTCTCTTCCCCTGCAAGCACCTTGAATCTGCGGGTTCGGAACTCACCCTCTACTGCTGACACTGCACCAAGCACGGTCTGCACATTCTTGTGCACCTTCAGGAGTGCATATGCGATCTTTTCTGCTTCGACCTCGTCGGCTTCTATCAGTGCAATATCACCTACGATCTCGTAGCCAGGAGTGAAACCAAGGATGTCCTCGAGCTTGAGGATCTTTTCATGAGATTCAAAATCATGATCCACCTGCCTTGCTTCTTCAGGAAGCTCATCGAGCTCATCTGGTGTCAACTCCCTTTCAAGAGGAAGATAAAGCTCATCGCCTTCACTGAATATCTTCAGGGACTTGTCAAGGATATCAAGTTCCATAAGGAACTTTCTGGCAGGTTCACCTTTCTTTTTAGGAATAGCAATACAGGGCTGCTTCAAACTCATCTCTCCTGAAATAGCGCATATCGACATATCGGCGTATTGATATGTCAGCATATCGGCCTGCCCGGATCATCCGATCGCAAACCATCCGCCGAATAATATCAGGAATAGTCCGCATGATACAAGAATATGCCTGTAGGTCTTCGGGGAGAACATTCCCCTGCCACGGCTGAAGGATAGCGATACGGCAGTGAACCAGCCAAGATCTGCAAGCCAGTGTCCGACTATGAAGAATGCCACTGCGACCATTCCAAGTTTCATGCTCTCAAGTACAAGGGCACTTCCGGCTGCCAGCCACCAGAGCCAGAAATATGGATTTGAAGCAGAGGTAACTATGCCTGCGATCAGTGAATTGGAGATTACTTTGTCCTGTCCGTGAAGTTCTTCGGCTGAAGCTTTTGCCCCTCGTATCGTCATGATCCCGAAAATGATCAGGACTATACCGCCGGCTACCGAGATGAAGGACATCTCGCGTTCGCCCACAAGTGTGTTCATACCTAAAAGTATCAGCACAAGCACGGCGGTTTCGATGATAGCATGGCCCAGGAACACTTCGGGTCCTGCTGTCCAGCCTTTCTTCAGTGTGCCGTCAATGGTCACGAATAACATGGGGCCAGGTACAAGAGCACCGGTGAGGCCTACTATGAAACCAATGAACAACATCTCGAACAGTTCTAACATGGTCACTAGAAAATTACGTTACTATATAATGTGATCGATTATGTCGATCAGAAAAATAAGAATTTAAAAATTTATGGAACGCAAAGACAGGATTTGCCTTTGCAGTTCTTGTTTGTATTGTTGTTCTTGATACCAGATCAGAGAATGATCTCTATGTCCAGTTCTTCAGCGAGCTCTTTGTACCTGTTACGGATGGTGACCTCGGTCACACCTGCAACATCAGCGACCTCACGCTGTGTCCTGCGCTCACCGCAGAGAATGGATGCAATATAGATCGCAGCTGCTGCCACACCGGTTGGTCCACGGCCACTTGTGAGTTCCTTTTCAGATGCCTGACGGAGGATCTCAACACCTCTGGACTGTACCTCTCCCTTGAGGTTCAGGCCTGAGCAGAACCTTGGGACGTAGTCAATTGGGGATGTTGGCATAAGCTTGAGTGCAAGCTCACGGGAAATGAAACGGTATGTTCTTCCGATCTCTTTCCTGCTTACCCTTGAAACTTCTCCGATCTCATCCAGGGTCCTTGGAACACTGCACTGGCGACATGCTGCATAAAGTGCTGCTGCTGCCACACCTTCAATACTCCTTCCACGGATGAGGTTCTTGTCAACTGCTTTCCTGTAGACCACTGCAGCGGTCTCACGTACGGTACGTGGAAGACCTAATGCAGATGCCATACGGTCAAGTTCTGATAAAGCGAATGCAAGGTTCCTTTCAGTAGCATTGCTTACGCGTATACGACGCTGCCACTTTCTCAACCTGTATAACTGGGCACGATTCTTGGAGGAGATTGACTTACCATAGGAATCACGGTTCCTCCAGTCGATCATGGTAGACAGACCTTTGTCGTGTATGGTGTATGTCATTGGTGCACCAACACGAGAACGTTTCATACGCTGGTCATGGTCAAAAGCACGCCATTCCGGACCTTCATCAACGAATTCAGCATCTACTACAAGACCACAATCTGCACATACCAGTTCGGCACGCTCATAGTCCTGTTCAAGATTACGGCTTCCACACTCCGGACACTCAATAACCTTGTTCTCGACTTCAGCGGTCTTTTCCTTCTCTTTACGTGCCTTGATCATTGCACGTATTTTCTCTCTCTCTGAAGTATCAGAATATCTTACTCTTTCAACTTCCACCATATTATCATTGCCTCGATTTTACCAAAATTGCTAACTGTCGATCCATTTAATATAAATGCAACCTATATATGTTATATAAATAAAATAAATGGACTTATTTGACGTATACCTTCTCATTGAGGTATTTCTTCAGTTCAGGACCAGAAACGTCTCCAAAGACCTTAATAGTAATATAAGGAGACTTTACAGGACCGATCACACCATTCACCTTTCCAATTCGCTTGACGGATTTGTCAACAACCACCGAGTTTATACGAGGAAGATCCCTCAAAGATGTATCTGGTTTAATGTTGTCCCCTCTAACAAGCAAACCCTGTTGTGCTACTACCTGCACTACCGTCCCAAGCCTTTTCATACGTCTCTTGCCATCAATATATAAATCAAATTGGTGATATATATACCATAGCATACCTTGTATATAAAGTTATCGCAATCTCTTTAATAATCCAAATAATACCATTACAAAAAGATAATCATACAGATAACTAAAAATGCAACCAACTGACACATATTCACATGATCCGAATGGATCGTGTCAGGATAAGGCATGACAAAGCCTCACATGGACATTAATAGTTTTCTGACAATTATCCTTACCAATAAATGCCGCAAATTTTAGAAGTAAACTTATTATAATTGACAAAGTTCGAATATATTATATAAAAACTTCGGCACATTTTATGAAAAAATAACCGGATTTTGGGACATTACAACAAATCTATAAAAAACAACGATAACACTTAATACCAATCACACAATAAACGGCAATATCGTCTGGATATGTCCAATAACAAACTATCCGGAAGACAACGGATATTGTAGCTGATTACAGCCAGATATCGACATCATTAAATACATAATAACGCTAGCCTAACCCATAATCAAAATATCTTCCCGTGGGAGGAGAACTTAGTGGCAGATAATAAATTTGTGTATCTTTTCGGAAACAACGAAACTGAAGGCAAAAACAGTATGAAAGACCTGCTTGGGGGTAAAGGAGCCAACCTCGCAGAAATGTCAAATCTGGGAATACCGGTTCCGGTCGGATTTACGATCACGACCGAGGTCTGTACTCTTTATCTTAAGGATGACAAATATCCTTCAGGTCTTGAAGAGCAGATCGATAACGCTATAAAGGAACTGGAAAACACCACGGGAAAGTTATTTGGAGATCTTAACAACCCATTACTTGTTTCCGTACGTTCAGGTGCCCGCGTGTCCATGCCAGGTATGATGGACACAGTGCTTAACCTGGGACTTAACGATAACTCAGTAGTAGGCCTCGCCAAAAAGACCGGCAACGACAGGTTTGCTTACGACAGCTACAGAAGATTCCTCACAATGTTCGCAGATGTTGTGCTTGGTATCGAACATGAGAAGTTCGAATCCACACTTACTGCTAAAAAGAAGGAAAAAGGCGTCAAACAGGATACTGACCTTGACGTAGATGACCTGAAGGACCTTGTTGAGAAATTCAAAGGCATCATCAAGGAAGAGACCGGAAAGGACTTCCCGCAGGAAGCAAGGGAACAGCTCCAGATGGCCATCGATGCAGTATTCGGCTCATGGAACAACCAGCGCGCTATCACATACAGACGACTGAATGGCATTCCCGGCAAATGGGGAACTGCTGTGAACGTACAGAGCATGGTCTATGGTAACATGGGAGAATCCTCCGGAACAGGAGTAGCATTTACAAGAGACCCTGCAACAGGTGAGAAGAGATTCTTCGGAGAATACCTCATCAATGCACAGGGCGAAGATGTAGTTGCAGGAATCAGGACACCTCAGCCAATTGAGACCCTGAAGAACAACATGCCTGAAGTCTACGACCAGCTCGTGGACATCTACATGAAACTGGAGGACCACTTCAGGGACATGCAGGACATCGAGTTCACCATCGAAAAAGGCAAGCTTTTCATGCTGCAGACAAGAACCGGTAAGAGAACTGCTGCTGCAGCCATCAAGATTGCTACTGACATGGTAGCAGAAGGACTGATCGATAAGGAAACAGCTCTTACAAGAGTTGAACCTGCACAGGTCGACAGACTCCTCCATCCAAACATCGATCCGAACGCAACACCGGACGTAATTGCAAGCGGTCTCCCTGCATCCCCGGGAGCTGCTGTCGGTGAAGTAGTATTCACAGCAGAACATGCTGAAGAGAAAGCAAAGAACGGCGAGAAGACAATCCTTGTACGTGCTGAGACCTCACCAGAGGACATCGGCGGTATGAATGCTTCAGAAGGTATCCTCACAGTACGTGGAGGAATGACCTCACATGCAGCTGTCGTTGCAAGAGGCATGGGCAAGCCATGTGTTGCAGGCTGCGGTGAAATTGTAATTGATATTAAAGAGAAGATCTTCACAATAGGAAACCACACCATCAATGAAGGTGATATGATCTCCATTGACGGTTCCACAGGAGATGTTATTCTCGGAGAGGTTGAGCTTACACTCCCCGGTGTTACCGGTGAACTTGAGCAGATACTCTCATGGGCCGACGAGGTAAGAACCATGAAGGTCAGGACCAATGCAGACACACCTCACGACGCCCAGGTCGCACGTGACTTCGGTGCAGAAGGAATTGGACTCTGCAGAACAGAGCACATGTTCTTTGGAGAGGACAGGATCCCTGCAGTCCGTGAGATGATCATGGCAGAAGAAGTCGATGTCAGGAAAGCAGCTCTCGAAAAACTCCTCCCAATGCAGAGAGAGGACTTTATCGGAATCTTCAGAGCAATGGAAGGTTACCCTGTGACCATCAGGTTGCTTGATCCACCACTCCACGAATTCCTGCCAAACCATGAGGAAGCAGTTGAAAGGCTTACTGAACTTAACTCCAACGACGCTCCACAGACCGAGATCGACAGGGTGAAGAAGGTCATAGAACGTATCGAGTTCCTCAAGGAAATGAACCCTATGCTTGGTCACAGAGGATGCCGTCTGGGAATCACATACCCAGAGATCTACGAGATGCAGGCACAGGCTATTATTGAAGCTGCATGCGTACTAACAAAGGAAGGCATGACCATCGTACCAGAGATCATGATCCCATTGATCAGCACAATTGATGAGCTTGAATTCGTCAAGAAGCATGTGATAAAAGCTGTGGAAACTGCCATGGAAAAGGAAGGTATCAAACTTGACTACATGGTCGGAACAATGATCGAACTCCCAAGAGCAGCACTCACAGCAGACCAGATCGCAAAGGAAGCTGAGTTCTTCTCCTTCGGTACTAACGACCTGACCCAGACAACCTTCGGTTTCAGCAGGGACGATGCAGGTAAGTTCTTACCATTCTACTTAGAAAGTGGCATACTCGAGGACGATCCATTTGCAGTGCTTGACCAGGAAGGTGTGGGCCAGCTTGTAAAGATCGGTATCGAGAAAGGACGTGCCACACGACCTGACATCAAGATAGGTATCTGCGGTGAGCATGGTGGAGAGCCAAAATCAGTTAAGTTTGGACACAACGTCGGACTCAACTATGTCAGCTGTTCACCATTCCGTGTGCCAATTGCAAGACTTGCAGCAGCACACGCTGTTATAGAGAACAAGCAGTAAACATATTATTCAACATCAATATCGTGTGGAAGTGCACGATATTGACAACTCTTTTTTGTTTGGTCACCAGGACCACCATAAGATCAAATTATTACAATAATTGATCTAGACACATATTTTTCATTGAGATGAGCTTGCAAATCATAAAGAGTTTCCAAAAAAGTATTAAATGATGATAACACAGTAGTCTACAGAAGAAAGTTGAGGAGTTATTTCTGTGAGAAACTCTCTAAAGGTAGCACTTGTCATTGCATCGATCATTGCAGTACTGGTTGTTGTAAATTATTCATCTGTACTGAATTATACAACAAATAAGGAAAGTGCAGAACAGACAGCAGGTATATGGGGAGAACAACTGGAAAACGACGTCTTTGTTCCGGAAACTTATGGATATGAGGACAAACTTATTTTCACATTCATATTGCGTGATCCGGAATACTCAGCAGATTACTACGCCACATATGAGATTAAAGAAGATGGCAATACCATTGAAAGTGCTAACAGCAAGTTATACGAGAATGTCACTTTGGATGAGCCCATCGTTATAGAGATTTCAAGGGAAACATCTTCTGTATATGAACTAGAAATGATGATTACAGATGAAGAAGAGAACAAAGTGCATCAGAGTGGCGTCACTATCGGAACAAAAGATCAAAAATAAAGGACTAAACTGATCAACAATTAGTAAACTTCTAAATTTGAAATTGAAGCCTTGAGATTAAAATAAAAATTAAGATTTTAATTTGAAGTTTTAACTTTAAGTATGGAGTAAGGAAGACAGCCAGAAGCCGTCCTTCCATCCATATTATTGATATATAGAATATTCAGCTTCCCACGAAAAGACATTACTAATCAAGAGACGGGAAAGCGCCGAACTTACTTTCATACCTGGCAACCATATCATCCCATGTAGGAAGATCTGTCTGGCAACCAACTGACTCAACAGCAAATGATGCGACCGTAGCTCCTGCCTTTCCACAGACATCCAGCGGATATCCACGTACATATGATACAAGGAAACCTGCACGATATGCATCTCCTGCACCGGTTGGGTCAACTGCCTTTACCGGAACCACCGGGATCTCGTATTCAGCACCTTCAGAGAATATCTTACTGCCTTCGGCATCATAGGTTACGACCACAATGTCTATCTTTTCCTTGATGTCCTCAAAAGTGCTCTCGGTCATGTCGCAGACGCGCTTGATCTCGTGCTTGTTGGTGAAAAGGACATCGGTGTTCTCAAGGATAATTTCAAGATTCTCTCTTGTGTACGTTATAAGATCCTGTCCGGGATCAAAAGATACGAACTTTGCCTTCTGTGCAATCCTGGCATTGAAGTTCGGCTCAGATGTTGCAAGGTGGACAAAGTCAACTTCCGGAGGGTCCAGTTCCTTCAGCTTTGCGGATGCTCCCCAGTAGAAGTAAGTTGACTGATTGTGGAAAGGATCCGTATAAACATATGCAGCAGTTCCCTTCTCACCCTCGAGCCTGAAAAGCAGGGAGAGATCAACACCCAGCCCATCAAGATGCTCTTCATAACCCGATGTTGCAAAATCATCCCCTACTGCAGAGATCAGCTGGGAGTTTCCGCCAAGGATAGAGATAGCTGCAACGATGTTCGCAGCCCCGCCTCCAAAGAACTTCTGATAATCAACTATCGGATATGACTCGTTCTGTCCTGCAATTCCCTCCACATCGAACAGGAAGTCTATTGCAGCGTGACCTACTACAGATATCACATCAGACATTCTGACACCTTACTCGAACTCTTCAACATCCACCACATTAAGTGGCACATCGCGTAATGCCCTGCCAATAACGGATTTTGCGATCCTTGATGCATGCTCTGAACTCTCTGCATCAAATACCTTCATCTCAAGGACAAGGCCGACGATTGCAGTATTAGCAGCAATAAAAACGCTACCAAAAGGTTCATTGCATGCAGGGCAGAATGTCGTTCCCACATCGACCTCTACATAATCGAGTTGAGGGTTCAGTCTTTTTCCAGCTTCTGCAATAGCAACTCCAATAGCATCATCTGCAGTTTGTACGTCTCTTACCAACCAGGCAGCTTCAAGTGTAACATGAAAATTTGTCATCGTTTCATTCTCTCCAGATATCTTATCTCAGACCTTCATTTCTTCTATTAATCTACGCTTCTTGAATACGATCATATTGTGAACAGCACATCATCGTCAACATCAAAGACACCCAGGCGTGCACCTGCATCCAGCCAGGCATGACCATAACTGAAACAGATGAGCGCATTTACCGGATCCTCGGACTTTATGAAATGCATACCGTCCTCATAATAGGAACGTGCCATGTTCTTATAGTCCTCAGCCACTGCAAGCATGTGTGATCCCTTAATGGGACCTAGATCCGCCTTTGCGAGTGCTTCTCTTAACAGACGTTCGTATCTTTCGACCTTTTCGTTCAGATCTGCTGCCACATTTACACCATCTACATATAAATCATTTATAAACCCATCCGTTGGAAAGGTCATTTCTCCGAACCGAAGATCTTCTTGAAAAGGCCTCCACCACCAGAATTGGGCTGCCTGTTCACCTGTCTGCTGGGCTGCCTCCTGGGTGGCGGACTTCCAGCTCCATCGGGCGCTTCAGCCTCTGCTTTTACAGGATCGAACCTCTTTGGTGGCTGGCTGACAGGCTTTGAAGCTCTTTTTGCAGGAGCAGGAGATGCTGTCTGTGCACTCTTAAGCACATTTACAGACTCGCCGCCATGCTTTGATTTCCTCACCCTGATATCCACAAGCACAGGCCTCTCGATATCGTTGCTCACAAGCATGGCAACACCGGGAGGCAGGCGCATCAGCTCATCTTCAACAAAAGAGTTCACACCTTCAAGTCCTTTACTGATGGATTTCAGGTCATTGGGGTTTGTCACCTTCATGATCACCTGTGTACCGCACTGGGAAAGCACATTCTTGTCGATCCTTGCCGGACGCTGGGATATTACCATCATACCAAGACCGAACTTACGTCCTTCCGACGCAATTGTACGCAACACCTCGGAACTCGCAGTCTTGCTGAAACCACGCTCCGGAGCAAAGTTATGAGCTTCTTCCACAACCAGCATACCAGGAGGTATGGCATTCATCTTGCGGGCCTCGAAAAGTGCACCGCAAAGCTGTGCCACGATCATACTCTGGAAATCCGGAGACACTCCCTTGAAGTCTATTACCGCTGCCTTGCCCTTCTGCATGAGCTCTTCAAGGGATGTGGATGATGAGGACAGAAGATCGGAATCACGTATGTCTTCCAGAACGCTCATGACATTCCAGCGGGCTTTGCTCTCGTTATTACCAACTTCAAAGATAATGTCATCAAGAGTATAGGTTTCCATCTCGGCCCGGAGCTTCTGTATAGCCTCATAGAGTATACCTGTATGAGTGCTGGTAAGGTTGTCCGGGAAGATCGCGGTCAGGTCTTTTGCACTCAGGTTGTTTCCGTTAAGCCTGAAAAGTTCATCCGCATTGGGATTCACTGCCTTGTTGGCAGGAGTATATATTGTGATATTGGAACCATACCCTTTTGGAGATACACCGAACTTCTTGAGATCATCTGTTTTTGCTGCAGCTTCCTTCATGGAAGCGTACTCACTATGAGGATCGAGAATAAGAAGAGGAACCTTCCGGTCGAGAAGCTCTTCCAGCAGAACCGCTGCTGTATAGGACTTTCCGCTTCCGGTCTTTGCAAGGATACTGCAATGTTTCTGCACAAGACTGTTCACACTAAGGTGAACCGGGATGTCAGTGCCATCAAGCAGGCCAATATACATCTCATTACCGGACAGACCCAGGGCAGAACTTATCAGATCGTTGTCTGCTTTATAAACATCATCTCCGGGGCTAAAAGGTGTCTTGGGAGCCCTCAGGAGGCCGGAAGGATCACGACTGCCTATGACCGTAGCATCTGCAACTATACGATCGGAACTTTTCCTGTCCTTTCCACTCTTTTTGGATTCTTCAAAGACCTTCTTGGCTTCATCGAAGGAATGTTTTGTACTTACCTTATCACTGAACCTTTTGATCGAAAGCACCTGGCAAAGGACCCATCCGTCCTTCTCATGCCATGCCTTTACATATTCCCCTCTATGTACAACCGTACTATCAGAAATCAAGAACTTAAAACCAAACGATCCGGTCTCACCTGAAATTATACCTACTGAGCCGCGCATCATATCCTCTCACCAAAAAAAGGGACTACAGCCTTATATCTATTGTGCTTTACAAGGTTGTGATTTGCAAGGTTGCCGTTGTTGAAGAGAAAAAATGTGAAAAGAAGTAGAAAGATGTGTGGAAAGAAATGAAGGATGATGAGTAAAATAAATGTAAAAAGTAAAATGATCGTTCAAAGAACGTGATCATTCCACATCTTCAAGTATTTTTTCAGGCCCACCTGCAAGTTTCACGAGAGCTTCCGCCTCCACAAAATGAAGGTCCGCAGGAATTATAAGTATATGCAGCGGTACACCAAAATCGAAGTCTTTCAGTTCTTCGGCATAATCAGCTTTTACCACAGGTGATGGCGATCCGGCACGGGCCACACCCACTGCAATACGGTCATTCATTATACCTTCACCGCGCTTTCCCTCAACCTCAAGCAGGATAGAAAGAGCTTCATTTACAGTCATGTAGCCCTTATCCTTGTCAATATCAAGGAACACAGCCGTGTGGAGCCCGTTATCCCTGTTCATTTTAATAGTATCATAAGGTGTTTCGGATATCACCCTTGTACCACGGCTGGTCACATAAGGATGAGGAACGGTTGCTGCTTTTCCGAAGCGGTAGTTCTGCAGGCCGGACAGGCCACATATTGCGGATGCTATGGATGCACCATGAACAAGGGTTGTCTCGATTCCCATGGCAAGTGCTCGAAGACGGAGGTCAACATGAGTTGTGGATACCATGGTGTCACCGCCTGTCAGGAACACAACATTCATGTCCTTTGCATCAGCGATCCAGTCCTCAGCATGCTGTTCTACATCCTCCCTTGAAAGGACCGTGATCTTCTTCTGGTAGAGCTCTTCCATCTTTTCAAGGTCAGTTCCCATTAATATGGAAGTGTAGAATTCCACATAGACCTTGTCCGCATTGCGGATCTTTTCAAGTCCTTTTAACGATATGTCCTTTTCATCGTAAAGTCCGAGTCCTACAAAATCAAGCATAAATACGCTTAAAACCAGCTTTTATGTTAAACTTTTTGAGCAGGCAATATAAACACAGTAGGACCATTCGAAACGTTTTTATAGAACCATACACAGTTAGTTTCAATCAATTTTAGTAAAAACATTAGACCAATTCATATATCAGATCATCAGGAGGTTCAGATCCAATGGCAGGTCAGCCAGCAATGATAACAGATCCAAGGAAAGAACATACAAAGGGCAAGCAGGCCCTCTACGCGAATATCGCTGCAGCAAAGGCAATTGCAAATATCGTAAAAACAACACTTGGTCCAAAAGGAATGGACAAGATGCTTGTGAACGCGGTGGGAGATATCGTGCTCACCAACGATGGTGCAATGATCCTAAGGGGAATGGATATCGAGAACCCTACTGCAAAGATGATCGTGGAGATCGCAAGGACACAGGAAGATATTGCCGGTGATGGTACCACCAGTGCAGCTGTTCTTGCAGGTTCACTTCTTGAGAAGGCAGAAGAACTTATCGATTCCGGAATTCACCCAACTATTATAATCAAAGGTTTCCTCCAGGCAGCAGACAAAGCTTCAGAACTGCTTGACAACTACGCAATAGATGTCACAAAAGAGAACAAGGAAGTTCTGCTTAAGATCGCAAAGACCGCAATTGCAGGCAAAGGCGCTGAAGCTTACGGGGACCTGATTGCCGGACTATGCGTCGATGCAGCCCTTGAGGTCGAAGTTGACGGTAAGATAAATGTGAACGACAGCATCCTGATCACACAGGACCCTGGCCAGAGCATCACTGAAACTGAGCTTCTTGAAGGTCTCGTGATCAACAAGGCACGTCTTCATTCCGCAATGCCTGAAGTTGTGGAAAACGCTAAGATAGCCCTTATATCTGCAGATATAATGGTACAGAAAACAAAGAACAAGTCAACATTCCAGATCAGTTCTGCAGACCAGCTGACCGATTTCCTGAAGAAGGAAGAGGAAGATTTCCACAAGCTCCTCGACAAGATAATCGATACCGGCGCCAATGTCGTAGTGGGAACAAAGAACATTGACCAGAATGCAGCTGACTACTTCCAGAAGAAAGGCATCTTTGCAATCAGGCGTATCAATGATGACAATGTGAAGAGCATTTCAAGAGCTACAGGTGCACACATCGTCAAGAACATCAATGACATCTCTGAAAAGGACCTTGGATATGCAGGTCTCATTGAGCAGATCGGAGCATTCGACCTTGGTAAGACCTACTTCAGGGACTGTCAGGGATCAAAGACCGTAACCATTCTGCTCAGAGGTTCTACCGAGCACGTGACCGATAACCTCGAGCGTACAATTGACGACGCATTACAGGTCATCAAGAACGGTATCGAGGATGAAAAGATCGTACCTGGAGGCGGTGCATCAGAGATCGAGGTCGCACAGGGACTTCGTGCCTTTGCAGCTACCATCGGCGGTCGTGAACAGCTTGCTATCTCAGCATTTGCAGAAGCAATTGAATCAATACCAAAGGAAATTGCAGTAAACGCAGGAATGGACGGTATTGACACGATCCTTTCACTCCGTGCAAAGCACGGTGAGATCAAGAACGCAGGTCTCGATGTTTACACAGGTGAGATCAGTGACGCACTTGAGAAGGGCATCGTCGATCCACTCAGGGTAAAGAAACAGGCCATCAAATCAGCATCAGAAGTTGCTAACATGGTACTCCGTGTTGACGACATGCTCAAATCACAGAGAAGAGAGATGATGGACGTCAATCCTGAGCACAACATCCACAACTACGATGCACTCGGATTGTAATTTAATATAAAATGAGTTGTAAGGGAAACCTTACAACCCATAGAACTTTTTGTAATCTTCAATTGCTTTTTTTGCTACTTTGGGATAATTTACCATCATATATTCGATGAACTCATCCCTTGAATCACAGTCCTTCACAACATCAAGCATCCCTGATGCAAATTCACCGGACTGGTTGTTGTCTTTCTCGATCTCAAATGTCAGGCAAAGTGCCTCGACAGGAAAATATTCCCTTCGAATGTGAGGGGAAACCGATCCCATAAGCACACCTTTTTCGAGGCTGCTGAAACCCGGAACTCCCACATTGTTAACCCTTTCCTTTGAGACCAGTTTACAGAAATTGCCCTTTGAATAGGAATGGAGCTCCACATAGATATCAGGTTTATACTTCTCAACAACATCAACGATAGCTTCCCCTATACCATGGTAATAACCACTATCAAGCGTTGAGATGTACTTGCCCCTGTTGACCACAGGCATCACTGCCAGAGTACCTGAAAAGGGGCGCTCAAGGTTCAACAGGATAGATGAAGTATCGCGCCATTCCCGACCATGCAGGCCTCCGACAAAGAGTCTGAAAGGCCGCCCCTTTCCATAGATCTTCAAAAGCATTGCCGATATTTCCTGAAAATAAATTTATTCCATGGTTTCGTTGACAACGGTCTTCCGGCCGATCACATAGATCTCCTGCTTATGAGATTCCAGAACGTGCAAGATCTCGACCCCAAGCTCTTCAAATCTGGCAAGAACCGGTTCCCTGTCAATTCTCTTTGATGTCTTTATGACCTGAAGGAGCTTTCCGCCTGCCTTTAGCAGAGGAAGGACCCGCTCAAGAGCTGCCAGTGAATCCATTGGCTCCAGTGTCATGTCACTTAGGATCACATCCACAGGCTCCTCTGAAAGTTCCGCAAGAGGAACACTAAATACATCATCGAAAATGATGGAAACATTCTCGTTCTCATGAGCAATCTGACCGAGCTCTGACCTGAAATCACGGCTGAATTCCAGACCATTGATCTTATCGGCAATCTCTGATGCGAACGTGATGAAACCGCCTGCACTTGAACCAAGGTCAATGATGCTATCGCCTTCACTGATGAGCCCTGTTTCTTCCTGGATCCTCTTTAACTTGAAATAACCTTTTGGCATATCGAGACCTTCATCAACCTCGATATTATCATCTATGGAAACATCCTTTGAAGGTTTTGTTACAACACTACCGTCTATCTTCACATGACCGCCCTTAATAGCCTGTTTGGAACGCCCACGGGACTTGAAATTACCCATTTCAACAAGATATGCATCCAGCCTCATGAACTAATGAATGAAAAGAAACTATAAAAAGATACGACCAGAGATCTAAAAAAGAATTAAGCGGAATCGCCGAAATCATAACTACAGCGGATTCCATTGTGATCAAAACATCTGTTACAGGAAACACACCTCGCCCTGTCAGATATGCCATCCCTGAGCTTTACCACAAGGTCAGGCTCACTTATGAAAGGCCTGCTGAATGAGAGCATGTCCGCATATACGTTCAACAAAGATTCCATGACCTTCTTCGACCTGATACCCCCCACCAGTATGACCGGGATGTTTACGGTATCCCTAATCATCTTCGAGTAACGTTTGAAGTATGCTTCCTTTTCCTCGGAATCGATGTTAGGCTGGGACATCACATCCCCTGCTTCAAATATACCGCCACTGACCTCGATAGCACATATCCCGGCCTTCTCAAGAACACTTGCGATCTCCACACATTCAGGAGCATCAAGTCCGAATTTACCTGAAGTAATGTCAAACCCATCCGTAGCGTTCATTTTCACCATGATAGGGAAATCCTCGCCAACTCTCTCGCGGATGAGCCTTGTGATCTCTGTGATGATCCTTGCACGATTCTCAACAGAACCACCCCATTTGTCTGTCCTATGGTTCGTATATGGGGATATGAAACTGCTTAGAAGGAAACCATGAGCACAATGTATCTGCACACCATCAAACCCTGCCTCCTTTGCACGCCTTGCAGCCTCAACAAAATCCTCGATTGTGTTGAGGATGTCTTCCTCCGTCATTTCCACAGGTATTTTCCCTGATGCAGTGTCCTCCACAGCTGAAGGTGCAAGAAGAGGAATGCCTTCCTGTACCATGGACTGTCGGCCACCGTGCACGATCTGCGCCACGATCTTGCTATCATACTTATGAACCCTTGATGTGATCTTCCTGTATGGTTCGATGAACCTGTCATCGTAGATGCCCTGCTGCTTATCATTGCTCTTTCCCTGCACGTTCACATAAGAATAGCCGGTGATGATCAAACCCACATCATTGCGTGCAAGTTCCTCATACATGTCACCAATGGCATCAGTAGGGGTGCCATCTTCCTCTGCAAGCCACTCGTTGGTTGCTGAACGTACAAAGCGGTTCTTCAAGGTCAGATCTGCTATGGAAATTGGTTCAAAGAGCATGCTACCTAATCGGCAACTATTCGTTTATATTTTTTGCTAGATGAAAAGAAAGGTATGGACAGAAAATGAAAATGAAGAAGGAAAAGAAGCTATCATCTGAGGGTTGATCTCAATGTATTTGCCTCTTCCTCGAGCTTTTCATTGCCGATCTTGTATGAAGTGATAGCTGCGAAGACAAGTATGAATGCGATAATGTTCACGATCAGCGTTAACTGCAAAGATGTGCCTTCCAGCCCACCACCGGAGCCATAGGAAGCTTCACCGAACATCAGCGGGTGTGCTGAGCGCCACAGGCGGATGGACAGGAAGCTCAGTGGTACCGAGACAAAACCCAGAATGCCGAAAACCGATGCAAGACGTGCACGTTTATCCTGGACATCAACTGCCTGACGTAACAACAGGTAAGCTACGTAGACAAGGAAAAGTGCGAGGGACGTGGTCAGGCGTGGTTCCCATATCCAGTACCATCCCCAGGTTGCCTTTGCCCAGATAGAGCCTGTGACCAGGACAAGGAATGCGAAGATCACACCCACCTCGGCGGCCGAGCGTGAAACAATGTCCCATTTGTATTCACTGCTTTTAAGATAGAGGATGCTTGATACGAAGACCGCTGTAAATGCAAGATAGGATGTTATTGCAATGGGCATGTGGAAATAGAATATCCTGAAACTGCTGTCCAGAACTTCACCTGATTCGCCTTTCATCTCCGGAAGGTAAAAGAATATCATGCCGATTGCCAGCAGCATTGTTGCAGCAGCCACCAGTGGCAAGACCTTACCTGTAAAGCTCCTATCCGACATTTGAAAACTCCGATAATAAGATTGAATGATGTAGGTAGTACTAACTCACCGGTATATAAGTATTAATCTCTTAACCATTGGTCCCCAGGGAGTTGATCGAGCGAGAAACAATACTGTCCTTCGATCCTGTAACCTCAATCCTGTATAACATATTCGAAGACCAGCTGTGCCACAAGGAAGAACACAACATCATAAACGACAAGCAATCTCAACTCCTGTGAAATATCCCAAAAGGATGCACCTGAAAGTGCACTTCCCGTTGCCATCACAGCAGGTATCAGCACTGGAAGGACCAACGGCAGAAGCAGCACCGGAAGCAGTATCTCGCGGGTGCGGGTGTTCACGGTCAATGCTGAGAGAAGTGTGCCCACACAGACAAAACCAATTGTCCCAAGAGCGATCACAAGAGCAAGCAATAGCAGGCCACCAATGCTGTAATTGAACAGGATGACGAACAGCGGTATCGTGATGAGTTCCACTATCAACATCAGGACTATGTTCGCAACGGCCTTTCCTGTGTAGATCACGGATCGGCTCACAGGACAGAGCTTCAGCCCTTCAAGGCAACCGTTCTCCAGTTCTGCTACAAAGGAGCGGGAGAGGCCGATAGAGCCTGCAAATATGAATGCTATCCAGAGAACTCCCGGAGCGACCATTGCCACGTTCTCCGAAGAGCCAAGGATAGATCCGAAGGATATACTGAAGATGACGATAACGAGCAGCGAGAAGATCACCATGGAATTGAGCATCTGCTTTGTGCGGAATTCCTCTTTAAGGTCCTTTGCTGCGATATCAAGGATTCGTATCATTGAAAACTCCCGATCATACTGAAATGTGATTGCTGACCTTAGATAAGTAGATCTCTTTTAGCTCTTCTGCTGAACTTATGTCAGACATGAGACTGTCGAAGACGACCTTTCCACCATCCAGTATCAAGACACGACTGCACATCTTGAACGTGTTCGTAATATCATGGGTTACCATCACCCTTGTATTGTCCTGAGGATCAAGCTCCTGAAGCACCTTCTCAAAGGTCAGGCTTGCATGCTGGTCAAGCCCTGTATATGGCTCATCCAGGAACAGGAGCTGCGGTTCATGTATCAGTGACCTTGCAATTGAAAGACGCTGTTTCATTCCTCTGGAAAAGGTGGAAACCCTGTCATCAGCCCTGCCGGTAAGTTCTACCTGCTCCAGAAGTTCATCGATACGACCTTCCAGCTCACCTGCACCAATTCCATACATCTTCCCGAAGAAACGCAAGTTCTCCTCTGCTGTAAGGTCGTTGTAGAGATGTGTTTCATGAGAGATTACCCCAATCATGCTTCTTACTGAAGTCGTGTCATCTGCAACGTCATGTCCGTTGATCTCAACTGACCCTTCCGAAGGAGAGGACAGAGTGGACATGATCTTGACAAGGGTCGTCTTGCCTGCCCCATTGGGACCGAGTATGGCAAGGAATTCCCCTTTTTTTATGTCCAGATCAATGCCTTTGAGGACGGGAAAGTTCCCGTAGCTTTTAGAAACATTGCTTAGTGACAGTATGCTATCCATCGGAGTAAGATTACTTTATGTGTAAATTAACGTTTTGATGTAGTAACAAGGACAGTTAGGAATTTCATAGATACAGCACAAGATAGAAGATAACTAGAAAGAACATTCACTACCCACCTGTCAAAACCCCAAAGTTCTAATACCATCGTTCCTTTTGAGAAGGAAAGGAGCTAATTCAAATGCCCATAAAATGTATGAAATGTAATAGGGATGCCATTATTTTCCAGAAGTACTCAGGCATGCACCTTTGCAAAAAACATTTCATTGAAGATGTGGAACGCAAGATCAAGCTGACCATCAGGAAACAATACAATGTCGAGAAGGGAGACATCATTGCTGTCGCACTTAGCGGAGGCAAGGACAGTGTTGTCCTGTTACACGTACTCCACAAGATATTCAGCAAAAGGCGGGATGTGGAGCTTGTTGCGATCACCATTGACGAGGGCATTGAAGGCTACAGGGAAGATACACTTAGAAAAGCAAGGGAACTCACTTCCGAGCTTGGTGTCAGGCACATTGTACGCTCTTTTAAGGACGAATACGGCAAGACGCTGGACGAGCTGACCGCACAGGAGAGAGAGCTTGGAGCATGCAGTTACTGCGGTGTGCTGAGGAAATCCCTGATGAACAAGATCGCAAATGAGATAGGGGCTACGAAACTTGCCACCGGGCACAACCTGGACGATGAGGCACAGACCGTCATGATGAACCATCTGGGAGGCGATGTGGAGAGGATGATACGCCTGTCACCGCCAAGGGCACTGGAAGGTCTTGTGCTTCGTGCAAAGCCTTTACGCAAGGTTCCTGAGAAAGAGGTCGCACTTTACGCTATAGTGAATGAGCTTCCTTTCGACATGAGCGAATGCCCGTATGCCCATGAGGCCCTCAGGGGAGAGGTCAGGGACATGATCAATGAGTTCGAGGTAAAGCACCCGGGAACGAAATATTCCATCCTCAGAGGCTTTGACAAGGTCGTAGGAATACTCGGGAAAGAATTCCCACAGGCAGAGCTCACGGATTGCAGAATATGCGGAGAGCCATGCACGGCTGACCTTTGTCAGGCATGCAAGTTGCTTGGGCGAAGCTGATCCTGCGGGTATCTGTCAGCATCAACCATAAGCCCGAATTTTATACTAGGAATTTAGCAGAGCAGCTCTGGCTTTGCCAATTGAAGGCTATCTTTTAAGGATAATCCAGCAGCTCGCTGATATCATACAGCTCTTTTCCTGACCTTGACATGTAAAGCCTGGTCCACCAAACTGTAATGAGTGGCTGGATCACAGCGATGGAAAGGAAGAAGCTGGTAAATGCCCAGACAGCCCCGACAGCCTCTATGGCAGACATCGCTTCACTGAGCAGGTTGTTCAGGACAGATATGCTGATCATCACAAGGAAAAGCAAGAGGACGTCCAATTTGTTCCCCATGAAGAAACCATAGGCTCTTTTCAGACCGGACATCGGGTCAAGCCTGTCCACTACAAGACAGAACTCCAGGGGACTTAGAATCAGGCCGATTATCACGGCATAGATGACCCACAGGAGAAAACCAAAAAGGAGCATTGCACCCGGGACAACAGCGTTCTCGGGATTGGACATCAGTGCACCAAGATCATTCGTAATGAGCGCTCCGGGCACGATAAAAATAACTCCTGCAAAGCTTATCAGGAATACCATGATCTTTGCCAGAAACAGGCTGATAACATTGTCATTTCCGTATCGGAACATATCGGACAAAGTTGTGTGACCGGTCTCTGAAGCTACTTTTGCCATCCCTACGGCACCTGCGGTGAAATATGCCTGCATAAATACCAGCACCAGCATTGTAAGAATACCAAATGCTATGACTATGCCAATACTATCATTTAACAGAGGCATTATCATCTCCATTGTCTCTTCCGGAGAAAGTGAAGACGGATCCGCGATCTCTGAAACAGAAGGAGCCAGAACAATAAAAGAAAGAATAATGAAAGCGATAACAAAGACAAGCATGCTTAGAAGCATGTTAAAGATGAAAGGAACAGCTATTCCTAAATTGCGTTTCCACGTTCCAAATCCTTTGTTGAGAACTCTTCCCAGATCTTCATGCATGTTTTTTATCTCCTCGAGATAGATTTAAAGCGTTTCTGACTCTATATAAATATTGCTTAAATCCTGACAATGGCGAGGATAATATATGATAATAATACCCGGCATTTTATGAAGGATGTGAAGAATATTAGCATAGGTACGTGAGGAGGTACTACTATGGAAGAAAAGAATGGAAAAGAGATACTGGTCATCGGACATTGCCTTGCAAATGTGCATTCCCGCCTCAAGGGCATCAAAGCTCCGCCTAAGATGGAAATATGCAGCAGGAACGTGATCCAGCTACCATGCCCTGAACTGATCTACCTTGGGACTGCTAGAAGGGAGATCACAAAAGACCAGCTTGAGACCCCTAACTACAAACGCTTTTGTCGCTCTCTTTTCAAGCCCTTCGCAGACATGATCGAACAGTTCTACCAGGAAGGCTATTCCATAAAGTTGCTCGGTGTCCCAAAAAGTCCGTCATGTGGTGCAGAGACCACGACAATAGGAGGACCTTGCGGTCGTGTCGATGAATTTACACATGAGAATGTTGAAGGTATGGGAGTGTTCTACGAAGAGATAATGCAGGAACTTGGAGAAAGAGGTGTATTCTTTGAAATGTGCGATGCTTGAAGCTTCGTTTCACTTTATTTCATCGTATCTCAGTTCATTACATATCACTTGATTTCACAGCACTGATCACCACAAAGGAGCCCTGTCCATGTCCCAGTAGCACGGGCTCTATTTCCACTATATCCTTCAGTTCACTGAAGATCGTCTGTGTGCAGACGGGGTCATCAAACCCGGATTCGTTGAGAAGGTACACGACCTATTCCACAGAATAGAAGGTTGCAAGTTCATAAAAAACATTGCTGGAACTTTTTCCCCGATATGACCTGCCAACAGGACTGTTTCTGTCTATAAACCCAATAACAAAGGATCCACCCGGCGTCAGGATCCTATTCACTTCCCTGAATGCGGATACAATATCATCCAGGAAACAGATGGTTGTGGTCATCAGTACAAGGTCAAAGCTGGAATCTGTAAAAGGAAGCTTTTCAGCTACACCACGAACAACACCAATTCCTCTTTCCCGGGATATATCCAGCATGCTAGGCGAGGGGTCCAGACCCAGATGAATATCCAGCGGTGATGCAAACCTTCCACTCCCAACACCGATCTCCACACCTCTTGAAAAGGATGGCATGTTGGCTCTCAATGCCTTCAGCTCTGAGTTGTAGACAGGAGCGTTATCCTCGAACCACTTTTCATATCTGGAAGTGTACCTTTCGAATGGCATTGTCTTTGGCATGGAAAGTCAGACCTAGTGATCACTAAGAGATCAGGCAAGCACAGGAACCAGCCAGATCTTAACAAATAGACATTTGATATCACAGCTCATCTGTCTTTCCCCACCACAAGTCGGGAAAACAAGCATAGTATCTGAGAAAGAGATTCGAAGAACTTAAGAGAAAAATATCGAAAAAAGAAAAGAGTTGATCCGGTCAATACCGGATCTGTTTTTTAAACTTAGAACAGGCCTTGTCCGATGAACAGGGAAGAGAACAGGATCGCTATCATGTTAACTACCTTGATCAGTGCGTTAAGAGCAGGACCTGATGTGTCCTTGAATGGGTCACCAACGGTGTCACCGACAACTGCTGCCTTGTGAGCATCGGAACCCTTTCCGCCGTGTGCTCCATCTTCGATAAGCTTCTTTGCGTTATCCCATGCTCCTCCACCATTGTTCATGGTCATAGCAAGGAGAAGACCTGCAACGATGATACCGATAAGCAATCCACCAAGGGCTTCCGGACCAAGCACGAATCCAACTAAAAGTGGAACGAAGATAGCAAGGATACCTGGAATTGCCATTTCACGGATAGCTGCTGCGGTAACGATGTCTACACACTTACCATATTCTGGCTTTGCGGTGCCTTCCATGATACCAGGGATCTCCCTGAACTGGCGGCGAACTTCGTTAACAATAGCGAATGCTGCAGTTCCTACTGCTCTCATTGTGACAGCAGTGAACAGGAATGGAAGCAGTCCACCGATGAGCAGACCAACAAGAACCACAGGGTTGTCAAGACTGAGTGAACCTGCCTCGAGGTTTACCTTGTGTCTGTAATCTGCGAAAAGTGCCAGTGCACCGAGTGCTGCGGAACCAATTGCGTAACCCTTTGTTACTGCCTTTGTGGTGTTTCCTACTGCATCAAGTGCATCAGTGATCTTACGTACGTCTTCAGGCATATGTGCCATTTCAGCGATACCACCAGCATTGTCGGTGATAGGACCATATGAGTCAAGAGCCACGATCATACCGGTTGTTGACAACATTGCTGCTGCTGCAATAGCAATACCGTAAACACCCATTGCAGGATCAGTTGCACCGCCTACTACGAAGTAGGATGCAAGGATACCAGCAACGATGATGATAAGTGGAAGTGCAGTACTTTCGAATCCAATTGCAAGACCGGAGATGACATTTGTACCAGCACCGGTTTCGGATGCCCCGGCAATTGTCTTGACCGGACGGAAGCTTGTGGAAGTGTAGTATTCTGTAAAGATTACCATCAATACCATTATGATAATACCCACAATAGATGCGTAGTATAATCTTATGTCGCCCATAAGGGAATCGGTCACGAAATAGAATGCGATCAGACTAAGAATTGCTGATACTGCAACACCCTTATAGAGCGCTTTCATGATCTTTCCATCGTTGCCTACTTTCACGAAGAAGATGGAAATGATGGAAGCAAAGATAGCCACTGAACCAAGGATCAATGGGTAAAGGATAGCGTTTGGATATGTTTCAAGGATAAGTGATCCAAGAAGCATTGATGCGAGGACAGTAACGACATATGTCTCGAACAGATCTGCACCCATTCCAGCACAGTCACCAACATTGTCACCCACGTTGTCAGCAATGACACCGGCGTTCCTAGGATCATCCTCAGGAATACCAGCCTCGACCTTACCAACAAGGTCAGCACCTACGTCAGCGGCCTTTGTGAAGATACCTCCACCGACCCTTGCGAAAAGGCTGATAAGACTTGCACCGAAACCGAATCCGACTACAAGATCAACATCGCCGAAAAGGATGTAGAAACCACTGGTACCAAGCAATGCAAGACCTACTACTGCAAGTCCTGTTACAGCTCCACCGCGGAATGCGACAGACATTGCTTCCTGCAAGCTTTTTGAAGCTGCGTGTGCTGTTCTGACATTAGCTCTGACGGATACGTTCATTCCAACATATCCGGCAAGTGCGGATGCAGCTGCACCAACGATGAATCCGATTGCGATCTTGCCACTGTCATCTCCCAGAAGGAAGAACATAAGTGCAGCAAGAATAATTGCTACTACAGCTACGGTCTTATACTGACGGTTCAGATAAGCCATAGCACCCTCCTGGATCGCAAGTGAGATCTCCTGCATCTCCTTTGAACCGGTTCCTTCCTTCAGGACACGGGAGGCAAAGAATGCAGCAAACACCAAGCTTACGATACCTGCCAGAGGGGCAAGGTAAATTAAACTCTCCATAATCATACTCCTCTTTGTTTAGATCTAATTTTGATCGATATGATATTTTATAATAGTAACCATATACAAATCCAATTAGGGATTTTGTTGTTTACTTATATATTAGTGCTAAAAGCAGGTTGAAATAGAACACACTAAATATGAATGTATCGATTGGAAAATGTTAAAATGTTATATTCTCAGTGTGATCTGTTCAATTTTTAGCACTTTGAACACATAATTCATTTCATTTGAGATTGTCATTCGGAAAAAATGCGTTAGTAATATTTACCTTTAATACAATCATGTTACCATGAAAGTGCTTTCTTTCCTTGTATTGCTCATGATACTGTCCTCCGCCTCATTGACAGCATTAGCACAGGAATCCGATGAGGCCACTGATTTTATGCACTTTGACAGTATGGTAATGCGCTTTGATGGCACTGATGCCTACGTGACGGTCACATATGACCTGGACACCTTCGGGAGGATGTATGTACTTGCCTTTGGTACACGCCACCTTGAATCTTCTTTTGAGACCATTTTTTCAGAATACGAAGAAGCAGAGGTAATTGAGATCGGCTATGATACTGCCATTATTACTTTGAAGGATGTTTCCAGATCAAGTGGCAACTATTATCTGCACGACGGTCGGGATCTGAGTACAGATATTGATTCCCTTAAGGTCATATATCCGGGTGGGACTTCAAAGACACTAACATCTGTCACAGAAACACCAAACATATTCTATGGAAAGGAATGACCATTCGACCGGTGTGTCCGACCACATATGATCGATTTAAATATATCCCATATTAAAATATGCTATAGTATAAAATAGTCATGATTAATAATTATGTATTTATGTAATTAAGACAGTCTTTTAATTAGAGCGCAGGCTTTTCATACGTACCACCACTCCCCGCCGGGTGATCCCCATTAATACTCTTGCCTGCGCTTCCCCTCACCTGGTAAAAGAAGTCACCAGGCAAGTTCCTGGACACATCAACCCTCATTCTTCCCACCTGGACCCTTTTGACCCATAAATAACATAAACCTCAGAACACAAAACAAAAGTGTACTGTTTGAAATGAATTTCAACAAAAGGGGGATCATGTGCTATAAAGATAAGGTATTTGACCACTACATATTTACCTGATTAATCATTATAATTGTCAACCGATCTTAAAACATAGTGGGGCTTGTGAATGACAGAAACAATTGAATCATTGCTCAAAGAACAGAAAAAGTACTATCCACCGGAAGAATTTGTCAGAAATGCTAACATGAAAGATCCTCAGATATATGAGAAGGCAGAAGAGGACTTAGAGGGATTCTGGGAAGAGCTTGCCTACAATATAGACTGGTTTAAAAAGTGGGATACAGTCCTTGACTGGCAACCACCTCATGCAAAGTGGTTCAGCGGTGCAAAACTGAATGCCTCCTACAACTGTCTTGACCGCCATATCTCAAAACATGGTGACAAAACAGCCCTGATATGGGAAGGTGAAATGGAGAATTCAGCAACCTATACGTACAGGGAACTTCTGGACGCTACCGCTCGATTTGCTGCTGCACTAAAGGAAATGGGAATTAAGAAGGGTGATGTTGTAACAATATACCTTCCAATGATACCCGAAGCAGTAATATCCATGCTTGCATGTTCCAGGATCGGTGCACCCCACAGTGTTGTCTTTGCAGGGTTCTCTGCAGATGCCCTTGCACAACGTATGAACGATTCTAATAGCCATTATCTCATCACATGTGATGGATACTTCCACAAAGGAAAACTCATTGAGCAAAAAGAAAAGGCAGACATCGGTCTTGAAAATTGTAATTGTGTGGAGAAGGTGATCGTAACCAACCATGCTGCCAATGCCATCGCCATGAAAGAGGACAGGGACATCTGGTGGGACGAACTGATCCACAATGTAGATTCGGAATGTGAACCCGAACACATGGATGCAGAGGACATACTTTTCCTGATGTACACAAGCGGCACAACCGGAAAGCCAAAGGGAGTTGTCCATACCACCGGCGGATATATGGTAGGTACAAATGTAACTTCAAAATGGATATTCGACCTGAAAGATGATGATATCTACTGGTGTACTGCCGATGTTGGATGGATCACAGGACATTCCTACCTTGTATACGGTCCACTCTCCAATGGTGCGACCATTGTAATGCATGAAGGTGCACCTGACTACCCTGACAAAGGCAGGTTCTGGGACATCGTGGAAAAATACGGTGTTACTATCTTCTACACAGCACCTACTGCAATACGGACATTCATGAAATGGGGAGATGACATCCCTGCAAAGTATGATCTGTCCTCCCTGCGCCTGCTTGGAAGCGTTGGTGAACCTATCAACCCGAAGGCATGGTTATGGTACTATGAGGTCATCGGCAATTCCCACTGCCCAATCGTGGATACATGGTGGCAGACCGAGACAGGTATGATCATGATAAGTCCGCTACCCGGACTCACCACCATGAAACCGGGTACTGCAACCAGACCATTCCCGGGAATCAAGGCATCTGTGCTTGATGATGACGGTAATGAGGTTCCTGAAGGTAATGGTGGTTCTCTTGCCATTGAGAGACCGTGGCCAAGCATGATCAGGACGATAAACGGTGATGAACAGAGGTTCCTGGACACCTACTGGAGCAAGTGGGGTACGGACCGCTACCTTGCAGGAGATGGTGCACGAAGGGACAAGGACGGTTACTTCTGGGTACTCGGACGTCTGGACGATGTGATCAAGGTTTCCGGACACAGACTCGGCACCATGGAGATCGAAAGTTCACTTGTATCACATAAGGCAGTTGCAGAAGCTGCTGTTGATGGAAAAACTGATGAGATCAAGGGAGAAGTCGTTGTGGCCTATGTCATACTGGAAGCAGATGCAAAAGCCAGTGATGAACTCAAGCAGGAACTAAAGGAGCATGTAGTGGAAGAGATCGGACCCATAGCCCGCCCGAAGCAGATCATCTTCACGGACGATCTTCCAAAGACAAGAAGCGGGAAGATCATGAGACGTGTCCTGAAAGCCATTACCAATGACACGGAAGTTGGAGACATTACGACCCTCCAGAACCCTGCTGTTGTCGAGGAGCTCAAAAGAAAAGTTAATGAGCTAAGGGAGCATTGAAACCGTCAGTACTACTAACACTTGTTCCGGGAAACGGATACAGGAGATGCACCATGGAAAAGAAGAACTGCCTTATACTTGCCCTCGACGTGACGGACAGGGAAAATGCCCTTCGTATTGCAAATGAAGTATCCGAATATGTGGATTCCATCAAAGTCGGATATCCACTCGTACTTGGAGAAGGGCTGGGCATCGTTAAAGAATTAGCTGAACTTGCACCTGTTATTGCAGATTTCAAGGTGGCCGACATACCAAATACCGACCGCCTGATCTGCGAACATGTTTTCAACGCCGGAGCAGATGCTATCATAACACACGGCTTCACGGGTCGTGACAGCCTGGATTCCTGTGTTAAGGTGGCAGAGGAATATGACAGGGATGTCTACGTTGTAACAGAAATGAGCCACCCCGGTGGCGTGGAGTTCTTCCGCCCTGTTGCAGAGACAATTGCACAAATGGCTGCAGATGCCGGAGCTACAGGTGTTGTCGCGCCTGCCACAAGACCTGAAAGGGTAAGGGACATCCGCAAGATCATCGGAGATGACCTGCACATAATCTCACCTGGCGTAGGTGCCCAGGGTGGCAGTGCTGCCGATGTGATCAATGCCGGTGCTGACTGGGTGATCGTAGGCCGCAGTATCTACAACTCAGATTCACCTGCTGATGCCGCCATGAGAATATGCAATGAGATGAAATGCTGATATAATATCGCCTGTGATGATCAACCGTTCTGAGAAATGATGAACCCTATGAGTACTGAGGCGATATATATCCTTTAAACGAAATATGCGTTTATATTATTTCAGTAAATGTTATCAATTAAGAAAAGATATTAGCAGACACTGAAATAAGTATAACAAAAGGTAGTGGTCAGACGGAACGAAAGATACTTTTTGAAACCTCTTCCGGGGAGCTTGCATATGTTCAGGACAGCTCTCTGGTCGTAAAGCTTCCCGAAGGAAGAAAGACCCTCACAACCTCATGGCTCAACGGAGGATACCATGAGGATATGGAAGCTGTATTCAATCACAAAATTCCACACCGAAGCTATGCTGCCGGAGATCTTGAAGGGGGAAGTGTTCCGGAATACCTTCGGATAGTTGCAGACAGGCTTCAGCTTACCCCTGAAAAGGCTTCAGGAATGCTCACTACCGCAAATATGGAAAATGCGAAAATCGTTTCCGATTCATTCAGGGCACTTGAGGTCACTGCGATCGTTACAGCCGGAGTAGAGATCAATGGAGGACGCGCCGGAGACCCTGCATCGTACTATCAGGAAGACGAAAGGTTCGAACCCGTGGGTGGAACCGTAAATATCATTCTCTTGATAGGAGCGGACCTTCCCGAATATGCCATGTCAAGAGCTATTATAACAGCCACCGAGGCAAAGAGTGCTGCATTGCAGCAGCTTATGGCACCCAGCCGATATTCAAATGGACTGGCAACAGGTACAGGAACAGACATGATATCTGTTGTTACGGATGCAACAAGTCCGATGAAGCTTACAGATGCCGGGAAACATTCAAAGCTCGGAGAACTTATCGGAAACTGTGTACTTGAAGCGGTAACGAATGCCGTGGGAATACAATCAGAGATCACACCAATCACCCAGCGTGATATGCTTGTTAGACTGGACCGCTTCGGCGTGGATGAAGCACAATACTGGAAAGTGGCATCGACTCTTGAGGGGGAGAACAAAAAAACCCGCTTCACAGAGGAACTTCGCAAAGTGTCACGGAACCCTGCAATTGTAGCTGCAACTGCATCTGTTCTCCACATCATTGATGAGATATCATGGGAACTCATCCCGGAAAATGCCGGACGTAAAGCTGCTTTTTCTATTATGAAGGAACTACCCCAAATGCTTGACATGAATGTTGCGATGCCGGCAGATGAGATTCTAAACGAGTACAACAGTATTCTTGACAACTGGGTCGTTGCTACCTCATGGATAGTAAAGAACAGAATGAGCTGAAAAAATCCTACTTTTTTTGATTCGACGCAATCCGACCCTATCTATACGAAACCTTTATCCATTGAACAGGAATATCGTCCACTACAATAAAGATCATCTTAATCAATATGGAGTCCTCATTATGAATATACGCGAACTGATCAGCCAGTATTGTGATAAAACTGAAAAAAAAGGAAACGGAATAACCATCTATTCAGGTAGTGCTCCCGAACCAATAGAGACACCAGAACTTTTCGCCTATCTGGATTTCCTGTCCGATGAGCCTTCCAGAAAGATCTGGCACAGCGATGATTACAGGATGTTCTTGACAGAGATCGACGGAAAGATCACAGTCTATGAACATGTAAGACTGGCAAACTACAGGATACAGTTACTTGACCTTCAGGAAAAATACGGAGAAAAAAAGGAGAAGGAACTGCCGGATCTTGCTGATGCATTTGCGTTCGCCAACCGGGAACACAAGAACGATACAAGGAAATCAGGTACCCCATATATAACACATCCAATGGACGTGGCATCCATCCTTCTCAAAGAGAATGCATCACATGAACTTGTTCTTGCAGGATTGCTCCACGACCTCGTTGAAGATACCGATGTTGATATTGAAACAATAGAAAGAAGATATAACCAGAATATCGCGGATTACGTGGATGCTGTTACAGAACCTGAAGAGTTCAGGCAGGCTGCAAACGAGGATAAGGCACAGAACTGGAAAGACCGGAAGGAATACACAATCAGAAAGATGGCCAGGGCAAACAGCGAGATCAAACTGCTCTCATGTGCAGACAAGCTTGCCAATATCAGGGATCTCATCTGCGATATAAGAATGGAAGGAGAAGGGTTCTGGGACAAGTTCAATGCACCAAAGGAAGACCAGGAATGGTACTATCGCTCAATGCTGGAATCTTTTGCCACAGGGCCACAGAACATCAAAGAGACCCGTGCATACCGTGATCTCGAGGAATGTGTGGAACAGCTTTTCTGAAAAGAACAAGCAACCAGCAACAGATAAACGAACAAACAACAGATCAAAAAGTCTATTTTTTAATAGCCGGACTGTCTTTTCAGGCAGTTCTGGCACTTTGTTCCAGCGCAAGCAGGAACTCATGTGTCCTTTGTGAGCCGATGAGCAGATGCTTCCCATTCCTGAATTCCAGCCTGATCCCATCGTTGCCGCTTATGTTGTAAGCCTTACCGTTTCTGCCATAGCGTACACCCCAGCCACCGTAGTCCCTAAGAGCACTGTAGTGAACCGACCTATAGCTGGCAATATCCGCATATCCGAATTTTTTAAAGGACAAATGGAATGGGAAAAAACGAACATAAACACCGTCACTGCGTACCTCGGTCACCATTTTCATGGAAAAGATGAATAAAGGGAACAGGAAACCAAAGATGATTGTCAGGATGACCATAGTGGTATCCGATGCCGGGTTGTTTCCAAAAGGCTGACCCAGAAACAGCTGTTTGTATGCCCCATAGAGTGTTACAACTGCAGGGATAAGTACCAGTGAACTTACCCAGAATTGCCTGAACTTCTGCACTTCCCTGAATGCCGTACTTTTGTTAAGCATATATTTCCCATGATATGACGATATTTATTGTATAATTTCTAAATATCGTCAATTGCATAAATATTTGTTGTATGATGGGAAGAAGAGGAGGGGAAGAGAAGAAACAGAGGATTCCGACTAAAAGCCAAAGGATCAGAAAAAGGAAGGAATTGATAGCTAAAGAATTGATTTCCTAAAATATTTTGAGCACTATAAAAACTGGAAATTATTATATCGAATTATACAGACAATTGCAAACAGCTTCGATCCACATGCTACAGGAAGCTGAAATATCCTGAAAAACGAAATTCATAAGGAACTCAAATGCCCTCCGACATAACCATCCCGATGCTGCTGCTGTCGGTGCTCATCGGATATGCACTGGGAATAATCTCAGGACTTATCCCCGGAATCCATACGAACAACTTTGCCCTGATGCTGGTGGCACTCTCCCCCATGCTAATGGACAGCGGAATACCGCCAGCATACATAGCTATAGCGATCCTGGCAAACTCCCTGTCACATACCTTTCATGACATAATCCCAGCTGTCTATCTGGGAGCGCCCAACGACGACATGGCACTGGCAGTCCTCCCCGGACACCGGCTGCTGCTCGAGGGACGCGGATCAGAGGCCATACGCCTCTCAGCCCTAGGAAGTGCAGGATCGGTTGCATTCTCCCTAATTATCGCAGTTCCCCTCGCATTTGCTTTCAGCAGTATCTACCCGATACTCCAGAACTACCTGGGATTGTTCCTTCTGCTGATCTCCATAGCCCTGATCCTGAGCGAGAAAGGAGAATACGTCATAAACCAGGGCTCGCTGGTAAAATACAGGTACAAGGCCTACGCTCTAATTCTCTTTATCCTCACCGGAATCCTCGGGATGTTCGCCTTCAGGATGGAGGCCTCAATGAACCCATTGATCGACTTCGGATCCCCGTCAATACTCCTCCCGCTTCTCAGCGGTCTTTTCGGAGCATCACAATTGCTCATCAGCCTGCTCTCCGATTCTCACATCCCACCCCAGAGGTATTCGAAAATGGACCTTCCTGCAAAAAGAATAGTAAGAGGAGTGATCACAAGCAGTGCAGCCGGTTCCATCGTTGCATGGCTTCCGGGGATTTCCTCATCCATCGCTGCAGTACTCGCGAGATTATTCATCAAAAGCGATTTTGAAAGGAAGAAGAACATTAGGCATAGGGAAAATGAAAGCGCATCTGAATCTGAAGACGATAATGAAAATGATGAAAACGAAGGATACTACCGCTACGATGATGACGAGTTCTACCGGGATGAGACCATCGAGAGCTCAAAGGAGTTCATCGTATCAGTATCAGGGGTCAACACCGCCAACGCGATCTTCGGCCTGTTCGCCCTGGCAGTGATCGGGAAAACAAGGAGCGGAGCCATGGTAGCCGTGGAAGAGCTCCTGCAGGTCGCGAGCCTCACGGCCCAGGATATCATCCTGTTCCTTCTGGTAATTGCCATCACGGCACTGCTATCTTATTTCTCAACAATAGCCATAGGAAATAACATTCACAAGATGCTTGCAAGGCTCGATTATTCAATGATCTGCATCAGCGTGCTTCTTGGACTCGCATTGATGAGTCTGCTGTTCACCGGTTTCTTTGGCCTGCTGATATTTGTGATCGCGATTCCCCTTGGCATGTCAGCATCGTTCATGAAGATCAGGAAGTCACATGCAATGGGAGTGATACTGCTGCCGGTGATATTGTATTTTTTGTGAGTTGTCCATAAACGGGACTTGAAAGCAGACCTCAAAAAATCAACTAAAATAGAACACCGAGTAATTTGCCTTATTGATCACCAGTTCCGGGTAAACCTTTTTAAGTTTCCATCCGGTTTGCTCTTTGAACAATTCAATTTCCCGGATTTCCAGAAGGTTCTGGTTAAATCCAGATCCATTTGATCCGGACTCATGGAAAGCTGACATGTTTGACTCCCCTATAACATAAATCCATACTATTGCATATTCATCAGCAATCACTTCAGTTTCATTGATGACTTTAAATAATTGATAATTGGCAGAACTTTTACCTTCGATCCTTAGTTGATTCCTGAAAACACTAAGATCATGCTCGTTTTGGTAATCTTCAGACATCAGATCATAGCACCCCTGATCATTGTTCTTTGTTTGAAGATCAAAAAACTGCTTAACGAAGTCAGATGGGGATTCTTCTGTAATATCAACACATCCAGACATGCTAATACATCCGGATATGACCACCATAGAGACAATAAGTAAAAATAAAATATTTATAGCCATACTTTATATTATTTTTATATATTTGTTAATATTATCCCCAGATGATGAAAGTTGCATTAACTTCAACGAACCATGACCACAATTAAGCAAAATATGGTCAAGGTATTGATATGATTGAACAAATGATATACTAAATCAAGGAGGGAAATATCATGGAAAACATCAAAATCAACAAACAAAACCTGGTAGACAGCTCCATATGTGCGATTATAATCATGTTTACAGTGTGGGCCGAATGGATGATCGTGCGTCTCGTGTGAATCATGACAATGATATATGATATCGCGCTGCAACTTCACCACTTCCTTTCATTCCCGGAGAGATCAGAAAGTGAACTTCTTCTTTTTGATAAATCCTGAGAGCCATAGAGGAGTTTTAAATTCGAGTGCTTAACCCCCGTCCGGAATTAAAACCTCTAATGGCTCAAACCCATTGATCAATACATTAATTTATACCAAAGTACCAGTCATTGATATATTGCACCTGATTTTTTGAAATGTACAAATTTAAATAAAAAAACAGATATTCTATTTAATGAGTTCTTTAAGAAATATTCCTCTTAATATACCACGCCAGGTGTATCATTCTTAAAGAGCTCGGTGGTAGTATCCTATTTCTTCCCAATTAACCGCTGGACCCATGTAAACCAGAATAAACAGCGGTTCCGTAACAACCACAACAAGCATATATCGCAACCAATGATAACTATTAAAAATAAAAAACAAAAGGAGTGAATATTTTGAACTTTGGAGAGTTAGTCAAAGGAAAGGACATTGAAGCAGAAAGCACAATGAAGGAGAAACATGTACCTACTATCGAGATCCTCAAAGGACATGGAGGATCAGATGCGGACCTTGTTAGGGTAATCGTAGGTAAAGAGACTGCACATCCAAATACCGTTGAGCACCACATTGCATGGGTAGAGCTCTATGGCAGGAAAGATGGTGGCGAGGTCGTTAACCTCGGCAGGGTGAACTTCAGCCCAGGGAACACAAAGCCTGACTGCTGGTTCAAGCTGGAGAACATTGGTGAATACACAGCATTCTGCGCTCTTGGATACTGCAACATCCACGGCCTGTGGGAAAACTGTATCGAGGCATGATCGGGCCATACCTGATCAACACTTTTTTGAATTTATTAAAATCGTATCTTCATTTAGTTTTTCAATTTATTCCACCCGGAGTGCATCCACAGGACACTTCTGAACGCACTTCATGCAGCTGATACAGGCCGTGTCCCGGACAACATCCTTCCTGGAAACATCTATCCACATGGGACATACCCTGTCACATATACCACAGGAATTACAGAGCGAAGGGTCACGCCTGATCTTCCTGATCTTCACAAGATTTGTCAATGAAGCTGCTGCCCCTTCCTTACAGAAGTACCTGCATGCAGCCCGGTCCACGAAAAAGGACAGGAGGATCGAGACCACCATTATGACGATCAATCCATCTATGACCACTGATTCCATGATAGCATCATCAATGATCCGAAGCTCATGCAGCATCATGGCAATCAGCAGGAAGAGCAATACAACATAGCGGAAATATGAAAACGGCTTATGAAGCCTTTTTGGAACTAGTTTATTATATCTGGTACCAAGGACCCTTTTCCCCATGGAGCCAATGACATTCTGGAACATACCCCTCGGGCACATCCAGCCGCAGTAGACAGGACCAAGCAGCAGGGCTACAGGGATGGAAAGCAGTACAACATAGAAAGTTGACTGGGAACCAAAATAGATAAAGATCGCAAGGCCCACGAGCTGGAGAGCCAGCCTGAACCTTTCAGCCTTTTCGGTCTTTTGCAACCTTTCCATGATATTTCCTGTGGATCTCACTACTTTTGCCCCGGATAATCGTTAGTATTGTGTCGAACAATGTATTTGAAAAACGCCTATTCAATATATAGTTTATTAAGGATGCAGACAAAAGTTAACAATAAAGGAATAGCCATTCCTAGAAAATGAATATGAAATGGAAAAAGGCTTGAAGACCTGATCATTCCAGAAGTTCAGTATCCTCATGAGAATATGCAGGTGAACAACAGCATAAGATCTTCAGTTCACCTTCACCGGTGTTCTCGATCTTATGTCCGACACCCGGATCGATCAATATGGTGTCACCGGCACTAACCTCGAACACATCATTCCCCAGTGTCATAAGGCCCGTCCCGGCAGTTATATGGTAGATCTCCTCTACCTCATGATGTCGATGCTCAAGTGTTTTGCACCCTACAGGGACGGTTGCCTCCGCAAGACTCTGCTTTTGGCTACCAATGTTATTTGGATGCATCAATTCACGTATTGTCGAGCCGTCCTTTGTGGTGAACGGTTCGACCTGCGAGTATTCAGTTCTCTTCATCCTTGCTGAAGCTCTCGATCATCTCAAGCATCTTATCCTTGATCTCCACAAATGCAGTAATGCTTTCAGTTCCTGAATCGATCGGGGACTTGCCTTCAAAATCAGCATTCATAAGGTCAGGCGAGAACGGGATCTCGCCAAGTACCGTAATGCCAAGTTCTGCGAGTTTCGGTTTGACATCAGCAGAAGTTCCCTTGTTGACCACCGCAGCAAGGTTCTTTACACCAATGCCGCCTGCGAGTTCCTTGATACGTCCGGCAGTTTCAATGGACCGCATTCCGGGCTCCACCACGATGATCATAAGATCGATACCACGGGTCGTTCCACGGCCAAGGTGTTCGATACCGGCCTCCATGTCCATGATAAGTGCACTGCTGTCCTTCAGCACCACATGGCGAAGAAGTGCTCTCAAGAATGCAGAAGCAGGACACATGCAACCGCTACCCCCACGCTCCACCGTGCCCATCACCAGCATCTTAACACCATCCGGACCCACAACACCGAACTTGTCTACAATATCATCCACCTTCGGGTTGTACTTGAACATGCCACCAACCTCACCGGCACGCTCATCGATCATCTCCTTATACTCCGTGAGCGGGCGTGGTGGTTCAGCTATACCCAATGAAGATGCAAGGTTCATGTCCGAATCAGCATCAATTGCAAGCACCTCATAACCGTCCCTTGCAAGCAATCTTGCCAGAGTTCCGGACAGGGTGGTCTTGCCAACACCCCCTTTACCTGTAACTGCGATCTTTACCATTAATAAAACCTCATTGGAATTCCATTTATGAATATATAGGTAATTTGCCAATCATCTGTATGTTGTTAATTGTTAATAACAATAGGAGATATAATTATTTGCAAAGATGTTAATTTCAACATAACTTTATATTACCCGTCAAAGATATTGATAGAAGGATAACCATGGATGAACGCTCGAAAAAGATACAGCAGATACTGGTAATCATATTATTCCTTAACCTGATGGTAGCTTTTGCGAAGATAGTCTATGGTACACTCACAGACACGCTCAGCATGAAATCCGACGGTTACCATTCCCTTTTTGATGGCATATCCAACATCGTCGGCATTATTGCCATCTTTGTGGCAGCAAAACCTCCTGACAGAAGCCATCCTTACGGGCATCAGAAGTTCGAGACCCTTGCATCCATTATCATTGCAGTGCTAATAATCTTTGTCGGATTCGAGATCATACACAATTCCATTACAAGGTTCACATCCGACATACAGCCCACTGTAACCGGCATGAGCTTTATTGTAATGATAGGCACAATGGCCATTAATCTTCTCGTTACCGAATATGAGCGAAGGAAAGGGGAGCAGCTTAACAGCGAGATACTTCTGGCCGATTCCATCCATACCAGAAGTGACATCTTTGTATCACTTTCAGTGCTCGTGGCACTGGTAGCTATCGAAGCTGGATTCCCAATAATAGACCCACTGATATCACTGGTAATAGCAGCTGTTATCGTCAAGGCCGGTCTCAAGATAATAATGAAAAGTTCCAACACATTGTGCGATGCAGCCCAGCTCGAGGAGGATGTCATCTGCTCACTGGCCTACGAGGTAGAGGGAGTTCGTGACTGCCATAAGATAAGGACCAGAGGGTGTAAAGGTGATATACATATCGACCTTCACATCATGGTAGAACCTGACATGACCGTTTACGAAGCTCATGCGATCTCACATCGGGTCATTGATAATCTCAAAGAAAAGCTGAAAGACGTGAGCGAAGTATTGGTTCACATCGACCCATTCGGGGAACAAAAATAAAATAACATCAAATGGAATTAGATTAACATGCCCGGAAATACCTTTGGACACTCGTTCAGGATCACAACCTGGGGAGAATCACATGGAAAAGCATTGGGAGTCACAGTAGACGGAGTTCCTGCAGGACTTCCTCTCGAACCACAGATGATCCAGAAAGAGCTGGACAGGAGGCGCCCGGGACAGAGCCAGGTTTCCACCCCCCGCTCCGAATCGGACAGCGTGGAAATCCTTTCAGGTATTTTCGAAGGAAAGACAACCGGAACACCAATTTCTATGATGGTATGGAACAAGGATGCACGATCAAGTTCCTACGACAATATCAAGGACGTTGCAAGACCAGGGCATGCAGATTACCCATACACAGAAAAATACGGCATCCGAGACTACCGCGGTGGCGGGCGCTCATCAGCCCGCGAGACCATAGGCAGGGTGGCTGCCGGAGCTATCGCAAAAGAGATACTGGCCAAATATGGTATCGACGTCGTTGCTCATGTTATAGCCCTTGGAACAGTATGTGCAAAACCATTGCCACTCGATATGATCAAAGAGAATCTGGAAAAGACACCGGTAAGGTGCGCGGACCTTGAAGCAGCAGAGAAGATGCTCAAGGAGGTCGAAGCAGCACGCGAAGAGCATGAAAGCATCGGCGGCATGGTGGAGATCATTGCAACCGGCGTTCCTGCAGGTATCGGGGAACCGGTATTTGACAAACTGGATGCCGATATCGCAAAAGCCATGATGGGGATCGGTGCGGTCAAGGCTGTAGAGATAGGTGCAGGTTTTGAGGCATCCCATCTAAAAGGCAGCCAGATGAACGACCCGTTCTTCATGGAGGGTGAGAAGGTAGTGACCAGTACCAATAATGCAGGAGGAATACTTGGCGGACTTTCCACAGGCATGCCCATAGTTTGCCGCACTTCTGTAAAGCCAACACCATCCATCTCAAAACCACAGCAAACAGTGAACCTGAAGGAGATGAAGGATACTGATATCACCATACAGGGGCGTCACGACCCGACCATCCCCCCGAGAATGGTTCCTGTTGCAGAGGCCATGATGGCACTGGTGATCGTTGACCACATGATAAGAAGTGGTCGAATCCACCCGAATTCGCTTTTGAAATAACAGAACTTACCACTGACCTTAATTCCTTTTTTCCAGACCTTCGGTTTAGCCAGAGGCAGAATAACTGAAAAAGAAGAAATGATGCCACCTGTATCGATGGCATTGCTCGTTTTTTAATAGATTCTATCTGAAATCGGATGTCTGACCTTAAATGGTCAGCTTTTCCATCCTTGCAACAGCCTCTTCGAGGCGGTCAGCGGACTGTGTAAGAGCGAATCTCACATAGCCTTCTCCGTATTCACCAAAGCCGACACCAGGTGTTGCTACGATACCTGCTTCCTCGAGAAGGAGCTTGGAGAATCCAATGGAGTCATACCCGTCTGGTATTGGTACCCACATGTAGAAGGTTGCCTTTGGTGCCTTTGCATCAAGACCAATGCCCCTCAATCCCTTAAGGAGGACATCCCTTCTCTCCTGATACATGGTGTTCATGTCTGCAACACACTGCTGTGAGCTTGAGAGTGCTGTGATACCTGCCCTCTGGACAGCATCGAATGCACCGGAATCGATATTGGACTTTGCCTTTCCGAAACCTGTGATGAGATCCTTGTTACCAACAGCGAATGCAAGTCTCCATCCGGTCATGTTGTAGGTCTTGGACATGGAGTAAAGTTCCATACCAACATCCATTGCACCGTCCACACTGAGGAAGCTTGGCGCCTTGTAGTCATCGTAGACCATTTCAGAGTAAGCGTTGTCATGAACTACCACAATATCGTTCTCCTTAGCAAACTCAACAACCTCTTCGAAGTACTTGACATCAGCAGTTGCAGATGTTGGGTTGTTCGGATAGTTCAGGAACATGAGCTTTGCTCTTGCAAGCTTGTCCTTAGGAATTGCCTCAAGGTCAGGAAGGAAACCGTTCTCCTCAAGAAGAGGCATGATGTGTGCTTCTCCACCGGCGAACTGTGTTCCGATCTTGTAAACAGGGTATGCAGGATCAGGGACAAGTGCCACATCACCAGGGTTGATGAATGCAAGTGGAATGTGTGCAACACCCTCCTTTGAACCGATAAGTGTGAGAGTCTCTGTTGCAGCATCAAGCTCGAGACCACGGGATTCCTTGCACCAGTCTGCTACTGCTTCCCTGAACTCCATCATACCGGTGTATGAAGGATACCTGTGGGTTGCAGGATCTTTTACTGCATCACACATTGAATCGACAATGTGGGATGGGGTTGGCTGGTCTGGGTCGCCCACTCCGAGGTCGATAACATCGACACCTTTTGCTTTCTGTGCTGCCTTTGCTTCATCGATAGTTGCAAATAAATAAGGAGGTAATGCGTTTATTCTGTCTGCGTACATAATATTCACCTTTTCCTGATTGGAATGTTCTCTTAGGTATTGTAGCGCTTCTATTGGTACAAACCTATTTAAGAATCATGGGTGAGAGGAAGTCATTTGCCTCCTCATTCCCCATCCTTTTCCACAGTATGGAGCTCAGTGCCTTTATCGCGTGAGAGATCAGCATTCATAAACCCGGAGGATTCCGGGAGCGAGAGTTCAAACCCTGCTGTGTGATCCACACTTACAGTGCCGTTCAGGATCACATAATCAAGTACGTGGCCTCCCTTTCCCCGCTCTGAATCAATGAAATGGAAATGAAAACCCGGCACATTGATGCCTTCAACATAGTAAGGAAGCCAGAAGCCCACAATGCTACCCTCAACATCCTCAAGCTCGAACACGGCCTGCTCATCCGCTATCACATCGACCAGAAGAGGATACGGTTCTTCCTGTGCAGGCACACTGCGCACTTTCATGTGTTCAAAGGCACCATCTATCCTGATCGCATACATGATGTTCTCTGAAGGTAGGTTCTCCCCGATCAATAAAGCAACTTCTGAAGAATTCAGGTTCCCTTCCACTTTAATAGACTCATCTGATTCAAAATAGGTGACAGCTGCAAAAGGTGTGGTTGTTGTATCATCCACAGGATAAGCAATGCCGTCTGCCCTCATCTGGTAAACGTCACCATCGATAACGATCATCTCCCCATCCAGGGAATCAAAGGTACCAAGACCTGTATCACCATGCAATTTGAGTTCCTCCATGCTCACCTCTCCCCCATAGAGACCTTCAAGCAATGCATCAATGGTAGATACCTGATACAGAACATCATTCTGAATTACATTCTGTTCCCCCGGGTCAGCAGTAAATGAAGTATCTGAGGAATTATCAATACACCCGGAAACAACTACAAGAGACGAAACAAGTAATAAATAAAAAGATAAACAGATCATTTTTTTCATGTTTTCACCATAATAATATAAGCAACATAACATAATTAATATGTTTATATTAAATTGTTTATCCACAATTAACAGAGATGTTTGGCATATGGCAAAACTCGGAAAGAAAATATGACTAAAAATCTGTTAAGAAGCGAAATGCATATATAAATCACATATCATAAATCAATTAAAAATGGACAAATTGTTTGTTTTTGGTATGATGCCAAAAGTTCAAAAGGACACAACAACCAATGCAAAACGCGGTAAGATGGATAGCATGAACAAAAATATAATACTTGTACTGACCCTCCTGACATTAATGATATCGGTCTTCGCATCCGGCTGTACCAACCAGTCAGGAGAAGACATAACCCCTGAGGATGAGAAACTCGTTGTTGCAGTAAGTATACTGCCTCAACAGGAATTTGTGGAAAAGATAGCTGGCAACAACGTAAATGTGGTCGTCCTTATTCCCCCCGGAGCAAGTCCTGCCACCCATGAGCCAACTGCCGGTCAGCTCAGGGAAGTAGCAGATGCAAAAGCATATTTTACAGTAGGATCAGGATTGCCTTTTGAGAACGTCTGGCTCGACAAGATCAAAACCGTGAACGATGACATGCTGATATTTGATTGCTCCGAAGGTATCACCATAATGGAAATGCATGAAGAAGAGGAAGATCATCATGACATGGAAGTCGGAGAAGAGCACATCGAAGAGAAGGACACCCATGAACACGGAGGTCTCGACCCTCATATATGGACATCGCCAATAAATGCAAAGATCATGGTGGAGAACACATATCTCGGACTTATCGAGATCGATCCGGATAACAAAGAGACCTACCTGCAAAATAAAGAGGCTTACCTGAAAGAGCTGGATGAAGCTGATCAGAGGATCAGGTCAACTCTTGGAGAAGAAGATGGCAGCTTCATGACATACCACCCTTCATGGAACTATTTTGCAACCGAATACGGACTTGATATGATAACTATCGAAGAAGAAGGGAAGGAACCAAGTCCGAAGGACATGCAAAGACTTATTGATGAAGCTAAAGAGAAGAACATCAGCGTAATATTCGTACAGGCACAGTTCAGCACACAGAGTGCTAAAGCAATTGCAGATGCAATTGATGGAGAAGTTGTAACGGTTGATCCGCTGGCAAAGGACTACATCAGTAATCTTGATAGTATTGCCGAAGCATTTTCACAAAGCATGATAAAAGAATGAGGGTAATGTATGGCAGAAGTTATCGATCTTAAGGACGTATGGGTAAAGTACGACAAACTTACCGTGCTGGAAGATGTGAACCTGAAAGTAGAGGAAGGCGACTTCCTGGGGATCATCGGCCCTAACGGCGGTGGGAAAAGTACGCTGTTGAAAGTGATCCTGGGATTGATAAAGCCACAGAAAGGTGAAGTGAGAATACTCGGGAAAACTCCTGAGAAGGCACGCCGGATGATAGGATATGTACCGCAGTACGGACCCTCGAACATAGATTTCCCAATCAGTGTATGGGAAGTGGTCCTCATGGGACGCCTTGGGACAAAAAGGATGTTCAGCCAATACAGCGAAGAGGACCGTGAGGCGACATACAAAGCACTGGAAGTCGTAGATATGCTGGAGTTCCGCGACCGCCAGATAGGAGAACTTTCCGGAGGCCAGCGCCAGAGAGTATTCATTGCACGTTCACTGGTAAGTGATCCAAAATTACTGCTATTAGATGAGCCGGCAACAGGCATTGATACCCGGATGCAGAAAGAGTTCTACGAACTTCTCGAGAAGCTTAAGTCCAAAGTAACAATAATCATGGTATCCCACGACCTGAGCGCGGTCTCGGTCCTTGTTGATAAGATAGCCTGCCTTAATGGGAAACTACATTACCATGGCTCAAAGGAGCTCATCCCTGCAGACATCGAACAGTCATACGGATGCCCTGTGGAGCTTATCGCACACGGAGTCCCTCACAGGGTATTACAGGTGCATAAACACTGAGAGGAAAGTCAATGATAGAGCTTTTACAATACGAGTTCATGAGGAATGCCATCTTTGCCGGACTGCTGGCAAGTATAGCATGCGGAATAATCGGTGTTTATGTTGTAGTAAAAAAGATAGTTTTCATCAGCGGAGGTATTGCTCACGCCTCGTTCGGAGGTATCGGGATCAGCTACTTCCTCGGCATTAACCCGATCTTCGGAGTTCTCCCGTTCAGCCTTTTTTCAGCACTGACGATGGGGACCATAAGCAAAAGGTCTGATGTACCTGAAGACACCATTATCGGCATCCTCTGGTCCCTCGGAATGGCAATCGGAATAATATTCATAGGATGGACACCGGGTTATGCACCCGACCTTATGACATATCTTTTCGGGAACATACTGACAGTCCCCGGCTCGGACATCTACCTGATGCTGGCACTGGATGTGATCATAATCGGTACCGTTTACTTACTTTACAAGGAGTTCATGGCACTATGCTACGACGAGGAATTTTCAAGGGTGTCCGGAGTACCCACCGGCAAACTGTACCTCTTACTGTTGTGCCTTATTGCATTGACCGTTGTAGTAATGATACGCGTTGTCGGACTTATACTGGTAATAGCACTTCTTACGATCCCTGCAGCATTGAGCCGGCAGTACACAAGCAATATGAAGGTCATGATGTACCTATCCATACTGTTCGGAGCTATATTCACAATAACCGGACTGGCATTATCATACTACTTCGATATCGCATCAGGAGCTACAATAATAATAGTGATGGCAACTGCATACCTGTTGAACACGGTTTTACAGAAATGGAAAAGGTCAACCGAAAGCATATCGGAAAGCTAAAGGTCAGTATCGAAGTACAGGACGAAAAGCAACAACAGCTACTACAAATACAACAAATGCAACGTCTACTGCTACAACTGACATACAATAACAGAAGATTTTAAAGGTTCTTTTATTCGAATAGTTGTTGTTCACAACTAAAAGACCATAATAACAACCCGAAGTATTTGCCTGATTTAACCCTTTGCTATACTTTTCTTTTTTAATATGAGATTAACTATAATAGATAAACATATATTAGTTAAAAATGTTTAATGTGTGGGGCACATTACTAAAAGTATGTGGAAATAAAAGCAAATTATGTAAGATTTTCAATACAGTTAGGAAACGTTAATATCGCATAATCTGCTTTTAAATTGAGGAGTCATATGAACTGGATGCAGATCCCACTTAGGTCGAAACTTGTTCTTGCTGCTGTTACAGGAGTACTTCTTGTAATGGTACTTACAACTTCTATCACGATCACAACCCAGATCTCAGTGCAGGAAGAGCTTGCACATCAGCAGGCCATTGAGATCACAAATAGCTATGCTAACAGGTTCGACGGGGATATGCGCTCCGATCTTGCAATTGCCCGCTCGATCAGTTCCACACTGAGTGAATATGAATCCTCCGACAGGGATGAGATAAACAGGATACTGACTGCGATACTGGAAGACAATCCACACCTTATGGGCACTTATGTTTGTTATGAGCCAGATGCTTTTGATGGAAGGGATGAGGAATTTGCGAACACAGAAGGCTACGATAGCACAGGAAGGTTCTCACCATACTGGCACAAGATCGACGGGACCATTAAAATGGACCAATTGCAGAACTGTGAGGACTATGACTATTATATTTTCCCAAAGATCCTGAAAGAAGACGTTATCACAGACCCTTACTACTACGACGGAGTATTCATGGTCAGCTATGGATCACCCATTATAAGAGATGGGGAATTCATTGGAGTAGGAGGGGTCGATGTCTCACTGGACTACATAGATGAGATCGTAAGTCAGATCAAGGCATTCGACACAGGATATGCCATGATGACCGGCAGTTCCGGACTTATACTCTCCCAGCCTTACAATAAGGACTGGATAGGCCACAAAACGATCTACGATTATGACAATGAGGGATTCTCCAAAGCAGCAGAGGACATCAAGTACAAGAAAAGCGGTTATGTCGATACGATCGATCCGGTCACCGGGAAGGAAGTCGTTGTATTTTACGAACCAGTGGAGTCAAAGAACTATGGATTCTTCCTGATAATACCAAAGGAGGAAATGCTTGAAGGGACTTTTGCGCTCCGCGACAAGCTGATAGCCATCGGAATTCTATCAATATTCTTCACAAGTATTGCAGCCTACCTGGCCTCACGAACTGTAACTGCATCCATCGATGACATTGTAAATGATTTCAAGGAAATGGCAGATTCCATAGCCCACGGAGAACTGAACATCCGGGCGAACACTGAGATCGACCAGGACTTCAGGGAGATACCGGAAGGTCTCAACCAGATCCTGGACGGTGTCGTGGTACCGATACATGAGACCACAAGGGTTGCAGTGGAATTTTCCAAAGGACACTTCGATGTCAGATTCGAAGGAGACACAGAAGGAGAGTTCAAGCAACTTGCCCAATCCATCAATTATTTTGCCAAGCTACTGGACGTCATCATAAACGAATCCAATGCAGTACTTGAAGCAATGGAAAAAGAGGATTTTTCAAGAACAATACATTTCCACGGACACGGTGACCTTAAGAAGTTGACAGAGGGTATCGAACAGACGCGTCTGGCACTGCAGCAGGCAAGTATTGACCGGGAAATAGCGGAGCAGGAGCTTAAGGAGTATGCAAGGAAACTGGAACAATCCAATGAGCTCAAGGACATGTTCACCGACATCATGCGCCATGACCTACTTAACCCTGCAGGAGTAATAAAAGGCTTTACAGAACTCCTCTTGATGACGGAAACAGACGAGCAGTCGAAGCTATTGCTCGAAAGAATAATGAAGAACAACGACAACCTCATCGAAATGATACACTCTGCTGCAGAATTTGCCAAGCTGGAAAGCTCAGAAGAGCTTGAGCTCACAATGCAGAACGTGACCAGTATAATCGAGCATTCTACTGAGATCCTGACAACACATGCAAGCAACAAGGAAATGGACATCGAGTTCAACGCAAAGGAACCACATTATGTACTGGCCAACCCTATCATTGAAACCGTCTTCACGAACCTGATATCAAATGCTATAAAGTACAGTCCTGAAAAGAGCAAAGTGGTCGTTGATGTAAAAGAAGAAGGGGAGTTCACAGAGATCACTGTCACAGACTTTGGAGAAGGAATCAAGGATGAACACAAGTCTACCGTCTTTGACCGTTTCAAGCGGGTTAACAAGACCGGAGTGAGAGGATCCGGACTCGGACTTGCGATCGTCAAGAGGACCATTGAACTGCACAAAGGGGATGTCGGAGTAAGGGACAATCCAGAAGGCCAGGGATCTGTATTCTTTGTGAAACTGAAAAGGTATGCAGAGGAACCTTAAACTTGAAACTGCCAAAACTTATTAATTTGAGCAGGATCAACTTAATTATGGGATAAGTTGTAGCTATTCGAGCGGAGCTCCACATAAATATGAGCAGATCCTCAAAAAGATCGATATCCTGTACCCACTAGCATTAGCTTCAACAAAAAACTGACTCGTGCGAGGAGATGTTATGAAGGGGTTGCCAGACAAACTGCTCGACAGCATGTATAAAGGGATATGGGCTGTCGATACCGACAACAAGTTCATCTATTTCAATGAAGGGATGGAAGATATAACCGGCCTCCCAGGAAACAGGATCATTGGAAAAGACCTTAAGTATTTTATGGAACTGGCACAGCTCAGCGTAGGGGATGAAGCACATTTCAGGGAACTATCACTTCGTGTGAAAGATACGCTGAAACCTTCGCGTTATCACTCATTACAATTTCTGACCCCTAAAGGAAAACTTAGCATTCAGACCGGGCATATTTTTCCAATGGTGGACGAAGCGGAGAAGTATTCCGGGATAATATGTACTGTGGAAAGCGTTTCAGAGCAGAAGATTCGCGAAAAGACCTTCAAGGACATGCTAAGCTCAAAGAAGAAACTTGAAGATATCTACAAGAACAGTCCGGTGATCGCATTCCTCTGGACAGCAGAAAAGGACTGGCCGGTGGAGTTCGTTTCAGATAACATATCCCAGTTCGGGTATACCCCGGAGGACTTTACATCCGGAAAACTGATATACGGAGACATAATCCATCCGGAAGATCTTGATTTTGTCCGTAATGACGTGACACAGCTTGAAATTGAAGGAAGGCAATTCTTTTCAAAGGAATACAGGATACTGACAAAGTCAGGTGAAATAAGATGGGTAGCTGAACGGTCACTGCTTGGATATGATGAGGAAAATAAGCCATCATACTACCAGGGCATCATGATCGATATCACCGACCGCAAACTGGCCGAGGAAGCCCTTCTGGAAAGTGAGAAGAAGTACAGGTTCATTTTTGAGAACTCACCGCTTGGAATATTCAATTTCGACGAAGATGCAAACATAACCCATTGTAATGACAATATCGCAAAGATCATGGATGTACCAAAGGACAGGATCATTGGTATGAACATGATAAAGGATATCGATGACATGGCGATGAAAGAAGCTGTAAAGGCGATCTTCTCCAGGAAATCCGGACATTATGAAGGAAAGTACAAGAACCCATTAAGCGGAAAGACCACACCAATAAAAGCAGATTACAGCCCGAACATCTCAGATGACGGGAAACTGCTGGGTGGTGTCGGGATCGTTGAGGATATTACTGCCCGTGTCAAAGCAGAAGAAGCAATGATCAAATATGCGGAAGACCTTGCCACGGCCAACGAGGAGCTCAAATCACTGGACAGGATGAAGGATGAATTCCTCTCCAACGTTAGCCATGAGCTCAAAACTCCCCTCACATCCATCAAAGGCTATACCGAACTGATATCCGAGGAATCGCTGGGACCACTGACCGACAAGCAAAAGGAAGTGGAGACCACGGTGCTTCGCAACGCTGAAAGGCTGAAAAGGCTTGTGGATTCCCTGCTGTACATAAGCAGAGTGCAGTCAGGCACGGTAAAATATAATTTTGAACCGATATCTATTGGAGAGATAATCGACATGACACTTCTGGATCTGAAAATACAGATCGAGAAGAAAGAGCTCAAAGTTGAGACGAATATCCCCACCGACCTACCCCTGGTAAATGGTGACAGGGACAAGCTCACTGATACGTTCACCAACATCGTGGATAACTCCATCAAGTTCACCCCCGAAGGCGGAACACTCAACTTCACCGTTGAAGTGGAAGATGAATTCCTGCACATCGTCCTGAAGGACACAGGAATAGGCATCCCGCCTGACCTCATCCCGATGCTCTTCCGCCGTTTCTACCAGATCGATGCCACACGCAAGCGCAAATACGGCGGAACCGGCCTGGGACTCTACATCTGCAAGGAAATAGTCACAGCCCACGGCGGCAAGATCTGGGCAGAGAGCGAAGGAGAGAACATGGGAACGGAAATTCATGTCCTGCTTCCTAATAGGACAGAACCACCTGGCCCCGACATCCGGAATCAGAAGCATTCTATTTGATTTTAATCAAGTGAAACCAAGTCAAGTCGTATTAAATCACTCTAAGTCAATTTCTCCGGAAATACACTCACGATTTGTCTCTGGCCTCAGCAATAAGTGCATGAATCTACAAGGGAAACCGATTCGTTTTTAAGTCTTTGTGGCATACCACGCTACATAACCTTTCCAATCCATTATTAGATAATCCCGAGGTATTGAATGAGCGACATTTTAAGAAGAGGCCGACTGGCTTCCGTTCCTGATGAAGAGATCATAGAGTTCACCTCCTCAATGAGTGCTGACAAATGGATATTCAATTCGGATATCCTGGTTGACCTTGCACACACGGTCATGCTCAAAGAGAGAAATGTGATTAGGGCAGAGGACTGCCGGGAAATATTGAAAGGTCTCCTGAAGATCAGGGAGGAAGGCATCGAGAAGCTCGACCATACCTATGAGGATATTCATATCTCCCTTGAGTCAAGACTTATTGACATGGTGGGAGAAGATGTCGGTGGACGTATGCACTCCGGCAGGTCACGCAACGACGAGGTCGCCACCTGCATCAGGCTCACCCTCAGAAATGAGCTCTTAATGATCATGGAAGACCTGCTTGCACTTCGCAACACGCTGATCGATGTAGCCTCAGAAAATGTCGACACGCTCATGCCGGGATTCACACACCTTCAGCACGCACAGCCAACAACACTGGCACACCACCTGACAGCCCATGCAAATGCCATTGGCCGTGACTTCGAGCGTACAAGGGACTGTTACACACGCGTGAACATGAGCCCACTTGGCGCTGCTGCTTTTGCATCCACCGGATTTGATCTTGACAGGGAAAGGACAAGGACACTTCTCGGTTTTGACGGGATCGTTGAGAACTCCATGGATGCCGTAAGCTCACGTGATTTCCTGATAGAGACAGCATCTGTCTTCGCAAACCTGATGATCAACCTGAGCAAGATGGCAGAAGAGCTTGTGATCTGGTCCACATCCGAATTCGCATTCATTGAACTGGATGACAGGTATGCTTCCACCTCATCCATCATGCCTCAGAAGAAGAACCCCGACACCGCCGAACTGCTGAGAGGGAAAAGCGGTGTTGCCATCGGTTCACTTATGTCGCTGATATCCATCTGCAAAGCACTCCCATTAAGCTACAACCGTGACCTTCAGGAAGCAACACCGAACATGTGGCGCTCCCTGAAGACAACAAGATCATCTGTCAGGGTGATGAACGGAATGATCGCAACCATGAAGATCAACAAGGAGAACATGGCAGGCCTGGCAACAGCAGGTTTCACAACCGCAACCGAGCTTGCAGACACCATGGTACGTGTCTGTGACATCCCGTTCAGGACAGCACACCAGATCGTGGGTGTGCTTGCTCGCGGAAACGGCGAGCCGACACTTGGAGAGATCGATGCGGTCGCTCACAATGTTATCGGAGAGAGCCTGAGCGGAAGAGGACTGACCGAGCAGATGGTAAACGAGGCGCTCGACCCGATACTGAACGTCAGGAAGCGAACCGTGACAGGCGGACCATCACCGGACACCATGCAGCAGTTGGTCAGCAACTGCAGAAGCAGGTCATCCGGAGACGAGGATAGCCTTAAAGGACTGAAGGCAAATGTTGACAGCGCCATGGAAGCACTGTTCAGTGTAGTGGATAACTACATGGATGCCTGATATGTTAGAATTAGAGATCATATTGATGACGAATTATGAGGGATGATGATGGATTTTGAACTTGGTGACAGGATAAGGATAGAGAAGGACGGAAATGTTTACGAGGGCATCGTGATGCCAACCACCACCGACCATGTTGTGGTCAAGATGGTCAGCGGTTATAATGCAGGGATTGACCCTGAAGGAGCAACGATAACCCTGCTTGAGAAAGCCCAACCTAAAGCATCAGCGAAAAAGACGGCAGAAGGGAAAGCAAAGCCATCAAAGAAACTCCCAAAGGTCACCATCCTATCCACCGGCGGAACGATCGCCAGTAAAGTGGACTACCGCACAGGCGCTGTCACAGCACAGTTCTCAGCCGACGATATCGTGGATGCCATCCCGGAGATCACTGAGATAGCAAACATCAGCGGCAGGGTAGTCTACAACATCCTTTCCGAAAACATGAAGACCGAGTACTGGACCGAACTCGCCCAGGCTGTTGCCGAGGAGATCGAGAACGGTGCTGATGGAATCATCGTGGCACATGGAACAGACACCATGATGTACTCCGCAGCCGCCCTGTCCTTCATGCTTAAGACACCGGTGCCAATCGTCTTCGTGGGTTCCCAGCGCAGTGCTGACAGACCCAGCAGTGATAATGCCATGAATGCTATCTGTGCCACAAAGGTCGCTGTCAGTGACATTGCCGAAGTATGTGTGGTCATGCACGACTCCGCCTGCGATGACCGCTGTGCCATCCATTACGGCACAAAGGTCAGGAAGATGCACACATCCAGAAGGAACGCCTTCCAGTCCATCAACTCCGACCCGATAGGCTACGTGGATTACTCCACAAAGAAGATCGAGACAATCCTGCCATACACCAAACGCGGCACCCATGAGCTGGAAGTCAGATCTACACTCGAGCCAAAGTGTGCTCTGGTAAAGTTCGTACCAGGTGCCGATCCGGACATCCTTTCCTACTACGTCGACTCCGGTTACAAAGGAATCGTCATTGAAGGAACCGGACTTGGCCATGTTTCCACCGACTGGATCCCAAACATTAGGCGTGCCACCGAAGCAGGAATTCCGGTTGTCATGACATCACAGTGTTTGAACGGACGTATCTGCGACCGTGTCTACGATACAGGAAGGGATATACTGAAAGCCGGTGCTATCGAAGGTGAAGACATGCTTCCAGAGGTTGCGTTGGTGAAGTTGATGTGGACACTTGGGCAGGGTGGAAATCTGGAAGAGATCGCTGCAATTATGGCCACGAGTGTTGAGAACGAGATCACGGAATGCACGTTGAAGTAAGATATCACTTCAACTGTTTTATAGCATAAATTGGATTTAAAAGGAGTATTTGGTGCAGTTATGCACCATTTTTCTAACTTTTAGAACCTGAAACCAGTCATATCTCCTTGACAGCAGACTTTGATACCAGATCCGCATTCATGCAAGAAGTGCATAAGCTACAAGAACAACAGCAGCAACTAAACCTATTGCAAACATAAGGAACTCCGGCATCACTGTTGATGCTGCATTTCCATTATCATTTTTTCCAACTATTTTTGACCCTCCAATAAGGTAAATGCTTGATTCCCATTTAAATTATTGGTACAGACTTGTAACATAGCGTCCGTCGATGCTATGGCATACGCAAAATAAGGCAATCTGCGGCATTAAGTAAAAAATGGATGATGCATGGCTGCACCATACTTAGAATCTAACATCAAGATCAGCGATTATCTGTTGTGTGGCAATGTCAATAAACTTAACATCAGACCCACCAGAAAAGATGTCACTCACATCACCAGCGGTAATTTCGGTATTCAACATATCAGTTGTTCCGACTGCAAACCCGCCAACATCCGCTTCTTTGAAAATGCATATGGTTTCACCGGATGTGAATTTCAAATCCTCATCAGTTGTCAGCAGTGATACATCAACAACTTCACCGCCAACCAACATCTTTGTGTTTGCGGTACCTAGATATAGTTCATCTCCGCCCTGATGCTCGAGCATGATAACATTGTATCCAGTTGCTGTATCTTCAACTGCATTGATATTTGATACGGGAACTGAATCAGGTGCCCCCATTCCAAGTGCATACGCTGCAATGACGGCCGCAATGATGACAGCGATTGCAACCATCATGATTTCAGCAATAACTGGCGACACAGCGTCTTCATTTCGACTTATGTTGAACATATGAATAACCCCTTTTGACATAATAAAAGTGAGAATGTTGCTTCGATTGAAGGCTTGATAGAAAATTAAAAAAAAGAATGGTGCCGATTAAGCACCATGCTTATTGAATTTAGAACCTTACATCGAGTGATGAAATCATCTGCTGGCTGGTAACATCAACGATTGATACTTCCCTTATATCACTGGAATTACCAATGTTGTACAAATCTGCAGCTGCTACTAAATCAGCTTCAGTTGTAGTGTTACCTATCATGAAAGTACCATTTGTACCAATGTACAGGCGCTCACCGGCAGTAAATCTCTCATCAACAGCAGAAGTATAAACGACTTCTTGTCCACCAACAAGGAATGTGGTACTTGTTGATGAAAGTACTATCTCATCTCCACCCTGATGCTCGAGCATTATAATTGCAAAACCAGTGTCTGTCTCAGCTGCACTTGCTCTTACACTAGCCTGTGGTGCCATCTCGGATGGTCCCATTCCAAACACGAATGCTGCAATAACAGCAGCAAGGATCACAGTGATTGCGACCATCAGGATTACACCGATGACCGGAGACACTGCGTCTTCATTTCTGTTCATTTTAAACAAAGTATATTCCTCCACTTTTATATTACTAGGTTCAATTAAATACTTTTCTGTTGCTTCTTCTGTACCACTTTTTCTAGCTTATGAGTCCACATCTCATCACTCATGTCAGTGTACTCACACTCAAGATAGTGATCTACCGCCTTACTCAGGGCATCCTTTGTAGACGTTTCACCGGTCTTTTTCTTGAGTGCTTCAAGCTGGTCCTCAGCGAGTACAGTTTGTGCATGTACAATTTTCATGAGAACCTTCTCCTGATAAGAGCATCATGTGAACATACACACAACTAGCCTCATCATAATAATTATTATTATAATAAAAAGTATAAAACCATTTCGCCGAAGAAAAGTAAAATATAAGAAAATAAGACCTGATTATAGGAATGGAGATTTAAATATAATAAATGTTGCATAACACCAGAATTTTTGGATTATGATCACTTGGAAAAGGCGAAGGAATTAAAGAATACCTGAAGGCGGAGTAAATGAAAATATGAAAATAAGAAAATTGAAAAACTCCCCACCCAGGAGGAGCTTTTCTACTAAGGTAGATCGCCAGAGCGAACTTATGTGATGATCTTGTCGAGCTGGCCGGACTCGATGGCGCGGCGAACTTCCATTGCTACACGTCTTCCGGTGCTCATTGGCTTGCGCCAGAGGGTGTTGCCGTATGGGTGACCTACGGACATGTGGACGTTGGTACCGCCACCTACCCTTGGGGCAACATCATATATGTAGAAGTTAAGGTCCTTGTCGATGCAGGTCTGGAGACAGAACGGACCGATGACCCCTGGGTCATAGTATTCTTTGGATGCCTTTATGTATGCCTCAGAGAGCTTGAAGACCTCCTCCAGGAGAGATTCACGGAGTGTTGCTGAATTGTGTCCGCAGACGGTGTATTCAGGAGTAAGTTGGTGCTCTGCAAGGGTCATCTGCTGTGGTGCAGGCAGCCTTACGTGACCGTCAAGGCTTGTCTCGAATCTCCAGTCGATACCAAGCAGTTCGGTCTTGTTCATCTCTTCCTCGATCGGGGAGTAGAACAGGTCGAAGTTGAACACAGGGCCGATGATGTAGCGCTCGATCCTTGCTTCCGCAAGAGCTTCCCTTGTGATGACACCCTGCCTGATGAGAGATTCGGACTTCTCGACGTATTCGCTGTAGGTTCCTGCTGTGAAGAAACCGCGTTCGAGCTTTTTGACAGCGTGAGGGAGCTTTACCATTACAAGCTCATCGATATCTTCCGGATCTGTGATACGCTCAGGGAAGGGGAGACCTGCCTTTTCAAGGAGCCAGTAGTAGTCCTGGTCAAGACCTCTCTCCTCACTGCGGAGCATGTTCCTGCTGCCCACCATAGGCACGCGGAAGTCGTTCTCCACTGCATCGATGTCACAGTATGAGGTGAATGACCTGTTTGGAACGAAAAGAATGTTGTCGTCAATGAGCTTCTGCTGGTTTTCTGGACGCAGGATCTCATCGAACCTGTCATAGACAGCGTACTCATCAACAATGCCGCGAACAACATTGCCCTCAGCATCCCTCTGGGACTTGAAATAGTCGGTGTAGGTCTTCTCACGGCCGGACTGGCATATCGCGTAGGTCTCAAATCCTTCCTCGATAGCACCATCAAAGACGTCCAGTCCTGAATGGGAAGCAACCGCTCCGATCTTGATATTATCAGTATAATAGCTCTCAGCAATCTCAATAATCTCTTTCCTGTCGATCATCCTTTGTTCTCCGGATTTTTGTGATACAATAATTCAGTCGTATAAAAGGCTTATTATTGCCATCCCTGATAAATTCCTTCATTGCAATGGCAAAAAGGGAAGAAAATGATCATTCAGATGATTCCTCGAAAATAAATGAGAAGCAGACTAAAGACAAACAGGATGATAGCACAAAGAACAAAGATGCGATCAGATGATGCCTGTATACAGGCCGATCACCACAGGCGTAATGAACGTCTCGATCCCTGCTGCCAGCAAGAGCATCGGCATAATAAAGCGGAAGAAGATACTGATACCCTGCCTGAACTCGCCTTTTATATCAACATATCTTCCTGCCATTGAGTTGATCACGTTGAGCCCCATTCTCACACCCATGGCTGCGGATATCAATATCATCGGAAGCTCGATGATCCCGTGGGGCATGATACCCAGAAAGATGTAGGTAAAACCATTCTCCTGAGATTCAAGATAGGTTACGACCCCAAGAATATAGCCATTGGACAGCACGAACAGTAGTGGGATCAATCCAAAACCAAGCCCCAGGACAAATGCAAAAAGGCTCTTAATGGCGTTGTTGAAGAAGATGAACAGCATGATCTCCAGAGGTGTCATGTTCATGATAAGCTCAACAAGCTCTTCCAGGCCTTCAAGGGCAACATCGGATGATGCAGGATTGAACGCAGTGTAGAGATATCCTGCGATACCGGATAATATGAACAACAGGACAACTACTGTGATCTCAGGGACAAGGCCTGACAGGTAGGCACGGACCTTGCATAAGCCGCTTTCACAGACCATTTTATTTTCCTTTTTAAAGACGGAGACCTCAATGGTGTCAGTTACAATTTCATTTGTTGCGTCGCCATCCATTGGAATATCATCCACACCCGTTTCGCCGGTTTTCGCATTGTCCATTAATATCAGATCCCAAGAGCCATGCGGATCGTATTCCTGCATGCAGGGGACAGACCCAGTACGATTATGACCATCTTCACGAATGTCCTCAGGTTGCGTGACTCTTCATCTGCTGTGAACTGTGTGTCCAGAAGATATATCACAGGCAGGAATATGGCCATTTTCAGAGGATACATTACAAGGGCCGTGCCGGTCAGGTCGATGAGATAGGCAGGAACCACATGTTTCTCATAATATCCAAGGGTGTCAACCCCGATAAAGGTTGAGGATGCATCCAGCAGGTGTGCCCAGATGATGGTCATGTTGAGACGGTCATTCACATAGGACCATCCGGCCTTTTCCAGCATGAAATAGACAGCACCGGCAAAGAGCGTTCCAGAAGAAAGGATCGCGATCAGGGTGAAGGGACGTTCTATATCTTCAACCACAAGAAGGGTTATGATGTTAAGTGTGAACCAGCCGAGTCCAAGTAATGCAAAGGACCTGTGCCAGTCAGTGACCTTCCCTGAGGAGTAAAGCCATCTTGAGAACAGAAGGCATATAATAGTAGCAACGAACACGACGAAATAGATGTTCGGCGTTATGAAAAGATAGCTAAGGGGACGCTCAAATATGCCGGCATCCTCCATTACCCTGAGGGAAGAGCCTGCAAGAATAAAGGGAATGATTGAGAACACAAACCTCTCATCCACCTCAACTTTCCATTTATCAAGCAGCTTTGCCACTGCAAACACGCATATTCCCAGAATCAGTGCCCAGGTAAGAGTATTTACGGGATTATATCCACTATCCTGGAAAATGGGGTCAAGATAGTACTCATTAACAAATTGCATAATTTTATCTACGAACGGGCACATTGATAATCACTTGAAAGAGCTATAGGAACAACCTAATAACACTAATACTTATTAATATATGGTATCTGAGATAACAGAAGATCGTAGCGATATCATACATCTATTATAGGGAATATGGACGTGACGCAGGATATGAACGCACAGAAGAAATGGATGCAACTTCCAAGGGATGTCGTAGTCGGACATGGAGTCATCGACGACGTAAAGAATGTCTGCGCAGACCTGAAACTTGCCGACAATGCATTGATTGTCACAGGCAAGAGCACGAGAAAGATAGCCGGCGACATAGTCCACGACTCCCTGACGGACAGCGGCCAGAGAGTTGAAATGATCGTCTCAGAAGCTGCATCAATGAAAGAGGTGGACAGGGTCAGAAAGCAGGCCCTTGAATCAGGAGTTGAATACCTCCTGGGGGTAGGCAGCGGCAAGTCCATAGATGTTGCAAAACTTGCAGCCACCGAGATCGAGGTCCCTTTCATCAGCGTTCCAACAGCTGCATCACATGACGGGATAGTTTCATCCAGAGCGTCCATAAGAGATGGAAATAAAACAGCATCGATCCAGGCAAATGCACCCATGGCGGTCATCGCTGATACAGATATCATTGCAGAAGCCCCGTACCGCCTGCTGGCATCGGGATGCGGAGACATTATCTCCAACTGTACAGCAGTGCTGGACTGGCAGCTTGCAACCCGCCTCCAGAACGTGCCCTTCAGTGAATATGCAGCAGCATTGTCAAGCATGACGGCACAGATCCTGATAGATTCTGCTGACACCATCAAACCGGAACTGGAAAGTTCAGTACGAATGGTGGTCAAGGCACTGGTCTCAAGCGGTGTTGCAATGAGCATTGCAGGCTCTTCCAGGCCGGCATCAGGTTCCGAGCACATGTTCAGCCATGCTCTTGACAAGGTAGCACCCGTACCGGCACTTCACGGGGAACAGTGTGGAGTGGGAACAATACTAATGATGTATCTTCATGGCGGCGACTGGAAGAGCATACGGGATGCGCTTCAGGTAATCAATGCCCCGGTGAGTGCAGAGGAGCTTGGAATTGAAGATAAGTATATATTAGAAGCACTTGTACTCTCACATACCATCCGTCCCGAAAGATATACGATACTTGGCACCGGCCTGACGCCTGATGCTGCTGAGATAGTTGCAAGGAAGACAAAGGTCATATCCTGAAAAGCTATTGAAAGCAGATTACAAAGGAACTATCGGCGGAAGATAGGGGTATACTAACTATAGTAGATAAACAATGAAAGATCAGATGGTCAGACAACTAACGCAGATATCTACTATGAACATCATATTTCAAACATAATTTAAAGCATAACTTCAAAATTCATTACAATTTCATATAACACAAGGTGATTAAAATGGAGGACATGGATACCGCAATAACACTCATTGGAACCAAACTTGCAAAGGAAGGCCAGGAGTTCTTTTTCGAAGGCGAAGCACCGGAATGTGAACAGTGCAAGTTAAAGAACACCTGCATGGGTCTTGAAAAAGGAAGGAAGTACAGGATAGTCAAGGTAAGGAACCAGACAGTTCATGAGTGCTTTGTCCATGACACCGGAGCAATGGTGGTAGACGTGATCAAAGCACCGATCATTGCAGCTATCGACTCCAAAAAGGCGATCAAGGGCGCAACCATACGCTACCAGGCACCAAATTGTGACGCGGACCTGGATACTGAGACATACGACCTGTGCTATCCAAAGGGACTTCGTAACGGGGACAAATGCACCATCAATGAAGTGATGGAAAGCGTGGAGATCGAATCCGACCCATCAGTTTCCCTGAAGAAAGTGGAACTATTGCTCTGAAACGGTTCGAATGTCTTTTATATGAATACTGGAAACATGTCCTACATAAAAGCATAAGTGACAATAAAACGAGGTATCAAGATGCCAGAAGCTCATGAAAAAATAGATCATGAATTTTATACAACGGCTCGCTGGAACAACTGGCTTGGACAGGTGAAGGAAAGCGGGTTCGAATTCAAAGAAGAAGAAAACACTGAGAAGGAAGGTGCGGTCTTTGTGAACATGACGGATGATATCATTCTCGCATGTCTCAAAGTAATTGCAAAATATGAAAGCAATGCCCTTTCTGCAGAAGACGCCATGGCAATACTTGATGATATCAGGGGAATTGCACTGGCAGAGGTCGAACCAATATCCGAAGACATTGACCTTATGATCGAATCCCTCCAGACATCCCTCATCGGCAGCTTTGCTGCATGTGAGTGCTTCATTGCTGAAGGATTCGACAAGAAAGCAAAGATCGATGATCTCATCAGTGCAGCTGTGGAAGCCGAAGAAGCCGAGGACATTGACTCTGCAATTGGCTATGTCGCCCAGATAGGGGCACTTGTGCTTGATGGAAACTCACTTCCTGAATCAATGGAAGAACTCCCATACGGACTTGTCGCAGAATGGCTTGACGGGATCGACTCCATCGAAGCTGCTATGATCGGCGCTGACAGTTACAAAGAGGATGACGGCGATTACGACGTCGTCTGATCTTTTTATATTATTATTTTCTTTTCTTTTCTTTTCTCTTCTTTACTGATTTTCTTTTTTACAATTATTATTGAGGCAATGTTATCAGGGTATTTTAACCTGGTTTCTTTTGTCTTAATTAACACCGCAGATAAAATCCGAATTGTTTTTATGTAATCACATTATCTAAGGAGTAACACAAATGGTGTGCAATCGTATGAACACCATGAATAAATAATCAAGTTCAAACATAAGAGGTAATAAAAATGAGCGAAAAGATCGGAATTCTGGCTATTGGACACGGAAGCAGACTGCCTTACAACAAGGAAGTTGTTTCAGAAATTGCAGACACAATTGCAAAGAAGCACCCAGAATACGTCGTGAAGGTCGGTTTCATGGAGAACTGCGGCCCATCCGTAGATGAAGGACTTGCATCCTTTGAAGGTACAGGTGTTACAAAGATCGCAGCAGTGCCTGTGTTCCTTGCATCCGGCGTACACATCACAGAAGACATCCCGGAGATCCTCAAGCTCGATGCTGAGACCAACGAGGGCAAGTACACAGTCGATGGTCAGGAAGTTCCTGTTGTCTACGGCAAGCCACTTGGTCACCACGAGCTTCTTGCAGACCTTGTGTTCGAGAGAGCATCCGAAGTACTGTAAACAATAAACTCACAGAATATGACTGCAGGTCAAAGGGATGCTGTCGTGCTCGACCTGACGCACGCCGGCATACCGATCGCTAAAGAGATGGTGCGACTTGGATACAATGTACGTGCCATTGACGTCTATGATACATTGGACAATGCGACTATTACCGACCTGCAGCAGATATTCCCTGTTCTTTCTTCAGGTGAAGCTTTTGAACTTAAAACCACAGAAACAGTAGTTGCACCTGTACATCTTAACCCTGAGTACCATGTACTGAAAAGTGCAAGAGAAAAAGGGAACACGATCATCAGCCACCATACGATGGTGGGAAAACTTATTCTGGAAAGCGGAAGGCTTTCGACTTCAAAGGTCATCGAACTTACAGGTACAAAGGCCAAGACCAGTACCGCTTCTATCCTTGCAGACATCCTCTCAAGAAGCATGGATGTCGTACTCCACACATCCAGAGGACTGGAATACTGGAAAAACGGAATTGCTACCATCGTTCACAAGGGCTTGAGCATAGCTCCCGGAAGCATCCTTTCTGCTATCGCAAAAACAGAAGAGGCGAACATCAGACCGGAAGTGTTCATCCTCGAGACATCCATAGGCGGCACAGGATGTGCTGATATTGGAGTCATAACATCCCTTGAACAGGACTACGGGATCGCAAATAATACCGCCCTTGCAAGCGATGCTAAACTGCAGATGCTGGACAATGCAAAGGAAGGAAGTATGGTCATCGTAAATTGCGACGCCGGAAAAGCACTGCAAAGGGCTGCAGAGAAAGACCTTGAAATGATCACATTCAGTGATAAAAACGATAAAAATGCAGACTTTAGCCTTGAGATCAACGGGAACAATGTTGTTATATCTTCAAAGGACCGGTCAATAGAACCAATTATGGAAGAGGGATTCGACCTTTCGGCTTACAGGACTGCATTTTCCGCTGCTACTGCTATCTCGATAACCATGGGAATTGAAGAGAAGCAGATCGTTGGGACATTACAGAATTTCAGGGGCCTTACAGGAAGGATGGTAAAAGATGAGCTCGAAGGCAGAATACTAATTGATAACTCAAATTCGGGCATGGACATCCGTTCTGTGGAAAAGGCACTTGATTATGCTTCCGCTATTGCATCGGATATCAATTCCGACTCCAATGGCATGGAAATTGTCATGGTACTGGGAGAAGAAGCTGAACAGGTGTGTGAAGGCCTCCCGCCGGAGGACGTTTCTGACTTCTTAATGAAAAATGGAAAATATCTTAACAAAATTGTGTTAGTCGGAAGCCGGATGCGTGATATAAAATATGATGACGCATATTATGCAGGATCATTTGAGGAAGGACTATCCTCAGCTTTACAATGTACCAATATTGGCGATATAATTATATTATGTGTTAAGTGTTTCAGATAAAACGAATCGATGAAAATGAGGACCTGTCATGGATAATAAGAATATTTCGATCATACACCCACGACCAAGCTCCATCGTGGCCGCATTGTATACTTTGAGGGACCTGAACGTTGATGTTGCAATACTTCACGGTCCGCCAGGATGCTCTTTCAAGCACGCAAGACTGCTGGAAGAGGACGGGATACATGTTGTGACAACAGCCCTTGATGAAAGCGGTTTCGTTTTCGGAGGACATCGTGAACTTGTCAATGTGCTCCACAAGGTAAACGACATGTTCCACCCAAAGCTCATCGGAGTTGTAGGAACCTGCGCAAGCATGATCATAGGCGAGGAGATGCATGAACCGGTAATGGAAGCAGATCTGGATGTGCCCGTCATTGAAGTAGAGGTCCACGCAGGATACAGGAACAACACCAAAGGTGTGCTCTTTGCACTGGAATCCGCCCTTAATGCAGGCATCATCGACATGGAAGAGTTCAGCAGGCAGCAGCACCTTTTGGAAGAGGCTACTAACGTTGAACTGCGCCACGGTGCTGCAAGTAAGGAATACCTTGCACCATCCCGCGGTGATGTGAAGTACAAGGTAGCACAGAGGATCATCGAACTTCTCAAGGAAGGCAAGCGCGGAATCACTATCATGAACGCCAAGAAAGAGACCGGTTACATGTTCGCAGACATCACTGTCGCTGTGAATGAGATAGCTGAACAGCTTGGCAAGGCAGATAATATCATCAATATGTCCAACACCGACGTTGGTCTTGGGCTTCCGAGGGTGCGCCACCATGCAGAATGCATCATGAGAGACTTTGAGGAGAAGGACATTCCGATCCATGAGATCATTGGCGGACTGGACGAGTATCCGGTTGCAGGCGCTACCATCGATAAGCTGATAGAGGAGAAGTACAGCGACTACGACTTTGCCGTGATAACCGGAGTTCCACACGCCATACCAATGGACCACCTGTCCGACATGGAGATCATTTCCGTCACCAACGGCCCAAGACAGGTACTGCCTCTCAAGGAACTGGGACATGAACATGTTCTGGTGGAGATCGACCTGCATCCAAAGACACTTGGTGTCAACCACATAGTAGAATCCGAGTTCGGAGCCACATTAAGGGAAGTTGCAAAAGAATCAATTTGAACGGAGCATTCAGAGATGACAATACAGAAAAGAATAGCCATCTATGGAAAGGGCGGTATCGGAAAATCAAGCACCGCATCCAACGTTGCAGCTGCCTGCGCAGATGAAGGATACAAGGTAATGATCATAGGCTGTGACCCGAAGAGCGATTCATCCATTACTTTGCTTGGAGGCAAGCGCATACCAACGATCCTTGATCTTCTGCGTGACGGCGTCGATGTGAAAGAAGAGGACGTTATCCACGAAGGCTACAAAGGCGTAAAATGTGTAGAGGTCGGCGGACCTGAGCCCGGAATCGGATGTGCCGGACGCGGAATCATCGTTGCTATCCAGACTCTCAAGAAGATATCAAAATCACTTAACGAAATGGACCTTATCATCTACGATGTCCCCGGAGATATCGTATGTGGCGGCTTTGTCGCACCTATTCGCAAGGGACTTGTGAAGGAAGCCTACGTGCTGACATCCGGTGAGTACATGCCACTCTATGCCGCTAACAACATCTGCAGGGGACTTGCAAAGATCAATACGCCTCTTAGCGGAATTATCTGCAACTCCCGTAGCGTAAGCCGTGAGGAAGAGATCGTCACAAAGTTCGCATCCGAGATCGGAAGCGAGCTCATGGCATTCATCCCTAAGGAGCAGATCGTACAGGACTGCGAGAGAGACGGTTTCTCTGTAATGGAAAAAGCACCGGACTCCAACGTAGCACAGGTCTATCGCAAACTTGCACAGGCTATCATGGAAAGGGACAGTTCGGTCATGCCGGAAGCCCTTGATGATGAACGCCTGAGAGAACTTACAAGATAAAAAGAGAACATCTCATGCCAGCTGAAACAGCAGACAGAAAAATGGACATGCCAAGAATTCTCCTGGCAGCCGACAGGTCTTCCTCAGGCAAGACCACCATCACAGCAGGACTGCTTGCAACCCTCACTTCCAGAGGATACAGTGTGCAGCCCTTTAAGGTCGCACTTGATTACATCGATCCCAGCTATCACTCTGAGATCACCGGGCGACGTGCTCGTAACCTCGACGGTTACCTCATGGAAAAGGAAGGCGTGCTTGATGTGTTCACACATGCATGTGAGGTCGACGGGAAAGCGGACATTGCTGTTATCGAAGGCGTGAGAGGACTTTTCGAAGGGCTGGAAAGCCTTGGCGAAACGGGAAGCACTGCCCAGGTAGCCAAGATGCTGAACTGCCCTGTCATTCTGATCATCAATGCACGCAGTATCACACGTTCCGCCGCCGCTCTTGTGAACGGCTATAAGAACTTCGATCCCGACGTCAACATCGTTGGCGTGATACTGAACAACATCGGCGGCATGAGACATGCTAAAAAGGCAAAGGAAGCTGTGGAGCATTTTACAGGCGTCCCTGTTCTTGGAATAATCCCAAGGGACAATGCTATGCAGATATCCATGCGCCATCTGGGACTTGTCCCCGCCATCGAGGAGAGGCGTAGGATCAACGATCTTGATGAACGCATCACTGCTATTGAAAAGAGAGTTTCCGAAGGTATCGATATCGATAAAGTGCTGGAGCTTGCGAGGCAGGCTGAAGCCGTGGAAAAGCCAGCAACTACCATTTTCACCGCACGCAAAACTGAAGGCGAGGCCCCGGTCATCGGTGTTGCACTTGATGAAGCATTCAATTTCTATTATCACAATAACCTTGAGCTTCTGGAGCTTGCAGGAGCAAGGATCGAGTACTTCAGCCCGATCCATGACAAGAGCCTTCCGGATGTGGATGCACTTTACCTCGGAGGCGGCTATCCGGAGCTTTTCGCTTCCGAACTTGAAGCCAACGAGAGCATGAGGCAGGATATCAAAAAGGCAGCAGAGGACGGACTTCCCATCTATGGAGAATGCGGCGGCCTTATGTATCTTACTGAACGCATCACCACAGGCGTAAAAGGAAAAGGCACATACCATATGGCGGAAATGCCGGAATCAACACATGAGATGGTTGGAGCACTGCCAGGACATTCGCTTATGGGTCACAAGCGCGTGGTCAGCTACAACATCGGAGCACTTGATGTTGATACGGTCATAGGGAAATGCGGAAACTCATTCATCGGACACGAGTTCCACCATTCCGAAGTAACAGAAATACCATCCGATGCAAAGTTCGCAATAAAACTATCACGAGGAACAGGGATCGTAGACGGATGGGACGGACTGGTGAAAAATAATACACTTGGAGCATATGCCCATCTGGAAGCATCCTCATACAGGGACTTTGCCACATCTTTTGTGGATGCAGCAGCAAGATACAGGAGTGAAAAAGCTTGAAAGCAGAAATAATCAAAGATCGTGTGCTTGCAGAGAAAAAAGCCGTTAACGAACTCTATAACACCGGCTATTATGGAAGACCAAAGGACGAAGGTCTGGAACTTACACTTATTGAAGCTGCCTATCTTGCATACCGCGGGAAGATCGAAGTGGAGAATAAAGGCGAGGTGCTTGATTTCGCAGGATTCTTCAAGACCGCATCGACCCTGCAGCCATCTTTCGAGCTAAAATATATCGTTTACAAGGACCTCAGGGAAAGAGGGTTCTACGTCCAGCCCGGAGTTACCGATTTCAGGGTGTATCCCCGTGGAAGTCACCCCGGAAAAGGTGCTGCAAAACAGTTCGTGTATGTCAGGTCTGAAAGAGTGCCAATGCCACTCAAAGATCTGCTCAGGTCACTGAACGCAGCGGAAAATGTCCGCAAGCAGATGATCCTGGCTATTGTAGATGAAGAGAGTGACATCACATTCTACGAAGTGAAGAGACCACGCATAAAGGGCGGAATGGGAGATTCACTTTACCCGGACATCAATACTGATGCCACGTTCCTCGAGGACAGGGTCATAATCTGGGACGAGGATGCATCCACCGTGCTCTTTGAGAACGGTTTCTATGGCAAACCGCTTGATAAGCAAAGGCTTCAGCTTTCCCTTGTGGAATCACGATACCTGATGGAAAATGGTGTTATCAATGTCAGAGACAGGCAGGACAATGTGATGGACAGCGAGTCATTTACAGAGATCGCTTCGAAGATCGAGCCGGAGTTCCTTTTGAAGAACAGTGTTTACACAGACCTCCGTGAGAAAGGAGTAGTTCCAAAAACAGGATTCAAGTTCGGCAGCCATTTCCGTGTCTATGCACAGGTGGAATCCCCTGCAAAGATACCTCACTCTGAATATCTGGTACATTCAATTCCTTCAGACCATGAGTTCAGACTTCCTGTAATGTCAAGGGCTGTCCGCCTTGCTAACAGTGTCAGGAAAAGCATGCTATATGCGGTTCCTGAAGATGATGGTATCGACTACATTGATATTGGAAGAGTGAAGATGTGATATTCCACATCAACACTTTTCAAAATAACATTTATTAACTATCTTTTCAAATTATCTGGCATGGAAGCACTTTATCTGAAAGACTGTTACGTCAGGGAATTCGAAGCCACTGTTTTGAGCGTGACGGATGACAAATTCGTTGTCCTCGACAGGACCGCCTTTTACCCAAAGTCCGGCGGCCAGCCATACGACACCGGAGTTCTAATAAGCGATGGGAAGGAGTACAAGGTCGTTTTCGTAGGGAAGTTTGACGGCCAGATCAGCCACGAGGTCAGTGAACCGGGACTTAAGGAAGGCGACAAAGTAAAAGGGATCATCGACTGGGACAGGCGTACCCTTTTCATGAACTATCATACCGCATCCCACATCCTCAGTGCGATCATTCACAACGAGACCGGAGCGAAGATCTCAGGGAACCAGATCGCAGAGGAGAAGACACGAGTGGACTTCAATCTGGAGAACTTTGACAGGGAACAGATCGGCTCATACGAAGCAAAGGTAAATGAGGTCATCGACAGGAAAATTGATGTGAAGATCGACATCCTCCCCAGAGAAGAAGCACTAACGATACCCTCGGTGGTCAAGCTCAAGGACGCATTCCCTCCAGAGATAGAAGAGATCCGTGTTATCAGGATACCGGAGATCGATGATCAGGCATGCGGTGGGACACATGTGAAAAATACAGGTGAGATCCCGCACATCGAGATCTTCAAGGCAGAGAATAAAGGAAAGAACAACAGGAGGATATATTTCAGATTCGCCTGATCTTCTTTTTTAAATGTCTAATTTCATTTTTATACTTAAACTTAAGCTTAAATTGACACTACCGATCGTAATGATATCAATCCTCATCATCCTCGAAGTACCTTCTTACAAGCAGAACAAGACTTGAACCGAGAAGTAGCAACAGGAAGATAGCGATGACCATGCCTTCCAGAGTAAAGTCCTGCCATGAGTGTACCGATACCCACATACCGCTACGGGTAACGAATGTTGCGAATATGACCAGTATGAAGGAAGTCACTGCAAGCATCGGCGCGAGGAACCTGTATTCCCCATGTTGGACCCTTGTCTGGGCATGAAGGTAAGCGGTGGCAGTTATCCAGGGGATCAGTGAGGATGTCTCAACAGGGTCCCATGTCCAGTACCATGCACCCCAGCCGAGGACCTCGTATGCCCAGAAACCGCCAAGTCCGATACCTGCTGTGAGGAAGAGCCATGCCATCCTCATCCAGTCCCGGGATATCTTTATCCATTTCTCATCATCGATGATAAGGGTTGCAAGAGCAGCTGCGAATGGAATTGTGAAAGCTGCATAACCAAGGAACAGTACCGGAGGATGGACTGCCATCCACGGGTTTCTCAGGAGAGGATTCATACCCTGTCCGTCCGTAAGCGGATATGCTGATACGAACGGGTTCCAGTTGGAGATCTCCACGTATGAACCTACATCTCCATAATACATGGAGAACGGGTTCTTCAGTACCAGCAACATCAAGAAGACGGTAACGATAAGCAGGCATATGGCCCGGGTGATGTTCATGACCCTGCTATCGAACAGCTCCTTAGTATGCCCTGTGTACTGCATTGCCAGAAGCATCAGGAGTGTAAACCATGTCCAGAGCAGGAAGGAACCCTCCTGGCCTGCCCACAATGCGGAAAGACGATAGACAAATTCAAGGTCGACGCTTGAATGCATGTAGACATAGACGTAGGATGCCGATACCGTAAGCAGGTAATAGGTCAGCATCAGGATCGCAAGAGTGATAGCTGCCGTACAGCCAAGCTCAAGCTTCCTGGAAAGTGAACCTGCACTGGTACTGTTTGTACGCAGGTGGATGATGGAATATGCAGCTGAAGCCGCACCGAGGATGAAGGCTATCCAGATGAGGATCATTCCAAAGTTCATTTTTTGCCTCCCTTGCGGCTTTCTGGGCCATTGTCCCATTTTCCTTTGATCTTAGCCACAGTGTTTGCAGCTTTTCCATCAACCGAATAATCGATAATTCCAAGAATACTTATTCCGGCAAGCATCAGGAAAAGGCCACCCCAGATGAATGTGATGAAAGGTACGGTTCTTACATATATGCTGACCTCACCACTGTTCTCGTTCAGCGCTTTTGGAGCGATGAAAAGTTCTTCGAATATTCCACGATGCACGTATGTGGTCGTGTAGGTCTGGCCCCATTTGAAATCGGTGATGTATTTCACCTGCCCACTGTCAAAATAAGCACCGTTTTTGTAGACATCGAAATCCACATAGGTTGCATAGGATGAACCATGATACTGTTTGTAATGTGAACCTTCGAAAACGGAATCCATTCCGGTAACCGAGACCATGTAGTTCTGTCCTTCGAACTAACCGGCAGAGTCCATGGAGACAACAGCAGAACCATCCACTTTCAGGTTACTGCTGGCGACGATACCTATGAGGATGAGGATGATTCCAAGGTGGATGACGTGTGCACTGACCCCGCGCAGTTTCATCATGTTGGAATCCCTTTGCAGGGACATATAGATCTTGTAGAATGTAGCCACCAGACCCATGCTCACTATTGGGACCGAAACATCAAGGGGAAGGTTTCCGAATGGTGAAAGAAAAACAAATGCTATGGACATTGCTACTGTGAGACCTCCCACGAACAACGTTCTCTTCGCACCGAAGTAACCATAGAGCAAATACATCGTGAGCAATACCACCAGTCCTGCGGTTGGAAGAGCGCTCCTGTTATTGAAGTACTCAGGAGTCATAGCCATTTCAACTCCTGTGGTCAGCCTGACTATCAGTGGAGTCAGCATGCCCACGGTTATGAGAGCAGCAAGGAGCAGCATGGTCAATACCGCTACCAGCATAAGGTTACTGCTGTTCACGAGGTCTTTGCTTTGTTTCATGAAATTCACAATCGTTATGTCTGTTCAAATATGTATCGGTACTGACATTAAAAAAGCAGGATCAATAATGACAGAATATTCCTGGGATAATTATTTACGGAAAAGAAAGTTTGAAAGGCGGCATAGCCCGCCTTACAGAAAATACCTGTTGTTCACTCCACCTTGCTGAATTTTGAATGAACAGCACCACAGACAGGACACCTTTCGGGTGCTTCGCCTTCCACGGTATAACCACATACCTCACAGACATAGTAGTCTGCATCTTCATTATCATCCATATTGTCCAGTGCTTTCTGGTATAGCTCAGCATGGACCTTTTCGACCTGGTTTGCCATATCAAAGCTGCGTACAGCCTTTTTGTTGCCTTCCTTTTCTGCTTCCTCGATGAAGGCAGGGTACATCTCGCTGAATTCCATGGTCTCTCCGGCAATTGCTTCCTGAAGGTTCTCCTCAGTGCTCTTTACCTCTCCCAGTACCCTCAGGTGATTGTGAGCATGTACTGTTTCTGCATATGCTGCAGCCCTGAACAGTTTGGCGATCTTCGTGAAACCTTCCTTGTCAGCCATTTTTGCAAAAGCAAGGTACTTCCTGTTTGCCATTGATTCACCTGCAAACGCTTCTTTCAGATTTTCGGTTGTACTCATGAGATTCCTCCATTTTTTACGATATTGCAAGTTAACTGTGCACATATCTAATATATGATTAATGGAAGGAAGAATCGGAGGAAGAGCATGTTAGAGGGACTGCCTGGTGAAAAGAAGAAAGGCCGGAGTTTGAGTTGGTTTTATATATCAATGGAGCAGATTAAAGCAAAAAACATTGAGTTGATAACACGATCGAGCTAATTGTTCTTGCAGTATGGTTAATGCTTCCGGCATACCTGCCGAATCCTTTTGCAGCTGTCTTTGGAGGCGGTCGCCCCATAGACGGTGGAAAGACAATGTCTGACGGCAGGCGCATCCTCGGGGATGGAAAGACCTTCCGCGGATTCTTTGCCGGACTTATATGCGGTACCCTTGCAGGACTATTGCAGATGAGGCTGATCGAAAGCTACCCTGTGATACTGGGAGCACAACTTCCGACATTCGGAACAGGCGGCCTGAACACTACCATCGTTGTGTTCGCTCTTGCTTTTGGCTCTCTCTTCGGAGACATGTTCATGAGCTTCTTCAAGAGACGTATGGGACTGAAACGAGGAGCTCCACTGCCTGTTGTGGACCAGCTTGATTTCGTCATGGGAGCACTAATATTTGCTTACCTGGCATCACCATACTGGTTCTCCGAACAGTTCACGTTCAAGATCATACTGGTAATCCTGATCATCACACCCCTGCTTCACCTTGTGACGAATATCATAGGTTACTTCATGGGTGTCAAGAAAGAACCATGGTAAATACCTAGCATCATAAAAGGAACGGATCACAATGACAACATCATCAAATGAAAAGGAAGAACTTATAGAAGCGCTCAAGGCCTGCGGAGCTGTCAAGTTCGGTGAATTCACCCTGGCATCCGGCAAGAAGAGCAAATACTATATAGATATCAAGAAGGCCAGCTCAGACCCTGGCACATTGAAGATCATCGCAAAGCAGGCGGCTGCACTTATCAAGGAAATGGACATCGACATTGTTGGCGGTGTTGCACTTGGTGGTGTACCAATTGCCACAGCAGTATCTCTTGAGACTAACATGCCACTCCTCCTAATACGCAAATCTGCCAAGGAATATGGAACCGGCGGAAGATTTGTAGGCGACGCGGAGGAAGGTGACAGGATCATCCTGCTGGAAGATGTGACCACCAGTGGCGGCTCTGTGCTGGAGGCTATCGGTGCAATAAGGGAGGCAGGATGCATCATTGACAAAGTGATCACCGTAGTGGACCGCGAGGACGGTGCAACTGAGAACCTCGGTGAGATCGATGTGAAGCTTGTCCCGCTTGTGCGTGCAAGTGACCTCCTTGCTGACAAATAAAACAATAGGATTGCAGCAGTAAAGTTATTCTGCTGCAATTGGCTTTTTTTAGTTTATTTCCACTTACGGATTTTTGCCGCTCGCACTTTAAATAGTTTTAACGACATAGCCTATAGAGGAGTGGGTTAGTAGCATTCATTTTGAAGTATCAAAGTGGAAACTGCCTCTATAAGTAGCATTATCCCTGATATAACAGTGTTAACTCTCGAACACAATTGTATTTCGGGCAGAGAGAGCCACATACCTACATACCATACCTAAAATTCAAGGTGATAATATGTTCTGTTACCAGTGTGAAGAAACAATGAACGGGGAAGGCTGCACAAAGAACGGCATGTGCGGCAAGAAAGGGGAGGTTGCAGACCTTCAGGACGATCTCATCTATGTACTTAAGAGCGTTGCATTCTATAACCAGAAAGCAAGGAAGGCTAAAATTTCTGAGGAGATCACTGATGATTTCATGCTCGATGCACTGTTCTCAACAATAACAAATACCGATTTCAGAGCAACTGGTATCCAGGAACGCATTGACAGGGGATTTGAACTGCGTGATGAGATCAAACAGAAACTTCTGGACAACAATGCACTTGATGAAAGCGACCTTCCTGAGATCGCAACCGTAACACCGGAAAACCTCAAGGACAGGAATACCGGCATACTTGCAACAGAGAACGAAGATATACGGTCATTAAGGGAACTGCTCATCTTTGGTATCAAAGGAATTGCAGCATACGGACATCATGCCATGGTGCTTGGCCAGACCAACAAGAAAGTGCTTTCATTCATAGAGGAAGGCCTTGTGGCAACCACGGATGACAGCCTGACCGATAAGAACCTCGTCTCACTTGTCCTGAGATGCGGGGAAAAGGGTTTCGATATAATGGCAGCACTTGATACGGCTAATACTGGTGCGTTCGGAAACCCTGAACCTACGGAGGTCAATATCGGAACAAGGGACAGACCGGGAATCCTCATCAGCGGACATGACCTGAATGACCTGAAACAACTACTTGACCAGACCGAGGGAACAGGTGTTGATGTCTATACTCACGGTGAGATGCTGCCTGCAAATTCATATCCGGAATTCAAAAAGTACGAACATCTTGTCGGCAACTACGGTGGATCCTGGTGGCACCAGAAGCAGGAATTCGAAAGCTTCAACGGACCTATACTGATGACAAGCAACTGTATAGTCCCTCCAAAGAAGACCTACATGGACAGAATATATACTACCGGTTCTGTTGGTTTTGATGGCGTCACACACCTAGTAGCCAAAGATGGCAAGAAAGATTTCTCAGCCATCATCGAGCAGGCAAAGAAGTGTGAACCTCCGGTGCAACTGGAAGAAGGTAGCATTATGGGCGGCTTTGCTTACGACTCCGTACTGACCAATGCAGACAAGATCGTTGATGCGGTCAAATCAGGCAAGATAAAGAAGTTCATTGTCATGGCAGGTTGTGACGGACGTCACAAGGACAGGCAGTACTACACGGATTTCGCAGAAGCTTTGCCAAAGGATACTGTCATACTGACCGCTGGCTGTGCAAAATACCGCTACAATAAACTTGGTCTTGGAGACATCGACGGCATTCCAAGGGTACTGGATGCAGGACAGTGTAATGATTGTTTTTCACTGGTAATCATCGCACAGGGACTTATGGCCAGACTTGGATTCATAGATGTTAACGAAGCACCTATCTCGTACAATATTGCATGGTACGAACAAAAGGCAGTCCTTGTGTTGCTTGCCCTCCTGAGGATGGGAATACAGGACATTGTACTTGGCCCGACACTTCCGGCATTTGTCTCACCAAATGTCCTGAAGGTATTGGTGGATGAGTTCAACATATCACCTAACACCAACGTAGAAGAGGACATGGAGAGACTCTTAAAATAAGCGCTTAACAATGGAGACGAGGAAATCATGAAGATCATAGAATTAGATAAAGCACCTGAGAAAGAGAACCCTCACAAAGTACTTGCTAAAGGCCTTTTCGATACCGAGCAGGTCCAGGTCGTACACCTTGAGCTCAAACCCGGAGAGGCACTTAAACTGCACAAGACACCAATGAACGTGTTCTTCTATGTACTCGAAGGTACCGGTATCGTTGTGATCGGAGACGAGGAAGAAACTGTCTCGAAGGACACACTTATCGAAAGTCCAAAGGCCATACCTCATTTACTGAGAAATGAGAGTGATAGCCTATTCCGTTTCCTCGTTGTGAAGCTGAAAGAGTAAATAAGCTATAGTAAAGAGGTTGCATCCACAACAAGGATGCAACCAATATTTTTTTTCTTCTTAATGGTAAGTTGTTCCTTCTTTTTTGATATGCTTATAATCAGAACGCTATCCAGCCTGTACACATACTTCAGGATATATTTTTACATTATGGCACTCTTTTTTTGAATGAAATTAAAATGCTATACAAAAAGACAAAATGTCACCGTTAACAAAGAGATCATGTCGGAAAGTATTTATTTAATACAAAGAGAATTAGCTCCCTTAACATATCTAAATAAACATATCAATATTACTTTTTCAATGATATAATGAAAATAATAAAATAAATTTATTATTAACATCAATACATTTTTTATTCAAATGAGGTTATACAGATGAATGTTCTAATCGTTGGTGGCGGCGGCAGAGAAAATGCAATCGCAGATGCTGTTGCAAGAAGTGAACGCAAACCTGCAATGTTCTCAGTAATGGCAAAGAAGAACCCCGGAATTGCCAGCTTGTGTGAAGACGTACTTCTGGTCAAGGAGACAGAGGTGGAAAAGGTAGTCGAATACGCAAGATCAAAGAACATAGAAGTTGCTTTTGTCGGACCGGAAGCACCTCTTGCAGCCGGTCTTGCAGATGCCCTTGAGGAAGCTGGCATCGGAGTTGTCGGCCCTAAGAAAGATGTCGCACGTATCGAGTTCGACAAGGCATGGGCCCGCAATTTCATGAGGGACAACAACATCGATGGATGTCCTGCATTCAAAGTATTCTCAAGCGAGGAAGGACTTGAGGACTACATCGAGGAACTTGGCAACGTTGCCATCAAGCCTGCAGGACTTACAGGTGGTAAAGGTGTCAAGGTCATGGGAGACCAGTTACCTGACACAAAGGCTGCTTTTGAATATTCAAGATCATTGCTCGACGGCGACAATGTCGTTGTGGAAGAGAACCTTATCGGCGAGGAGTTCACATTACAGGCGTTCGTTGACGGAAAGAACCTTGCGTTCACACCATGCGTGCAGGACCACAAGCGTGCCTTTGAGAACGATCTGGGACCAAACACCGGCGGAATGGGATCATATTCCAGTGCCGACGAACTTCTTCCTTTCATGAACGTCGATGACATCGAACCTGCAAGGGAGATCATGAAGGCAACCGTGAAAGCCCTGCATGAAGCAACCGGCACACCGTTCAAGGGAATCCTTTACGGCCAGTTCATCCTTACAAAGGCCGGACCAAAAGTAATTGAGTTTAATGCAAGGTTCGGCGACCCTGAAGCTATGAACGTGCTTCCACTGCTCGAGACCGATATGGTGGATGTCATGTCCGCAGTTGCCAATGGAACACTTGACGAGCTTGATGTAAAGTTCGCCCACAAGGCGACCGTCTGCAAGTATGCAGTACCTGCAGGATATCCTGACGAGCCTACAAAGGACAAGGAGGTCGTTGTTGGAGATATCGGTGATGCAATATTGTTCTATTCAAGCGTATATGAGAAGGATGGAAAGGTCTACACAACCGGCTCCAGGGCTGTAGCTGTTGTGGGTATCGAGGAAACCATCGACAAGGCTGAGAAGATCGCGCAGAATGCACTGGAGAACATTATCGGAGACCTGCATTTCAGAAACGACATCGGAAAGCCGGAACTTATCCAGAGAAGGATAGACCACATGGAAGAGATCCGTGGTTAACTATCGAACCTGAGTTGATAACATGAAACATTTACTATCAATGACCGACCTTGCACCCGAAGAGATCATCGAGATCCTTGACATGGCAGAAGACCTCAAGGAGAAGAGGGTCCGCGGGAAGGTCACAGACCTGCTTAAGAACAAGAGCCTTGCGATGATATTCGAAAAGTCATCCACAAGGACAAGGGTCTCGTTCGAGGTTGCAATGAGCGACCTTGGCGGACATTCCATTTACCTTAATTCAAGGGACATTCAGATCGGACGCGGTGAAACAGTATCAGACACCGCAGAAGTGCTCTCACGCTACGTTGCAGGTATCACTGCAAGGGTGAACAGCCACAAGACCGTTGAGGATCTTGCTGCACACTCACAGGTACCGGTCATTAACGCACTTTCCGACCTTGAGCACCCATGCCAGATCCTGGCTGATTTCCTGACAATCCGCGAGTACAAGAACCGCCTTAAGGGATTGAAGTTCGCATGGATAGGCGATGGTAACAACGTCTGTAACTCACTTATCCTCGGGTGTGCCCTCGTTGGTATGGAGATCGCTGTTGCATGTCCAGAAGGATATGAGCCAATGCCAGAGATCGTGACAAAGGGCAGGGAACTTGGTGGAGAGATCACTATCACGAACGATCCACAAGAAGCTGCAAGGGATGCAGATGTACTCTATACTGACGTCTGGGTATCCATGGGCGATGAGGAAGAAAGGGACAAAAGGCTTAGCGATCTTGCAGACTACCAGATCAATTCCGAACTGGTGGCTGTTGCAAAGCACAATGTGATCGTCATGCACTGCCTGCCTGCACACAGGGGTGAGGAGATCTCAGCAGAGGTCATGGAAGGACCACATTCCGTTGTCTTCGACCAGGCAGAGAACCGTCTTCATGCGCAGAAGGCACTTATTCTGAAACTGATGGCATAAGATGCCATCCATTTTCTTCTTTTGAAGCCTTCAAAAGGCCTGATACAATTTTAACGCCGTTATCCATTTTAAGGCTACGATACGTTTTGCACATCCGTCGCCAATTAAAGGTGGGTTAGGCTATATACGAACGAAGACAACCTATGTATTAGATCAAGAGTTCCTGTTTCTTCTACTCTTGATCGACTCCTTTAGATACTTTTTTTGAAGACCGGGATCTTCAAAACAACCTCCAAAACTCCTTTGAAAGGGGCCATTGGCCCTTTTTAACATTAAATGTATCCATTAATCTATTCATTCCTTATTCCATCCATTTGCAAGTGTTTTTGGATATAATAATGATGTTAACACTGATAACTTTTCAAAGAAAACATAAGACATATTAAGCATGGAGATAATATGCATAAAATGGTGATAGATATGTGGACATTCTCAAAATTAAGTAAAGAAAATATGGACGCAATTGGTGCAGCAGAAGAAAAACTAGGTGTGACCCTTATTGCTTTTTCAGAAGAGGGCACCAAATTTGCAGATCTCGGCGATGAAGCTGTCAAAGAAGTAAAGGCACTTGAAGAGAAATTAGGCCTTTCCCTTGTAGCTCTTGAGACAAAATAAGATCGGATGTAACACCTTACACCCCTCTCATTCCTTTTTCTTTTTTCCTCTATTATCATTTTATCTTCATTTCCACATGACCTGACCACATCAATCGAACCCCGGAACCACAACGCTTAATAATGAAAAACACTACTATTGGCTAGCCAAGGTGCGAGGGTTGCCCAGCCAGGCCAAAGGCGATAGGTTCAGGGCCTATTCTCGTAGGAGTTCGAGGGTTCGAATCCCTTCCCTCGCATCCATTCTTTTTTCAATTCACTACACATGGATACATGATATGGCGATAATAAAAAGCAAATATAAGGCCATTATGAATTCAAAAAATGTCCATGTTCATATCAAGGAAGTATCAAAAAGAAAAGAAATTGGGTGGCTTTGAAAAGAATAGTATCGTATTCAAAGGAAGAACGAAGCTCCAATTACAATAAACAGGACACCTGCTGCTGTTGAGATCGTCCTTTTGTTGATCTTCTCCATCATGAACTTGCCTACATAGATAGCCATACATGACAGGACGAACAATGCAAATACCACACCGATAAAGACCATAACCGGATTGTACTGAGTGGCAAAAAGAGCAGATGCAAGTTGTGTTTTATCACCCATCTCAGATACAAGGATAAGGCCAAATCCCGAGATAAAAGGATTTTTCAGGTCGTAGGAACCATCACTTTCATCATCTTCCCTGTTCAGCAAAGTCATTAATCCAAAAATTATGAACAGGATACCTGCACCTATACGTACATAGTCCATTGGGACCCTGTCAGCTATGAAGTTACCTAAAAGGATTGCAAGACCATCTGTTAATATGAATGCAAGCATCACACCTGCAAGTAATGAAGCATGCTTTTTTGTCTTAGTAGATAAGACGAGAACTGCAAGCTGGGTCTTATCACCCATTTCAGCAAGTCCTACAAGAAGGAATGGAATCAGAAGATCCTGGATCATTGGACAGTAATCGTAAGTATTATATTTATTCTATATGGTACTTTAAAAATTCAGTATAAATTAAACTAAGATGATCTTGTAGAAAGTCGTTATTATAGAAATTCAGATGTTCAAATAACAAATATTGACAAACAAGATCATCCTGATATGGAAGGTTACAAATGAAGCTGGAGTGGAACAAAGACAACATTGTTTTCAGCTATTGCAAAGGAGCAGACCTGAAAGAGATAGCATTAATGCTTTCAAAGGAAAGTGTCTGCAAGTACATGTTCTTCGGACCAAACACAGAAGAAACTACGATGGCTTATTTCTCACCATTCATAAGTTCAATAGAGAATGATCTGAAAGAAGAGAAGATACCAGATTTCAGTGTGTTCACGATCAGGGAAAAGGATTCCGGCAATTTCATAGGCCAATGTGCCCTGTTCCCGATAGAATTCACCAATGGCAACTATCTCATCGGATACCAGATAGACGATACCCAGTGGGAAAAAGGGTATGGAAGTGCTGCCTGTGAGTTCCTGGTGTATTACGCTTTTACTATGCTTGATGCTTTCAGGCTTACCGGGGATTGTACAGAAGGAAATGTAGCTTCCGAAAAAACAATGACAAAGTCCGGTTTTCAGTCAGAAGGGAGACAGAAAAGATACTGGCTTCATAATGGTAAATGGTATGACCGGCTCCTTTTTGGTTTGATGAAGGAGGATATTCCTGAGAAGAGACTGGAATCTTTGAGAGGAATCTACGGGTGAAATGAAATATTTCTGAAATCAAAACTATCAGATCACCCCACTTCATCCAACATTTGTATCGTTCTCTTTATATTACGGCAGGTTCTAATAATTATCAGGGAGTTAAAAATAAAAGCTTTCAATCAACATAAAGGGGAGTATTAAAATTGGTTTCATCCACAATTATCATTATTCTTTGCCTTGTGGCTTTTGCAGTGATTCACAGCATCACAGCAAGCCTGCCTTTTAAAAAAATGGTAGTGAATGCACTGGGTTCAAAGGTAGAGACATTCTACCTACCGGTATACAGCCTGATCGCAGTGATAACGATACTTCCGGTGGTCTATCTGCTCTATCTGAACCCGGGACGTGTCCTCTACATAGTCCCATCCCCCTGGCGCTGGGTCATGGTAGCCGGACAATTGATCGCTGCAGTGGTAGCACCTAGGGCCTTCCGTGATTCACCCCCGAGGTTCAAGTTGCATTTACAACTGTCTACCCCCGATACCCCGGAATCAGAACCACTGAACATCAGAGGAATTTACCGATGGATAAGGGATCCATTCCTGCTGTCGGGTCTTGTCATTATATGGCTTACTCCCTTTATGACCGTCAACCTGCTCATCGTCTATGTTATAACCACCATATACTTCTACATAGGATCTGTGCATGTGGAAAAAAGACTGATTTCACAGTTTGGTGATGAATACCTGGAGTACCAGAAGAAGGTTCACAGGTTTATTCCTTTCATAAAAGGGCACTACTGAAAAGATCCCAATTCCGGATCTTTTGTCTTTTTCGTGGAAACCCATTGAGGAGACCTTTTCTTGAATTCAGCATAAACTAGTCCCTTATGGTTTTCTCAGCAGGTAAATATTGACATCTTCCAATAATTATATATTAAATAGAACACCTTTTTTTAGCGGGGAATGCAATTCGGGGTATTGCTGATCTTCTTATAAATGCAATATTGATGTCCATTTTATGCTGGAATTTTTCAAAGATCCATGCAGAAATCAGGATAAAGAGAAGCAATACAGAAGATCATTATCTGGCAAAGCGGTTTTGAGGACCACTTCTGCTATTACCAACTATTGCACCCGGCAACGAAACTAAATGGTAATTTCAATAAGATCAAACAAGATCAAATATCTCATAGATCACTGAGGGAGTGAAAATAAATGGACAAGATGAAGAAAATGGGGTTGTTAGGTGCAACAGCTTTGATCGGTGCAGGACTGGCAGCATTATCCGAAGAGAAGATAAAAGAGTTCGTTAAGGAAAAGATCGAAGCAGGGCAAATGACCAAAGAGGAAGGAAAACTCCTTGTTGAAGAGCTTGTGGATGAGACCAAAAAGCAAAGGCTCAACCTTGAGAAGAACATTATCGAGAAGCTCCATGGTACTATCCAGATGGCTGATAAGGAACTTGAGAACCTTTCCGACAAGATCGATGAGATGAAGATCAAGGAACTTGAATGCGAACTTGAGAAGATGAAAAGTCTCAGGAAAGCTAAAGACTAAGTTCCCTGCTGTTGGCAGTTTATTGTAATATGGTGGCTGCAGGCCATTTGATTTTTCTTTTTTTGATCTGTTTGTTTCAATATCAGACCTTGCATAATATCTATTTCAAAACCCGGAGGTAAACAATGAAAGTTGTAGCATTCAATGGAAGTCCCAGAAAAGAAGGAAATACTTCACGCCTTATTGCCCATGTGATGGAAGTACTTGAGAAGGAAGGAATCGAGACAGAAGTTGTCCAGCTTGGAGGAAATTCAATTCACGGGTGTACAGCATGCATGAAGTGCTTTGACAAAAAAGACAATCGCTGTGTCATTGAGAAAGACATCATCAATGAATGTATAGAAAAGATGATGGAAGCCGATGGAATCATCATTGCCACGCCTACATATTTTGCAGACCTGAGCCCGGAAACAAAGGCACTTATCGATAGGGCTGGATTTGTGGGTAAAGCAAACGGGGAACTTTTCAAAAGGAAGGTCGGAGCAGCTGTTGTTGCTGTAAGAAGAGCAGGAGCAATACATGCTTTTGATTCTATCAATCATTTCTTCACCATCTCTGAGATGATCATTCCTGGTTCAAGCTACTGGAACGTTGGAATAGGACTCATGCCCGGAGATGTAGACTCCGATGGCGAAGGAATGCAGACAATGGAAACCCTTGGCCAGAACATGGCCTGGCTGATGGAAAAGATCAGGGACTGAGATACGAAAGAGCCTCATTAAAGGTATTTTTATCAGAGGGAAACCCCCCTTCATCTTTTTGTTATTGTGTTCATTTTCTATCTACAGTCATCATGTTTATATGATACTAAATATATAAAAACAAACATTATATTCTAAATTGATAGGAAGTAGAACGGGGTACTTGCAATCGCTGTAATTTATCGTTTAAATTTTGGCCATACAGGAAATTTGCAGTGTATTCTGTTGATGTATTTTTAAACAGGAGGAAAATATTATGGGATGGGTTGATGTTGTCGCTGGTGTTTGTACAGGCGGCCTCTATACAATTGGAAAATCGATTTATCAGGCAGGCAATGCTGCGGAGTCTGCCGGGGATGCAGCAGAACAGGCAGGAATGGCTATTGCAGTCATTGGTTCAACGATCGAAGCCGTTGGAGAACAGCTCGAATCAACGCTAAAGGAAGCAGAAGAACTGCTGGTGATCACAAGAATGACCCCAAGGGATGAGGATGATCTCTGGGACGAGGAAAAGGAAAGGCTTACCGGACTCCGACAGGAAGAGGCACGGCTTTTGAACAAGCTTTCCGAAATGGGAGTCCAGGATGTTACCGATTTCAGTTTTGATTTCTGGGACATGCTGTCCGATATGCAGAATGTGATCAAGAAGTTCCAGATAATGGCAAGACTTGCTGCTGTCAGGAAAGAGATCCACGACATATTCTATCAGGAACCGGGTGTCCTTTCAAACACGATCTACAACGCCAAGGAATCACTTGAGCGGTTCAATACCATTGAGCAGCCAATGATCGAGGACATACTGGATTCCCTTGATGACAACCTGGAAGTAAGTGAGGAGGTCCTTCAGGAGGTCAAGAAGCTCTTCGTCACTAAAAAGAAGGTTCCGATCGCCATCGCAGACCTCAGCCCGGAGATACAGGGCCATCTGGAGATGCTCCAAAAGGACAAACTGTATTACCAGGGCCTGATCGCAAGAAAGGACACGCTAACTGCCCAGCTTGCAAATGTCATCGAGCAGTTCCCGGAGAAGAAGTTCGATATAAACATGGGAGCCGTAGGTATTGCCGGAGCACACCTCGATGTAGGGGATATCGTACATGGAGGAACACATGTTGGAAACCTTGGAGATATCGTGGCGGAAAAGCCCTACAAGGACGACATAGTCAGGGAAGAAGGCCGAACCGATATTGAAAGACCGGGTAGCGATATCAGGCACGAAAGAATAACTGACAACGGTTTCATCGAAAAGGAAGAACCCCGCAGAGCCAGGATCGAAAGGGCAGATGCTGCTATCAGGCATGAAAAGATCACTGACAATCACTTCATCAGCAAGGCTGAGAGCGAGATCGGAACTGACATTGACAGGGAGATCGCCAGGGACGTAGCCGTTGAGGAACGGGAGATGCGTTCAGCACCATCCACTTACAAACCGACGGCAGCATCAGAACCAGCTGCCTCAAAGGCCACCATGGCAAAAATGTCAAACCTGAACATGGCCCTTGCCAAAGCTCCCAAACATTCCATGCTCACAATGCAGCCCCACGGTGCTAAGATATCCGCATCCCTGAGCACAAAGTTCGATGGCTACCAGAGGAACTACGACCTGCTCAAGGCCCAGAAGACCTTCTACTACAGGCAGTCCCTGAAGATGGAAAGGAAGTACGAGCTCCTGGCAAACAAGTGGGTGGAAGAGCCCGGAATAATCCCGAAGACGCTGGATGAGCTTCACGGAGTACTGAAGAACGTCAGGACAGAAGAGCAGCCACGCGTCGACGAGCTCCTTGACAACCTGAACGCGAACCTGACCGAGACCCAGGAAACCCTTTCAAAAGCAAATGACACCATGGATTCCGTACAGAACGCCCTGTCCTTCCTGGACATGGATACCGGAAAGATCAAGCTGGGTGTCATTGTGATCGGCGGGCTGGTCGTGCTCAACCTCTTCGTCGGACTGATAGTGCTGATCCGGATGGCACTTGGATACTGAGAAGCTCTGGTTTGACGTTATTTCGACTTTGGATTACTGATCGGATGGCATCTGGCCATCCGGTTTCTCTTTTTATTTTCATTTTATTGGCTTACTACTGAAGCAGACCGCCAGCCCGAACGAACGTTTTATATAAAATTCCCTGCACTTATTTCATGGAACCCATTACAGGGATCTCAAAAATTCATCGTATTTTCAAAAAACAGCACCGTGACCACCAATGACAATCGAAGAGAACACAAAGGCAATACTTGAAGAGCTTGGAGAAGTAAAACTTGTCAGCGTCACCAAGACGGTGGACACAGACAGGATCAACCAATCCATCAGAGCCGGAGCCACCATCATAGGCGAGAACAGGGTCCAGGAATTCGATGAAAAATGCGATTGCATCCCGCCCTGTGAAAAGCACCTCATCGGCCACCTCCAGACAAACAAGGTAAGACGAGCCGTTGAACTCTTTGATGTGATCCAGTCGGTCGACTCCCTGAAGGTGGCAGAAGAGATCGACAAAAGAGCTGGAGAGCTCGGCAAGGTCCAGAAAGTATTTCTTCAGGTCAACATCGGCAACGAGCCACAAAAATACGGATTCGGCACCGACGAGATCGCAGATGCAATAAAAGACATCCGAATACTCACCAATATTCACGTAATAGGACTCATGTGCATCCCCCCATATGTGTCCGCCGAAGAAGCCCGCCCGTACTTCAGGAAGATGAAAGCTATTTTTGATGAGCTGAAGCAGGAGAATCTGGGCAATATCGCTATCCAGGAGCTGTCCATGGGAATGTCCGGAGACTATAAGGTTGCCATCGAGGAAGGGGCTACCATGGTGAGGATCGGGTCAGGGATATTCGGGAAGCGGGATTATTGAAGGTTAGATTAGTCATATCTATCAATAATCAGAGCGATGTCAGAAGGGTTCGAATCTTATCCCCTTGTGATTTTTTTGGGATATAGCTAAGCTTGATTTTTGTACGCTATAACCTTCATAGCCCACAATCGTCATATTTTGTAATTTATTACAATTGAGTACACAGTGATTCATTTAGAAAACTTTATCACAGTTAAATTCTTTTTACAGCAAATAATGTCTTCAATTGTAACTACAAAATTTAAAAAATATTTTAAAAAAAATCTGACTATTTTATTTCATAATGTAGTTCTTCAATTGATTTTAACTATTATATTTGGAGCATCGATTTTACAATATATTGGAGTTCTGAATGATATATTATTGTATAAAATCCAAATTTGGAAAATAATAGTATTTTTGGTGTTATTCTGTTTGACCTCCTTTGTTATTTTATATGTTATATCAAAAAAGACATATGAAATTACTAGATTCGGATTACTTTGGAAAATTACCCTTATCAAAAACAAAATAATAAATCTAAGAGGTCCTTTTTGTTATTATTGTGACTGTGATATTTCACACACTTTAGAAAATATAACTCATTCTGGAGGCGCTCTAGTTTGTCCAAAATGTCAAAATAAATATTCAATTAATGCCACCACTATAAAGAAAATAAAAAAAGATATAAAACAGATTATTGATTCCGATCTAAAATCAAACAAAGTACTAGATATAATGTGGCTTTTTTATAATTTTGATCATGGATCTTTTAGAATCAAAAACAAAGGAGTTTTTGGAATAACTGATCTCAACATTCATGTTAGTACAAATATTTCTCAAGAAAATAAAGAGGTTGGAGAATACTATTTAGGAAATATAGCTCCCTTAGAATCAAAGACTCTTGAAGATAATATTGCAAAAGATCTAAAGGAATCCTTGGTATCTTCTAATTTAATTAGTATTTTTTCATTAGAAATACCTAAAATAATTGAAAATTATTATGGGGAGGAACAAACTGTTTATGACACATCTGAATATATTCGAGCTAAAAAAGACTTCGAATTAATTTTGTTTATTGATTTAACTTACAAATTGGAAAAAAAGCAAAAAAAGCAACGAAGCCGTTTTTTATTAAATTTTAGTTTAAAAGATTGGAAAGCTTATGACTATGACAAACTTGCTGATAATTGTTACTTTAAATTGCAGAAAATTGATTAATTATCATCATATAAACCACGACATGTTCTCTTAATATACCTTAACTTAAAATATAAATTCCTAGTCACTGCTTTTATCTTCAAACAAGCTAACGAACTTCTATACTTAATTCCAATATATCTTGACTTTCTTGTCCTTATAGATAAAAAATTAGTATTTTGTAAAAGATGGATTTGGTTGAATCTGTATCCCCAATTGGGAAACATATTTTCTTATTACTTTAATTTTCTTAAAGAATTAATTAGAAAATTATTTATATGCATATTTTTCTTATTACCTTGATAAAAATGTCTGTAGAGATAACTCCGGCTCCAGAACCTAAAATTGAGAGAATTGCAAATCTTGTTAACAGAATTGGAAGTGGGGACATAAAAGTACCTAAATTCCAACGCGGATTTATTTGGGATAAGTCACAGATCATTCACTTACTGGAAAGTATTTATCAAGGATATCCAATTGGAAGCGTCTTATTTTGGTTAAGTGAAGAGCAAATGAAAAGTGAAAAAGAGATTGGTGATTTTGCTTTACCCATAACCCCTGATAAATACCCACGTAACTACATTTTGGATGGACAGCAGAGATTGACAAGTATTTATGGAGTTTTGAAATGGGACAAACCTGATGTCGAAAATAAACTAAATGTTTATTTTGACCTACAAAAGAAAAAATTTAGTCATTACACGGGGAAGGAAAGTAGTATACATGTCCCTATGAGTATATTATTTGATACCTCAAACTCCCTTTCATTCCGATACATGCTATCAGAGCATTCTAATTCAGAAGAATTACTAAAACAATTTGATATATTATATGAAACTTTCAGAGAATACTTAATACCAGTGGTTACAATCAAAGAGAAAACAGTTGAAAGTGTATGTCCTATTTTTGAAAGAATCAATAGTACGGGTACACAACTTGATGTTTTTGACTTAATGGTAGCTGCTACTTGGGACAATGACTTTGATCTAAATGATAGAATTGATGAAATTCAATCATCGACATCACTGAAAAATTTTGACAATATAAAGAAATCTACCTATCTTAAAATGATGTCTGCAATAGCAGGTAATGGAATAAAAAGAAGTGGAATTTTTAAGTTAAGAAGTATGGATACTGTTGAGCTTCAAGACTTGACAATAAAGACAAAAATAGCTATTGAAAGAGCAGTTGACTTTTTATCCACTGATTTAAACATTCCTTCCGATGCGTTTTTACCATACGAAGATCAACTAATTATTTTCACTTATTTCTTTTCAAAGGTAAAGTATCCATCTCAAATTCAATTAGAATCACTTAGAAAATGGTTCTGGCAAACTGGATTTTCTGAGCATTTCAGAGGAGCCGCTGAAGGTACTGCTCAGAAGCATATTTCTTCAATTGATTCTCTTATTGATGGAGACAACACTTCACTTCATGTTCGAGTATCCTTAGTTGAAAATGATTTGTTGAAAAGACAGTTTATAAAAAATAGTGCCTTTTGTAAAACTTTAGTATTAATGTTCATTACAAAAGATCCAAGAAATATCACAAATGGAGAAAAAATAGATTCACGCATAGCTTTAAGTTTTTATAATAAAAAGGAATTCCATCACATATTCCCACAGGATTTCTTAAAAGAAATGGGTCTCTCTCGTGAAAAGATAAACAATCTTTGTAACATATGTTTATTGTCATCATCACAGAACAAATTTGTATCCAATGATGCACCGAGTGAATATTTAAGTGAAAGTATTGTTAATTTGAATTCGGATGCAGAACAAATTTTTAAATCAAATTTAATTCCAATTGATGAAAGTGCAGGGTGGAGAACTGATGACTATGATGTATTTTTGAATCAAAGAGCTGGATTGATTATACAAGAGATCGAAAAATTGTGTGAATAACATTTCCCTTTATTTTTTTTATGAATTGCACTTAAATGAAGAAAAATCTTTGTTCTTTTGGAAAGTAGCTTAAACTGGCATAAAGAAGATGATTCTAACAGCATTCTGAAAAACGTCTTTTTCTTATATACTATCTTGGATTAAGCAAAAAATTTCTAGCTTAGAGGGATATTCTCCTATATGTATGTATAATCGGAAATATCTTAATCTAGAGTATTTGAAGTCCTGCCATTCTTGAAATGCATTTTAGTACTACTAACAAGCATGTTAATTCACTAAATATTTAGAATCAATTGTTTCATTAGATTATCTCTATAAGTGTTTATTTCAACTTCACGAAATCTATTCTCAGTTTCCTACTGTGGCATCTCAATAATCTTCCTCTTTATCTCTTCTGCATCAACAAAATCCCAATCTTGCGTTACTTCCAATCCTTGCTTATCAATATTGTTAGCTTCCTTGCTAATGTATACCACACCATCAGCATGAACATGCTTCCTCTCAAGAACTCCACCACCACAGAAAAAAATCAAAAGCTTTATCTACATTATGCATTATAATGCATAACTATGGGACGCCCGAGAAAAAGGAGAATGGTAAATTTCGAGCACAATGTACGACATTTCAAGCCTTCAGGCACACGCCTGAGCGAGCTGGAAGAGATCAACATTACCATTGATGAACTGGAATCATTGAGACTCAGCTATCTTGAAAAAATGAAGCAGGATGCTGCGGCAGAGAAAATGCAGATCCACCAGTCCACCTTCCAGAGGACGCTCCAGAGAACGGTGCAGAAGATAGCGGATGCGCTTGTACATGGAAAAGCAATACGAGTAGAAGGAGGAGATTACACAATGCCAGGAAAGGACGGAACCGGGCCAATGGGCCAGGGACCAGTCGGAGGACAGAATCAGGGACAGGGGCGTGGACAGAGAGGACTCCGCGGAGGAAGAGGTGCAGGAACTGCCGGACCAGGCGGAGTTTGCGTTTGCACCGGCTGTGGTCATGAAGAGACTCACCAGCCCGGGGTTCCCTGTGCCCAGATGACCTGTTCCAAATGCGGCAAGCCCATGGTCAGGAAATGACCTGTATCGGGAAATAAGAGACTGACTTAAAACTGAATAAAAAATGTGATATAAATGAAATCAAGGATCATCTACGGACCGATCCTCTCAAGGAGACTTGGGAGGTCGCTTGGAATTGATGTCATCAGGAAGGGCGACTACAGGAAGAACTGCAACTACGACTGCGTCTACTGCCAGCTTGGGCATGTGGACTGGAAGATATCGGATCCATCGGAAGTTGCAGACCCTGTCACCACCGAAGAGGTGATCGATGGCATCACCAACTATCACAAGAAGGTGGATGACCTTGATTACATCACGTTCTCAGGAACATGTGAACCCACACTGAACCTTCAGATCGGGGACATGATCGACCATATACGGGAGATCAGTGATATCCCCATCTGTGTTATCACCAACTCATCCCTCGTGGGCAGGGAGGATGTCAGGAAGAACCTTTCAAAAGCAGACCTCGTGGTCGCTACCCTGGTCTCAGGGAATGAAGAAACCTTCCGGGCCATCCACAGACCAGCTGAGGGAATCGAGCTTCAGGATATCATCGATGGGCTACGCGAACTGCAGAAGATGAACGGAGCAAAGCTCTCCATCGAAGTAATGCTTCTGGACTCCAACAACAACTATCCTGTCAATTCCAGCGATGAGGAGGTCGAAAAGCTGATCGAAGTCCTAAAGTACATCGACCCGGATGAGATCGAAGTGCTGACCACCAGCCGACCTCCGGCTGAGAAATTTATCGAACCTGTTCCTGAAGCAAGGCTCAAGGAGATTGCACAAAGGTTCGATGAAGAGCTTGGAAGGGAGAGGGTCAGGCTTGTGCTTAAGGGCCTCAAGAGAAAGCGGTCGAACATAAAGCACGAGAACCTTGTGGACGAGGTCTATGACCTTATACTCCGCAGGCCGTGTACATTTGAGCAGGTGGTCCAGTCTCTGGATATCGATAAGGAGGAGCTGAGCCCGATAATCGGGGGTCTGGTCGGAGAGAAGAAGATCACCGAGATCATGGCTGAGAATGGGACATACTATCGTCCCACATGACTTTTTGTTTTTTTTACAATTATTCGGGAGATATGTGTTCCTCCGGGTAAATTGCACTCATCACACTCCATGCAATGAACCTATTAGTCACAATATCTCCCGTTCATTCTAAATTTCCAAAAATTGGAAATTGTTTCATAGATCAGAATTCATAAACTCATAAATTCATATATTGCTCATATATAATTCGTCAGACTAATTTGATGCTATCCATAGGACTAAATAGCCCGGCATACCACAAATAAAACAGAAATAACTAAGCAGGTGAGACACATGCTATTAAAATTCAAGGACAAGGAACCGATAGTTGCTGAAACTGCTTTCATTGCAGATTCCGCAGACATCATCGGAGAGGTGGTCGTAGGTGAGAACTCAAGCATATGGTTCAATGCGGTCCTCAGGGCAGACATGGACAGAATAAAGATCGGAAACCGTACAAGCATCCAGGACAATTCAGTTATCCACACTGACCCCTCAACTCCAACCGAGATCGGGGATGATGTGACCGTAGGTCACGGGGCAGTCCTGCACAGCTGCAGGATCGGAAACAACGTCCTCATAGGAATGAACTCCACAGTGCTTGACGGGGTCGAGATCGGAGATAATTCCATCGTTGGTGCCAATGCACTCGTTCCGCCGGGAAAAAAGTTCCCACCCAACAGTGTGATCACAGGAGTGCCGGGGAAGGTACGAAGGGAAGCCACACCTGAGGATGCTGCCATGATCAGGGAAAATGCAGCAGAATATGTGGAACTGGCAGCGGAATATAAGAAGCAGCAGAAGAGCTGATCGATCACCACATCTCCGTTAATTGATCAAAAGGATTGAGGTTACATGGAAAAACAACTCAAAGAAGCCCTTCTGGAAAAATGCAGGGAAATGGAGATCCCGCTGGTCGGGGTGGCCAACGTAGAACGCTGGGAAGAGCCACTGTTCCAGCCCTGGATACCTGAAGAGTTCCACCCCCAGTCCATCTACCCGGAAGCAATGTCTGCCATAGTCATCGGACTGCCTGTCACCCTCCCAATACTGGAGACCTCCCCGTCTATATATTACAGAGAGCTCTACAGGACGGTGAACAGCCTGCTGGACCAGTACACTTACCGCCTGTCCAACTTCCTTACTGAGAAAGGCCACCCGTCCATCTTCGTTCCGAGGGACGGATACGGGTCCATCAAGGTACTTCTGGACAATCCCGTAGCTTTCTTTTCACACCGGCATGCTGCTTTCCTTGCCGGGCTCGGGAACTTCGGTGTCAACAACACCATCCTTACCCCGGAATACGGACCAAGGGTGCGCTTTGCCACAATCCTCACATCTGCTGAGCTCGAACCTGATGACATCATGGAAGAGCAGTTGTGCAACCATTGCATGCGTTGTGTCAGGATGTGTCCGTCAAATGCACTGGTGGAAAAGGACTATCCGGAAGGGATCACCTACAAGAAAGCCTGTGCATCGTTTAGTGATGAGCTGAACAAACGATATATTTCACCCTGCGGGATATGCATAAAGGTCTGCCCGATAGGGGAGGACCGCAGGATCTACGGAAGGGAAAATGCTTCGATGTATGAAAAGAAGGACAAGTTCAGGAAATACCACGATGCATGGGAACATGTCCGTTCTTATGGTGGAAAATGAACGGTAAAGAAAAGCTCATTTGAAAATTGAAAATTGAAAATAAAAATGAAAAAAGGATCAAAGTACATCCTTTAAAGCAGCTGCAGCAGTATAGACACTGCCAACACCACATATGTAATGGGTGACCTTTATTGCCTGCATGACCTCTTCTTTTGTGGCTCCTGCTTCCATTGCCTGTATTGCAAGGGAAGTTACGCCGTTCACTGCGCCTTTTGATGCATCAAGTGCCATTGCCATAAGGAGCTTGTATTTTAATGGGATGCCATCTTCTTCGAAGGAAGTTACACGTGTCTCCTCAAGAAGCTGGAAAAAGTCTGCATCGGAATCGATAATTACCTGAAGTGGATTTTCTGACATATTCTGATCACCTTTATTTTAAGACTGACAGGAATATATATGAATTTGTTCATAATCAAAATGGATGAGAGCATTCCCATTACCTGAAAAGACAGATAACATTCTCCGGGAGAAAGGTCAAAGCGGCTCATTCTGGGAGGACAGGAAAGACCGGCACCATTGCGGTATCGACCTTTATGCACCAGAAGGTGAACCTATTCTTGCCATAGAGGAAGGGGAAGTTATCGACGTCGATATAATGACATCTCCTGAAATGATCTCTTACTGGAATGAAACATATCATATTATAATCAGGAACCAGTCCGGACTTTTCTGCAAATACGGGGAGCTTGCTGCCTACAATGTAAAGATCGGGGATACTGTTGAAGCCGGCCAGATAATTGGTCATGTCGGTACTGTGCTGAACAACGAAAAGATAGATTGCAATGCTCCTGAATACATACAAAAGCTGAAGGACAATAATCCCAGCATGCTCCACTTTGAACTCTGGGAATCCGAGCCTATCGTAGAAGACAGGAATTATCTCGGTGGGAACTGGTTCGGAGATGAACGACCAGAAAAGCTCCTTGATCCTACTGAATATCTCAAAGACATCGAGTCGAGTAAAAATAAATAAAAAAGATCACAGGACCCTGACCGTGAGGTCAAGGGCCTGCTCATATCCTGTGAGGTTCATCCCCGGTTGCATGTATACAGCAGAGATGTTCTGCTCGCCTGCTGCAACCGCTTCGATCTCCCATTCATGCTGTCCATAAAGGGAGCCTTCTGATTGCAGGATGAACTCTTCCCCTCTTATCTGGAGACCGTCCGTCAGGGTCATGTTCCAGACATAGGTATCGGCTCTGGACTCGAACATTCTGATAAGCATCCAGTCGCCTTCTTTTATCTCAATGGCATCACCGTGATAGTAGCCGTCAACAATGAATGCCGGATATAGCTCACTATCGCCTTCCACAATCAGGGTAATTTCGAAATTCTCTGGCACAGCAGCCTCACCGTTCCAGGAATTATATTCTGCCAATATTGATTTCTCACCAGTGGACAGTGCCTCAAAGGTCCAGCCATAGACTGAATCATCATCCGCAGTGCTGTATACCGAGTAGTACCCATAGCCGTCTTCCTTTACGGACAGGTCACCTCTTTCTGAAAGAGACCAGTGCCCATCCGACGGTGCATCAAGGTCGATACGTACAATGCTTCCGGCTTTGACAGATACCGTGCTGCCACTATCCTCTTCCGTGAAAACATGGTCTGCAGGCATCTTCTCGATCTCAGGGAAAGCGAACTGGTCGTCTTCCGTCGGGGCCATGCCGATGGAAATTGCAGCTATCACCACACCGACAAGCATCACCGGTAAAAGGTAGCGTTTCACGGACCTCTTTGTTGAATCGCTGGCGTTGTCATAGTAGCGTCCTTTGAGCATCATCAAAAGGACAGCGAAGAGACATCCCAGGAAGAACCAGAGAGCAATGTTATCGGAAAAGTTCGAGAAGAATGTATGAATGCTGTCCATTAGATGGGGAGCAGCTTCCTCTGGAACTGTTTTTGCAACTTCCCCTGCAGCCTCATCAGCAGCAAGCTGTGGAGCCATGTCCATTGGAGCTTCACGCATAACTTCATCTTCAACAGCAGCTTCCATCATTGCAGGTGCTGAAAGCATGCCTCCATTTTGTATGTCAACTGGTCTTGACAGGTACTGAAGCCCGGCAGCACCAAGAAATGCAGCACCGATAACACCAATGTATTGCTGTAGCATGCTGATTATGGAAGCCCTGTTGACATTCATGCTTCCCGGAGCTACAACGATCAGTTTCTGCACCGGCTCGTATATCTTGACCTCACGGCCCTTCTCACTCCACTTGATCCTGTGAACCTTGATAAGATCAGCTTCAAGCAGGCTATCAATATTGTACTTGATGGTTGTAATGGAAAGACCGAGCTTTTTAGAAATATCCGTTGCAGACATCGGTTCTTCGGAAAGAAGGTCCAGGATCTTCAGGGACTTCTCATTGGAAAGCGTCTGTGTGATCTTCTTTGAATCCTCATTGAGCGGAAGTACAACTACATTGTCCGAACTGTCCTGATCAGTATCCTCAGGTTCACCCTTGTTCTTTTTATCAACATCATTAGCGGCCATGTTCGCACCAGAAGGTTGATTTATACAACCATGTTTTTGTCTTCAGAAGAGAATGCAACGACCTTTTTGGCAGGGCCATAGATATTCTCATCCCTCTCCAGACCGGAGGATCTGCTCTTTATCTCCACAAGATCGGAATCCATAAGGGCCCTGACCTTGTCTTCAACTTCCACAAAAGGAAGACCTGTCCTTTGGGAGATCTCACTGACAGAAAGCGGATCTTCAGAAAGCACTTCCAGTATCCTGAAGGAACCCTCTTTTGAAAGCACTTCAGTTACAGTCCTGGACCCTTCCGAAATGGGAAGGATCAGGAACTTATCAACATTTATGGCATCCGACGCACATTCCATAACAATAGTCCCCTTTTTCTCAATTGTAATTATCGATTAGCTCATCAAATTATCAGATAATCAGATCATTTCCACATGGACATCGAGCTCATGCATTCCGGGATCCGTAGGTACCGGGTTATGCCAGGTACTGTAATAATCCCCACTTGAAAGGCTTCCATCGCCATCCACATCCACATGAACTGAAAGTGAATATGTCATTCTTTCGTCAAGCTCAGGATGATAGATCATGTATTCCACCAGCTGAATGTTGTCAGCATCCATGGAAACATCATCAATGGTATCTTCTGAAATAACAACGGATGCAACATCCTGAAGACTTACATCCTCAACTTCCAGATAGATAGTAGCATTGGAGAAAGACTCCACAGGTTCGTCAAAGATGATCATTCCATGAACACCGTTTTCTCCCAGTGCCATATCTCCATTATCTTCACCTGCTGTTCCATCAGCTTCGCCAGTATCATCTGCCTGCCCATCTGAACCGTTTTCAGTGCAGCCCATTGAAAATGCAGCGGCAGTTACTAACAAAAGCGTCAGGCCTAATACGAAATATTTTTTCATTTTTGTCATTCCTCATTATTAACTAAATGAACAAATGATCCGTAGATATATATCATTTATTTAAGCTACAAAATAATTCGTAGTCTTCTGAGCAGGAAATATCGTGAAAAAAAAGAAAATTATGGGTTGATCAGGAACTTGTTGACTTGAAAACATCTTCCTTAAGGATGCCATAATCATCAAAACTAAAACGCATGGTCATGAAGATACCAATGGCCACCGTCATCACAGTGGATACATAGATACCAACCATAATAGCCATCTGGTACTTGATCGCAAGGATAGGACTGGAACCTGCGATGATCTGACCGGTCATCATTCCAGGTAATGCAACCAAACCGATCGTTGACATGCTTGCAATTGAAGGTTTCAGTGCAAGATTGAGACTTTTTCTGGCATAGGGAAGAATTGCTTCATGCTTTTTTGCACCCAGTGACAGGCTGTACAAGTAACGGTTCTCGTTCCTCCTGATCGTATCATAGAAGTTACTGATACTCACGATGTTCCCCCTCAGAGAATTACCAAGGAACATACCGAATATAGGGATCAGGTATCTGGCATCAAAGAGGTGGTCAAGGTTTACCACGAAAGCATTGAAGTAAAGTATCACCAGGAAATTACCTATTATAAACGAAGCAAGTGTCGGTAATAATAGTTTCCTGAGGTCAAGACCGACATCATTAATGGTGGAATGGGTTGCTGCAAGAACCATTACCAATAGCCATAGAAGATTTACGATCGAATTGTTAAGGTCAAAGAGCACTGTAAGGAAAACTCCCACAAAAGCAAGTTGTACGATCATCCTTGAAGCTGAAACGATCGTCTCATGGATTATGCCAAGCTTAAGGTAGTGGCTCACAAGAAGAGGAATCACGAGCAACAGGAAACAGGCTACAAGGGACAGGTAACCAATGTCAACAGCATCCATTCAAACACCCACCGGTACGACCTTTACATCTTTATTATCCCATACATCATCGTGGGAAATGATCACAAGTGTCCATTCCTTGCGCTCAAGGAAATAATTGGCAACCTTTTCCTTCAGTGCAGCGTCAAGGGATGAAGTGATCTCATCGAGGAGATAGATGTCCTTTCCGATAAGCACTGACATGATGATACCTATCCTCTGCTTCTCACCCCCTGAAAGGTCCTCGAAATCCATTTCAAGAACATCTTTCTCAAATCCCAGATAGACAAGAAGCCTTCTGAGCTTGGTCCTGTCCAGTTTTCCTTCATTAAAAGAGTAGGAGAACACCTCCTCGATAAATTCGTTCACTGAACCTTCATAGATATCAAGATCCTGGGAAACATAAGCTATCCTTTTCCTCGCATCCCAAACGGTATTGCTGTCAAGCAGTCGGTTGTTAAAATAGAGTCTTCCACTTGTGGGATGAGCAAAACCCATCGGCATCTTCAAAAGTGTGGACTTCCCTGAACCGGACCTGCCTTTAAGCAGTATACGGTCACCTTTGTTGATATCAAGATCAAAGTGAGACAGTACTTCCTTCTCACCATAACGAATAGAGATATCTTCATACTTCAAGAGTTCCTGTCTCATGAGCTTTTTTTCACCTTATTGTTTAGACATTTTATAGTAGGATCCATATTATTCAAATTGACAATATTTCAGTTATTATTGAAATACTATTTAAAATCTAATGCATCTGAATCATATATGAAAGTTTTTATCCAAAACGAACTTATTTTACATATCCAATAATACCTATTTCAAATTTCATGTTATTTTATTTGGATGAAAATTATACTCGTAACATGTGACAAAAACGATAGCGATCTGATACAAATGAAGAACAATATACTCAACCTGACACTGCTGAAAAACAAATTTGGTGTTTGCCGCCTCGAAGGAGACAACTCCATACCTGAATGGGCAGATAGTAATGAAATTTGTTCCATTACCAGAACAGCAGAGGAACTATCGATCGTCTGCCCGGAGGAGAACATACCATCCGGCATCATCTGCGAAAAGGACTGGAAATGTCTCAAGGTCGAAGGTCCCCTGGATTTCTCCCTGATCGGGATACTGGCACGTATCAGCAATCTTCTTGCAGAAGAAAAGATCAGCATCTTTGTGATCTCCACCTACAACACTGACTATATACTTGTCAGAGAAGCTGATGTAAAAGCAACAATTGAAAAGCTGTCAGCAAACGGGTATATGGTATCGGATGAGAAAGAGAACTGATTACATATATAGTTCTGAAATTACCATTCTGACGTTACTTATATATCCCATCTTCTCAATACTTTTTAGTATGACAAAATGGAAGAAAGCTTCAGAGGAACTTGGGGAACTGATAGGGGAATCCGTATCCGACTATGAAGTTGAATTCCGGAAGATGTTCGGCAGCCCTGTCTACTTCGTGAACGGAAACATGTTCATCGGTGTTCATGGCAACGGTATCATGCTTCGCCTGCAGGAAGAAGACCAGCAGAAGCTCTACGATGAGTACGACGAAGCAGCACCTTTTACACCAAACGGCAGGCGCATGAGGGAATATGCCCTGATACCTCCGGCAGTGTACGATGATGGGATCGAGTTAAGGAAATGGCTGGACATATCGTATAGCTATGTGAGTTCCCTGCCGAAGAAAGAGAAAAAGGAAAAGAAGAAAAAGGCAGCTTCTAAGAAAACAAAGAAAAGCGAGAAATGATTCACTTATCGCACCTTCTCTTTTTCAGGTGATATCAGATGCTTCAAGCTCTTAGAACTCGAAAAAGATTATCCATACTATTTTTACTGTCACTGTTAGCTGTTTCCATCTATGTAGCATCCACATATCTTATAATTGGCCCGGGATTGGCACCTGCTGAGATCATGAAGGAATGGTATCTGCCGGGTGGAGCTGGAGATAATGAAGCAGATCTTTCTTTATTCCCGGCTATTTCCGAATACTCAGCATCCAGTCGCTACTCAAATTCCACTATCATTTGTGTGTGGTATTTCGAAAAGAAATCTTCTTTTCTGGAAGGAGAGAACAATTTATCAGAATACTTAAAGGAATCCGGACAGGTAGAGATTCTAGAAATAAATATCACAAACGAACTGGATGAAGTCATCAACAGTCGCGGTAAAAATTGGCAACCTACCAATGGACCACGGGTATTTGATGCGACCAAATACGAAGGAACAGAAACATCCGGCTACTTCATCGTCTATGAAAACCCGTTCCTTGAAACGAGCGAGGATTATTTCATAACATATTACGGTACAAAAGACACGACCAATTTTAACGATAAAAAGAACGACCTTATGTATCTGATAGCACGATCATATTATCTCGGAGAAGGAAATGTAACATCTCTGGATTTCGAAAATAGCGAGGACAGGAAAAACTCCCTCCTGCCCTCTTTAAAAGACTTTATTGGCTGGTACTATTGCCCTATTGCAACCTGATCCTGTCTGTTTCACATAGCTTCCTTGATGTACTTGATCATCCTCGGCGTCAGCAGTGGAATGATCTGTGGAAGCATGTTAGGCATCAGGTTCCCCATAGCCTCTGGCATAAGATCAGGCATCTGCTCTCTCAGGTCGTCAGACATCTGAACACGCCTGCCAACTGCTTCGAGCATGTCGGGCATGACCTTTGGCATTATGCCTGGCAGGAGCATTGGCATCATGACCGGCATCATTGGCTTCATCATGAGGTCCATTCCCGGTACATACTTGACCATCTTCATCATACCACGTAGCGGAGCAGGCATTGCGGCCATCATCTGTGGGAGGAGTTCCACCATCAGATCGGTCATGTTCTCAGGCTTGAGCAGGTGGATCATCTGGTCGAATGTGATCCATGCAGTAAGCGCAGTGTTCGTAGTATCAGGAATATCGTATCCCATACTGCGGGCTACTGTTGCTGAAAGATCCTGGACATCAACCGGACTTCCGCTCTTCTCTGCAGCGATCCTCAACTGTACCTGACAGCACGGACATGCAGCTACCATGATGTCAGCACCGATATCCTCGGCTTCCTTCAGCCTCATGTTACCGACGACGTTAGCAACATCCGGATCTGCGACCAGTGTCAGGACTGAACCACAGCAGTGACCTTCGTCCCTGTTGTGCTCCATTTCACGCAGCTCAACGCCCGGAACTGATTTGATGAGGTCTCTTGGTGGTTCATAGATACCACCGGCACGGCCCATATGACATGCATCGTGGACTGTGACAACCTTGTCAAGAGGTGTGACGAACTTCTCGGAGAGCACATCGAGCTTGTCCTGAAGGACCTGTGAATAGTGCTTTGCCTCGAAATCGTACTCGATGCCCAGCTTCTCAGCCCACTGGCGATAGAAAGTGTCCCATACCAGCCAGCATGCAGGACAGGATGTGATAACGGTCTTTACACCCTTCTTCCTCATGTTCTCGATGTTCATTCTCATGATCTTCTCGAAAACATCCCACTTACCGGCAGCAAGCATAGGAATACCACAGCAGGACTCTTCCTTGCCTAGATAGGTGATCTCCATTCCTGCATCGGTCAGCAGACGAACTGAAGCTTCTGCGATATCCTTCTCGACAAATGATGCAGTACATCCAGCAAAGTAAGCATATTCAGCCTTGTCCTTGATCTTTGGCTTGAGGTCCTCAGGCATCCATTCTTCCCTGTTCTTGAGATACTCTCCCCAGATGTTCCTTTCCTTGAGCAGGCTGGAAGCCATGATCTCGAACGGAGGGATTGTCATCATGCCACGTTCCACGACCAGTTCTTCCCTCATTGTCATCCAGGAATCATTGATCGGAAGGTCGAGCTGGCATCTGTGGTCACAGAGCTCGCAGGTCGTACAGGCAAGGAAAGTGTCCACCTGTTCCTGTGTCATCTTGTCCCTGCCGGCAAGGTATTCCTTGATAAAGAACCACTTGCCTCTGGGGGACTGGGATTCCCAACCGCGACCGTAGTACTGGTCACACTCTTCAACACAGTAACCACACTGGGCACAGGTGTATGCATGGGATACGATGTCTGCGGGGATGTCCTTCTGCTTTTTGAAGGTCTCCTCACCTACACCGCTTCTGTTCCCGACGAACCTCATGATCGGCTCGAATGCCTTGGACATTGAGATACCGGCCTTGAGGATTCCTTTACCTGAGATGGTCTCAGGGTTCATGATGTCATCCGGATCGACCTGTTGTTTCAGGGCGAGCATCTTCTTCAGGCGGTCGCCGTAGACCTTCTCTGCCTCCTTTGCGAAGTAGAGACCTGAAGCATAGATCCTTCCGCCATTCTCCTCGGCGATCTTGATAATGCTGATACCGAGTGTGAATGCAAGGTTGAACTTGAAGGATCTCTCGGAGTGAGGAATGAAACAAAGGAGGATCACGTTTCCTTCCTTTTCAACCATACCTTCTATTAGTACAGGGAGATCGACCTTAGCTTTGATCTCATTGAAGACCTTGCCAACCTTGTCCACAGGGATAATGATCTCTGCAGGGATGAACGAAGGACCAAGTCTCTTGACCTTCATGGAGCGGAACCATTCCCCAGCCTCGTGTTTGGATATATCTTCAGAAAGAACCTTGCCACCATTGCTGGTTATGATATTTTCAAGGGCACTAACATCCCTTGACTCAGGATAAATAAAGTTACAAATATATGACTTAGGCAATTCCGGACGGTCCTCGACCACCGGTTCGCCGTGGTGGGTTGAAAATGGCATTTCATTCTTCATGCCTGCCCAATCGGGATTTATAAATGATATTGACCATAGTGGCACTTTTTCTGCAGCTACTGCCAGAAGGGCCTTCTGCAGGGATTCTGAATCCGCGAATTCAGCTGAGATGGATGCTGTGTCTTCCAGTTTGCGGATCTTCAGGGTGATCTGTGTGATGATACCAACAGTTCCCATGCTTCCGATAAGGCTGTCCATTTCATCGCCTGTGAAATCCCTGACCTCACCGTTTGGCAGTACTGCCCTTGCAGATACCATGGTGTCCTGGGACCAGCCGTATTCATAACTGCCGTAACCGATACCGTTCTGTGCAAGCCACCCACCCACTGTTGCTGCAGGGGCACTTGAAGGCATGGCACACACGGAAAAGTCCTTTTCGTTCAGCTTTTTCTCAAGGCGCTCCCATACGATACCTGCACCGACTGTGACTGTCATGTTCTCAGCATCGATGGATATGATGTCATTCAAAAGGTTGACATCTGCAATGATACCGCCTTTTGTGGGAATGACACCACCGTAACCGGATGATGCTCCTGCACGGGGAACAACAGGAATAGAATGTTTGCGGGCAAAGCCCATGAGCTTGACAATATCATCCTCTGTGCGAAGTTTTACTATCGCTGCAGGGTCGGTGTTTCCTAACATCATCTTTGCCATTGACGGAAGTGCTCCGACATCATGACAATAGAAGTGTCTTTCACGTTTGCTGAAATTCACCCGGTCGCCGAATATGCCACCGAGCTCTTCCTCCTGAGATGAGGTGAGGTTTGCTGTGTTTTTTGCCATACGATCTTCCCCCTTAATACTTGGGTCGTTTTTCAATATAAACTTTTAAGTTATTTTTTGAGATTAATCCAATTTAAAAAAGAAAAATTGGAAAATATGCTCTTCATTTTAGAATGAAAGTGAATCCTTCGGACATTTGTCAACACATTTTCCGCACTTGATACAGTCCGGGTTGTTGCCGATATCACGGACCTTGAGTTCCATCGGGCAGGCCTTCTCACAGAGCTTGCAGTCAACACATGTGTCATGGTCCATCTGAAGCTGGTACTTGTTACCGCCAATGAACCTCTGCATTGTTCCCATTGGACAAACATTACACCAGGATCTTGTATTGAACTGGGCTCCAAGCATTGTACCGATAATGGTTGTCATAAGGCACATCGAGACAAAGATGGTACCAATGAGATCAAAGGTGTTCTGTGCAGCAAATGTGACCGAGATACGGTACATCATGAGAGTGATCATTGCTGTGAAGACAGGAACCCTGAGCCACATGCTTGACAGGATCTTAGGTATCTTCCTTTTCTTTGAGATCTTGATGATGCCGTAATCGAAGTAGCTGCCACGTGGACAGAGGTTCCCGCAGAACCAGCGACCTCTGAAGATGCTGGTTATGAACAGTGTACCCATGACGACGAGCATGAAGTAACCAAGGATCGGATACCAGAGACCTCCAAGGGAGACTATGATAACCAGTGAGCCAAGATAAGGCCTGATCTTATCGAGATATGGTTTTGTGTTAAACATTCACCAGTCCTCCAGTTCCTGTTCGACCTTTGCAACCCATTTGCTGACAATGCCCATAATCAGCTCTTTGATCTCTGCTTTGTTGTTGATCCTGTAAATGAATGAATATCCGCCTCCATCAAGGTTGTTCTGTGATTTTGTGAGTATGCCTTTTTCATGCAGCTTTTTGACAGACCTCTGGACAGTTGAAAGGTCCAGTTCTGTCAGGTTTGCTATATGTTCCGTTTTGCTCCAAATATCAGGCTCTTCAAAGAAGTACTCCAGCACTTTCATGTCAGCCCGTGTCAGGTTCAGAGCACATTTGATAACATCTTTAATTTTGAATTCCTTACATGCGAAGTCTATCATCGAATCACCGTCGTTATTTGTCAGTACTGCTACATTCTCGCAGCAATATATAAACGTGGTTAAGTACTGGAAAAAGAAGGATGGTTTTGGCAGTACCGTGGATAACTGCTTGGATGTGGCAGTAATACAATGTATAACTAAAACTCAGAAAATATTATATAAGAAATATTCAATTGCAGATTTTTTAATTTAATGGCAACTATCAAATTCTATTGGGTTAAAATCGAATTGTCACCCATAAGGAAATCCGTTTCAAAATGGATATCGTACATTTCTCCTAAATTCGACCATCATTTTGTGAAAAAAGAATCTAAATATTATGATCATGTAGTCAACAGGGTCTTTTTCAGTTCGATGATATGGACACAAAATATTAATATTGTGTCTTAGTTAGAATATAATACAACATCGCAAAGATGTTAGTGGGGTTCAGCCAGTCTTGACGGAATAACTGAAACCCCAAGCCAAAAGGCAAGGTTAGCTTTTGAAGTTTGCAATGATATAGCAGAGCTTTGCTTTCTGATATAAGAGCACGGTAAAAATTAGAAAGTGAAACATTGTTTCACTTTTATCTTTATCAATGCAAATATAGGATGTAGTCATGAAACTTAGAAGCATAAATTTCCCGCTGAAAAGAACCCTTATTGGTTTAGGCATTCTGACAGTAATGTCTTTGATCGTGATCGTCGCCTGGTACTTCCCGTTTGAGTCTGATCTACCTGGAAGCAATGTTTACATTGAAAACACAGAGACTAATGCTATTAAAATAAACGAAACGCATTCAAGAGTTACTCTGTCAATGGATCTCACTTACTTGTACAAGGACTCCTTTCTTCACACCAATAAAGGTGATATGACAGATAGCTTACCTGTTATTATCCAGATAAAATCCTCGTCTCCAATTAATGGAACATATATTGATAGAAATGCTCATCTGGAATTCGAAGAAGAGACCGTTTTACACTATCAGGAAACTGACTCATATGAATGTACCTTCGATCTGGAATCTGGAAAGGATTATTACATATCGATCGATGTATTGATTAAAGAAGAATTTGACAATCCACATCCATATTATGGAGAATCCAGATTGGATTTGTTAGGTGGCCTCCTGATTGAAACTGACTTAAAGTGATAAGCAAGATCGATTATGTTAATTGATGGTTGGAAAATCGGATCATGAAGAAGCTGAACAATCGCGAGAATAGCCAATACCCATACACCAACGTACAACAACAAACATTCCAAAAAAGAATCGCCTGCCGGATTTTACCTACATATTTATCAATGATGGACTATTATCAAAACGGCAGGAGATTAACATGAGCACACGCGAGTATATGCTTGGAAACGTGGCGATCGCACGCGGTATCGTGGAAGGAGGAGGTAAAGTTATCTCCGGGTATCCCGGTACGCCTTCTTCTGAGATCGTTGACACGTTATCTGCAATGAAAGAACGTGATTTCTACGTTGAATGGTCCGTTAATGAAAAAGTTGCTATGGAGGTTGCTGCAGGAGCTGCCATGACAGGTGTGCGTTCTGTGGTAACAATGAAACACGTCGGTCTAAACGTTGCAGCAGACCCTCTTATGACACTGGCCTACATGGGTGTCAAGGGCGGAATGATCATCATTGTCGCTGATGATCCTGCATGTCATTCATCACAAAATGAACAGGACACACGTAAGTATTCCGAATTCTCACTTATGCCATGTCTCGACCCTTCCACACCACAGGAAGCAAAGGACATGATACCATACGCATTCGAGCTTTCCGAGAAGTTCGAGATCCCTGTGATCTTCAGGCCAACAACAAGGATATCACACGGTAAGTCCGAGATCGAGCTTGGAACTATCACCGATCACAAGGCAGAGGCAAAGTTCGAAAAGGACACCTCACGCTGGGTAATGGTACCTGCCAATGCAGTAATTCGTCACCCGCACCTTCTTGGAATACAGGAAGGAATCATGGAGGAGCTTGAGAACTCACCATGGAACGAGCTTACCATAAACGAGAACTCAAAGATCGGTGTCATCGCATCCGGTCTAGCCTCAGTATATGCCAAGGAAGCAATGGAGGAACTCGGTCTGGAAGCATCATTCCTGAAGATCGGAGCATATCCTGTTCCTGAAGGTCTTATCAAGAAGATGTACGAACAGTGCGAGACAGTGCTTGTCATCGAAGAGCTTGAGCCGATAGTCGAAGACCGCTGCAAGGTCATAGCAAAGGACATCGAAAGCCCTGTGAAGATCCTCGGAAAGACCGGCGGATACGTCCCAAGGGTCAGCGAGCTCAACATCGATAAATGTACAAAAGCAATGGGAGAAGCATTCGGCATCGAAGTCGATGTTCCGGAAATAGCTGAACCGGAACTTGAACTTCCACCAAGGCCACCAGCACTATGTGCAGGATGTTCACACCGTGCTACCTACCATGCAATGCTGAAGGTATTCGGCAAGAGAGCTGTGTTCCCAAGTGATATCGGATGTTACACGCTCGGTGTACAGAACGGAACCGTCGATACAACACTCTGTATGGGTGGAAGCATCACCGTTGCATCAGGAATCTACGATGCAGGTGAGAAGCAGCCGATCTGCTGTTCAATCGGAGACTCAACATTCTTCCACACAGGTATCAACGGACTGCTCAACGCTGTCTACAACAAGTCCAACATCACAATTACCATCCTTGACAACCGTATCACCGCAATGACAGGCCACCAGCCAAACCCTGGCATGGGACTCACATCCACAGGCGAGCCTACAAAGGAGATCGACATGGAACTCCTCTGCCGCGGACTCGGTGCCGAATTCGTGGAAACCGTTGACCCATACGATGTCAAGGCAACCGAAGAAGTGTTCAAGCGTGCAAAGGACTTTGAAGGTCCAGCTGTTGTCATCACAAGACAGGCATGTGTTATCCACGCTCGCAGAGCTGGTGTCAGACGTGTACCTTTCAAGGTAGATACAGAGAAATGTATCGGATGTAGAATGTGTGTCAACCTCGGATGTCCTGCAATCGAGTTCGATAAGGAAACAAAGAAAGCACATATCAATGCAATGTGCACAGGCTGTGGACTCTGCAGTGCGACCTGCAAGTTCGATGCTATCGTGGAGGTGCAGAAATGAGCAGCAAAGCTTCTGAATTCGATCTTGTGATCTCAGGTGTCGGTGGTCAGGGAACCATCCTTGCATCTGACATCATCGGCAGGTCAGCAGTCCTTGAAGGAAAAGGCGTAAGGGCAGCAGAAACTCACGGAATGGCACAGCGTGGCGGTTCAGTGGTCAACCACGTACGTATTGGATGCGAGCTTGGTTCCATGATCCCTCTCAAGGGAGCAGATTGCCTCCTGGCACTTGAGCCGGTGGAAGCCCTGCGTTACATCGAGTTCCTCGCAGATGACGGTGTCATTATCATGAACACCGAATCAGTCTACCCGGTAACTGTAACAACAGGAAAGGCACCATACCCTTCCGTTGACAGCATCGTGGAAAAGCTGAAGGAAACACACCGTGTCATCGCTTTCAACGCTACCGAGATGGCAGCAGAGGCCGGAAGCAGGCAGGCAATGAACGTCGTGCTTGTGGGAGCAGTTTCCAACTTCCTGCCGGTCAAGACAGAAACCCTGCTTGAGCGCGTTAAGGAAATGGTTCCTCCAAAGACCATCGATACCAACGTAAAGGCTTTCGAGACAGGAAGAAGCATGGTCGAATAAGACCATACTTCAATTTCTTTTCTTTTTGATCTGACCAGAGATGTACACCATCAGCACAGAGGATTTCGACCTGGACTATACGCTTGACTGCGGCCAGGTGTTCCGCTGGGACAAGGACGGTGACTGGTGGACAGGCGTGGTCAACAATGCCGTTGCCCGCATAAGCCAGAACCCAAAGACAGGTGAACTTCTGGTCGATTCATCCCTCGATGAAGATTTCTTTTATCAGTATTTCCGACTCGACGACGACCTGCCCGCGATATTCGAGCAGATCAACAAAGACGAGCACATGGATATTGCCATCAACAAGTATCGCGGATTACGCCTGATACGCCAGGAACCCTGGGAATGCCTTATCTCCTACATGCTCGCCACCGCATCCAATATCCCCAGGATCAAGAAGAACATATCCATGCTTTCAGCAATGTTCGGGGAAAAACTGGAAGACGACCTTTACAGCTTCCCGAAAGCAGAAGACCTTGCATCAACCTGCTGCGATGATCTCTGTGAATGCAAGATGGGATTCAGGACGGCCAGAATAATCAAAGCAGCAAACGCAGTAGTCACCGAGGACATTGTCCTTGATGAACTGTTCCAGCTTGACTATCATGACGCAAAGAAAGAACTGATGTCACTGGAGGGTATCGGTGAGAAGGTCGCTGACTGCATCGTGCTGTTCGCATTCGATAAGATGGAAGGTTTCCCTGTGGATACCCACGTGGAGAAGATCGTCAGGACCTATTACGGCGACGATCCGTTTTTTGAAGGAAAGGCTACCAAGACAAAAATAGGGAACTGGGGCAGGCACTACTTCGGGAAGTATTGCGGGTATGCCCAGCAATATCTGTTCTATCAGAAGCGGCTTGAAGGGCTTGTCTAATTATAATTGGCATATCATTCCACATACTGTGATATTGTCCTGCTCAATGACTTGAAATAACATACCCCTTGCTTCATCTCTCCAGTCTCATATTCATAATCTTTCATGTGGGAACATCAAAGTAAAATTATCATCCTCATACATTTCCATGTCCACAGTTCTCATTTTTCCATCCGGGAACTCGACCTCGCCGATATAACTCGATTCAACTGGATCCTCAAAGCCATGGCTTAATGTTCTCACAAGCAAACTACAATTTCGAATCAGGTCCAAAAATTTTGGCATATTCACCGTCTCTCCATCCCCTTCGAACATTCCTGCTTCCATTATTCCCCTGCTCACATAACCAAAGAAAGGAGGAGCCAATCGATTCCCATCAGGACTTAAAACCTTACCAAGGTCAATGAATTTGCCATCTCTCACTGCATCCTGAATAGTATAAACCTCTCCGGACAAGTCCTCAATACCTTTATTTTCATCTGACATTTTCATTTCTCCCCATACTTACATGAGAATTGAGAGTTAATGGGTTATCTCCCTTTTGCAAACTTCTTCATACAATGTAACTTACCTTTAGAAAAAACGATCTTCTTCAACAAATTCGATCAACACCAGCTTTTAATCTTAATAAAGCATTGATATAAATGTAATTCATTATTTTTAAAATTGCATTGTCAGGAGATGTTATGTGTGCCAAGAAACATGTGTACATGGAAAAAAGAGGACATCAGAGAAAGGGAAGATGAATTCAAAGAACTTGTCACAGGTGCAAAATTCTATTGCAAAAACTGTGGAAGGGTATCAAATGATATGAAGTACCTTTGCAGACCGGGGAAACTCTAAATCGATCATGACATTCAACGTTCCTATCATTTCCACGGGATATTTACAGATGACTCTCAGAGCCATCCGTTGAGGAAACTTCGCAATCCCTCATCCTTGAGATCAAGGATCTGCTCGCCCTCAAGAACGGTGAAACCTTCTTTTACGCTTTTAGAGATGTGCTTTCCAAGAGAACATCCTGCAACCTCGGATTCCAGCAGATTTACTGCATCAGTATATCTTCTAGGGATCTCAGCAACATAGAAACCGTCCTGAATGGTCAGTGAGTAAGCGTCCGGGTTGTCCACATATTTTCTCCTGAAAGCCTCGGCATGAGCTCGCACCCATACAGGTGGACCCCTGTGCCTTTTCACATCAGGCAGCGTCTTTGAGATCAGCTCAAGGAAGACGACGGAATCTTCGCCACTCCACTTGCCTGCTTTCAGGACAGTGAATTCGTTCTTCTCAAGCAGTGGTATGATAGAGTGTTCCATCTTAGCGAACTGAGGGTAGAAGATGTCATCCACCACATCCGGCGTCTTGAAAACGATTGCTACCAGTGATGTTCCACGGAGGTCCATCCTGTCCAGCAGCTCAGCATCGGATAGTGGAGGTTCCTGAGAAGCGAAGAACATGCTTTCATCGGAATCCTCAAGGAAGCTTCTGGAAGCATCAATGAATGTGCAGAACTTATCCAGTGAGAGTGCTGCAGCCACATTCCTTCTGGGGTCTGTGGGGTCGATAACAACAAGAGGGTCCTCAAACTTCTGGGCACCATGCTCCATAAGGTCAAGAAGCAGACCCGGACGCCACTCAGAAGCAGCCTCCAGCACTTTTTCGAAAGAACCGTAACTGATCACCAGAAGCTCTGTGAGATAACCTGAGAATCCTTCGGTCTTAAGCTCGGAACCATAGACACCGGTCCCTTTCATGAACTGCTTGAGCAGCAGCACATCGTCCTCGCGACCACTGAGATTTGCTTTTATGAACTCGTTGTGGAATGGTGTCCTGTCCACTGCGGAAAGGATGCATTCTGCACTGGAAACGCTGTAACATGGAACAAGATCGACATCAAAGCCACCGTACTTCATCTTGACATACGGATGCTCAGCATAGTGCTCGTCCCACTCCTGCGCCTCTTTTGCTATCTGGCGACCAACGGAGAGACCATAGCTTTCAAGGTCCTCGCGGCTTGTGTCATCGGGGAACATGATGAATATATCGAGATCGTGGGTTCCGGATATCCAGGTGCCCCGGGCAGCCGAGCCTACAAGCTGGGTCTTCACACCCATCAGGCCGACCTTGAAGGTGATGCTATCGATCTTGTACATCAGCTCATTTGCCACTTTTGTAAGGTACTCCCTTTCTTCATCTGATGGCTTGATCTTATTCAGGATTCTTTTTTTGATATCTTCCATGTTCGCTCTCTCAATGGTAGTTCTTGTATGTACTACTCCTCAAAAGTATAAAACCATTTGAGATGAGCAGTGAAGGATCACAGCCAGTTGATAAAAGTCCGTTAGCTCCCATCCTCATATTCTATATTTATCGAGTAAATACGACTATGGTTCAACCCCTATACCCCACACAGTTAACATATTTGCGCGATGTCTTAATATACAACTTCATTGAAATATATTGACAATGTTGGGCGTGGGAATAAATGCAAATGAAATCAGGTAACACCTTCTATATTGCAATAACAATTATCTTTTTGATAGTAACATCGAATAGTGTAGCAGCGAGTACGATTATTGTTGGCGATAGTGGGAATGCAGATTATACTACTATACAGGCAGCCATCGACGCTGCAAACAATGGTGATACGATCCTTGTTTATCCTGGAAAGTATTCCGAAAATATTGATGTGGACAAGGAGTTAGCAATAATAGCAGAATCTGGAAATCCAGATGATACGACTGTTCAAGCCGCAGACCCAAATGATCACGTATTTCATGTAACTGCAAATAATGTGACAATTAGTGGATTTAATATAACAGGTACCAATATTACAGAAAGTGTAATCGAAGCATCGGGAATATACATTGATGGAGCTCCTGAATTTGTAATTACTAATGACAGTGAAGTTTACAATAGTATCATTACAAATAATAAGTTGTATAACAACAGCGTCGGTATCCTTCTGTTGCTCTCCAACAACAATAAATTGGAAAATAATTCGGTATTAGGTAATCATTTTCCCATAATGATGGCATTTTCCAACAATAGCAAAATCAACAACAACGTTGTGTTAAACAGTGAAGCTGGAATTCTTATTTTTGAAGGCAATAACAACTTGATTGGCAATAACAATGTTTCGAACAGTGGTTTTGGTATTGGTACGAACTATTACTGCAACAACAATACCTTCATCAATAACATGGTTTCCAACAATGAAAATGGCATAGGTATCGTAAATTCTGAGAATAATACACTGATTAATAACACTGCAAACTCAAACAAACGTAAGGGTATCTATCTTGATTCTTCCCATTACAACCTTCTGGAAGACAACACAGCAAATTCAAACGGAGAACATGGAATCTACCTTGACCATTTTTCCAGTGGAAATTATCTGGGAAACAACACTGCTTCGAACAATAACCATGGGATCATGTTGTATTATTACAGCGACCATAATTCATTGATCAATAATACTGCAAATTCGAACGAACAATATGGTATCTATCTGAATGAAACCAGTAACAACAGAATAGAGGGAAACACTGCAAACTCGAACAAACTGCATGGGATATATCTGAAATCTTCCACCTTCAACACAATTATTAACAATACTGCAAACCTGAACGACCACCACGGCATCAGCCTCAATCAATCCAATAATAAGACAGTGAACACCGATATCATAACACATGATTTAAAATATTGCAAGTTCCTTGAAGATTCCAGCAATAACAATACCGTAAGTGGAAATCATCTATTCGACAATGGCAAAGGTCTCGTTGCAAATATTTCTGAAAATAACATCTGTATCAACTACATAAACGATAGGGGAATTACCGAGATACCTTTTGTCGGCTCCTTGCTGACATTGATCATGCTGGGAATTGCATTTATGTTCATGAGAAGAGAATGAGATGCAACGGGGTAAACTAAAAGACTGTTGAGACGGTGGAAGTCAAAGCAGCCAATACAGATAACCATTTATACAGTTTGAAACCATATTTCACTGTACTTTCAAAACAAAAATCCCATTCGAAAGGCTCAAGGGGAAAGGGAATTATCGGGGAGCCTGTGCTGAAATGGAACTACAGTAAATCACTACGGAGGAGTCTCTAAAATGATAAGTGAAAAGATGACAGATGCGCTTAACACGCAGATAAACAAGGAAATGTATTCCGCATATCTTTACATGGCAATGTCAGCTTACAGCTCTAACATCGGGCTTAACGGATTTGCGAACTGGTTCATGGTCCAGTACCAGGAAGAGATGTTGCATGCCATGAAGCTCTACAACTATGTTAGCGATCAGGGAGCACCTGTCAAACTCATGCAGATCGACGAACCACCACAGGAGTTCGGCACTGCACTGGACATGCTCTATGCAACACTTGAACATGAGCAGTTCATCACAAAGTCAATCAATGATCTCGTGGACCTTGCCATCGAAGAGAAAGACCATGCAACCCACATCTTCCTCCAGTGGTACATCACCGAGCAGATCGAGGAAGAGGGCAATGACAATGAGATCATCGACAAGCTCAAACTTGCAGGCGAGGAAGGTAACGGCCTGTTCATTATCGACAAGGAACTCTCAGCAAGGGTATTCAACCCGCCTGCAGCAGTGACCGACTGGACACAGATCAGGTGATATTCATGACAGACACAGAAGAGATCAAACAGGTCAAAGGCTCCATGCCAAAGGCCATCAGGATGGCAAAGGAAATGGACGATGACTTCGGCCAGGGACTCGCAGGATTCTACAAGGCTATCTGGAAGGACAGGGAAGACGGCCTTTCAATGAAGAACAAGCACCTGATGGTCTTCGCCATAGCATGTTCAAAGAACAACACCAACAGTGCCAAGAAGATCCTTGTGAAGCTCAAGAAACACGGTGCCACAAGGGCAGAAGTACTGGACGCAATGATGATGGCAGCATGGACTGGCGGCATCCAGAACTTTACAGACATTAGCACCGATGTGCTGCCTGAAATGGATAAACTTGGTTACTAAGACCTGATTATCGGGTCTTTACTTCTTTTTTGCCGGATCGATTCCAACCTGTAGCCAGAAGTATTGCTAATAGCAAAGCATGGTTATATTTTTCACTGGTATGCTAACGCGCTTAAGCTGAAATGTTCCACTCCCGAACACATCCATAAAGGGTGACCTCCAGTGCCAGCAAATAACAGGACTGAGTGAAGGATTTATCCCGTGTTATAAATTGTCAGTGAGGTGTTGAGCGTAGCTCATCACCTCGGTCCGCGCTCCAGAAGCGAGATCTGGAGCTCACTCTTCGTCGTCGTAATAACCGATCTCTTCCTTTGTCAGGTAGCATGCAGGGTCATCCGCCCAGACATTGCCATAAACAGCCTCGGCCCGTACACGGAAATTACCGTTGCAGACATCGAACCATTTGCACTTTGCACACCTGTCGGCATTTGCTTTGATGAGAGGCTTCCTGTCCTTAAGACCTGCCATAAGCTCATCGTCAAGGTCGGTCCAGATCTCGCTGAACTTTCTTTCCTTCACATTACCAAAGGTGTAGTGTCTCCAGAACTGGTCAGGGTGTACTGAACCGTCCCATGAAACGCAGCCAAAACCGATACCTGTGGAATTACCGCGGTTCATCTGCAGGAGTTCGTAAACCTCATCTGCACGTTCAGGGTTCTCCTCTGCCAGTCGCATGTAGATGTACGGACCATCACAGTGGTTATCCACTGTCAGGACCTCAACAGGCAATCCCTTGTCATGAAGCTGCTTTGTGCGGTCCATGATCAGGTCCACCGTCTTGCGGCTGTCTTCCAGTGAGAGGTCATCATCGATGATCTTGGTACCCCTTCCGGCATAGACCAGATGGTAGAAGCAGATACGTGGAATGTTCTCTTCTTCAAGCATATCGAATATCGCAGGAATGTCAGCTACATTCTGCTTGTTAATGGTAAAACGCAGTCCCACCTTGATGCCCTCTCTCTGGCAATTGCGAAGACCTGCCATTGCAGCATCGAAAGCACCTTTCATGCCACGGAACTTATCGTTGGTCTCACGCACACCGTCAATAGAAATGCCCACATAGGAAAGACCGATCTTCTTGAGCGTCTTTGCCATTTCCTCGTCGATGAGAGTACCGTTGGTTGAGATAACCGCACGCAGTCCTTTGGAGATTGCGTATTCGGCAAGCTCAGGAAGATCCTTGCGCATCAGGGGTTCTCCGCCTGAGAAAAGGACCACGGGTGAGCCGAACTCTGCAAGGTCATCGATCAGTTCCTTGCCCTGCTCGGCGGTAAGTTCGTCCTTGTAATCAATGTCCTTTGATTGTGCATAGCAGTGAACGCAGCGAAGGTTGCAGCGTCTGGTCACGTTCCAGACTACAACAGGCTTCTTGTCCTTTGCAAATTGCAGCAGGTGTGACGGAAGACGTTTTGAATCCCGCCCGTAACGAAGGGCGTCTGATGGTTCAACGGTTCCGCAATAGAGTTTTGAGATTCCTATCATTGTGATCCTCCTGCAATATTAGTCAATTGATCAATTTTTTTGATTTCCGTTTTTCGTTTTTAAAATTTCACTTAGTTGTTCTCAAGTGCTTCCTTAGCAACCCTGAGAATTTCCTTGAAAGTGTATTCATCAGGTGTGACGTTCACTTCAACCCCATGTTCCTTCAGGGTATTGGCAGTTGGAATGCCGATGGCAGCCACAAGTGAATCTGCAAGGACTTTCCTGATCTCCTCGCCTGCTCCCATTGATGCTGCCTGGTCAAAGAAACTGCGCACCATCATGGAGCTTGTAAATGCAAAGACATCGATCTCCCTGTTGAGGCTTCTGGTAATAAGCTCCTCCTGAAGTGGTCCCTTTGGCATGGTCAGGGTGTAGACCTTTGTCTCAAGCACGTTAGCACCGCAATCCCTGAGGCCGGTGATCAGCAGTGTTGAACCGTAAGCACTCCTTGCAGTATCGATGTTCTTGCCTTTCACATCAGGACAGAGGTATTCCACCAATCCTTCCGAGCTGTAGACTCCAGGCATGCCCAGAACATCCACACCAAGCTTTTCCAGCTGTTTGCGGGTGGTCGGGCCGATTGCGATCACTTTGGTCTCGTTGAGAGCTTCGATGAATTCATCACGCCTGTCCTCCGGGATCTTGTCCAGAGTGAAATCAATGCCATTGGCACTTGTAAATATCACATAATCGGACCTGCGTGAGAATACATTCTCTGTGAACTCGTCGAAGTACTCATCCTTCATGGCCTCAAGCTCGATCATGGGAACGGCCACTACATCGAAACCAAATGATTCCGCAAGTTTCCGGGAACCTGACACATATCCCTGAGGTCTCATGATTGCAATTACAGGCTTACGATCAGTTGCATCCATATGAACATCTCTTAATTATCAAATATAAATTATCGAATATCACTTAAATTTACTATCAGGTAGCAATTTGCGAACTCTTCAGATCATGGAACCGAGTATCTCATGCAGCTTGACAACATCACCAATTACGGTAAGTGCCGGTGCCTTTACATTCTGCTCCTTTGAGATCTGTGCGATGGTACCGACTGTTCCGACTGTCACGCGCTGGTCAGGACGTGTTCCCCTCTCAACCATTGCAACAGGTGTCTCGGGATCCTTTCCGAATTTCATGAGCTCGTTCATGTTACGCTCAAGCATCTTGACGCCCATGAAGATTACAATTGTACCGCCAAAAGCTGCAAGTGTCTCCCAGTCAAGGGCTGTCTCTTCCTTGGTAGGGTCCTCGTGTCCTGTTATGAAGGTCACCATTGAAGCATGGTCCCTGTGGGTTACCGGAATGCCTGCATAGGCTGTGGCTGCAAGTGCAGATGTGATACCGGGTACTACTTCGAACTCAATGCCTGCTTTGACAAGTTCCTCAGCCTCTTCTCCACCACGACCGAACATGTACGGGTCGCCGCCCTTAAGACGAAGCACATTCTTGCCTTCCTTTGCCTTCTCAACGATCACATCGTTGATCTCGCTCTGGGTCAGTGTATGATCGCCTGCATGTTTGCCGGCATCTATCTTTTCAGCTTCTTCAGGCATGGTGTCCAGGATCTGCTTTCCAGGAAGCTGGTCATAAACGATAACATCAGCTGTGTCCATAAGTCTGCGTGCCTTCAGGGTCATCAGTTCAGGGTCACCGGGACCTGAGCCTACAAGATATACTTTTCCGTATTTTTGAGCCATATTACCAGATATCCTCAATTTCTATTTTCTGATGGTAAGAACTTGATACAATAAATAGATTGATACTATATTCCAAGGGGTGGCAACGAAACATTAAGAACAAAAGCCCTTCAGCATTTGCAAGTATTAAGATCTGAAGAAAAAGGCCGGAGAAAGAAAACAGGAAGTTACCCAAAAAAACGGGCAACATGAAAGCGATCAGTCCTTTTCCAGAATATAAAGAAGCATTTCCTTGTTAAGCTTGCTTTCGCGTGAAAGTCTCTCTGCGACCTCATCGTCTGCGATTCCTTCAGATTTCATCTCCTTTATCCTCTCAATGACGGCAGGAGATATACTGTAGTACTCATTGATGTCCTTCCTGTGACCCCATACATCGCCTTCAACAAGTCTTATACCCTGCATATCCAGGAACATCTCTATGGATTTGGACACGGTACGGCGATATGATGTCGGGATCTGGATGACCTCCACATCCTTGCACCGTTTTATAAGGGTGAAAATATCTTCGTTGGATGGTCTGAATGCAAGATGGATGACCTTTTCACCGGCATCTAGATTTGGAATTTCGTCTCTTTTACTTACGACTCTGATTTTCATATAAGCACCCCATTATATTCAAACTGTTAGAAATAACTTAGTAAATTAATTGTTGGGGCTAACCTATTAAATAAGTAACGATTGAAAAGTTATTTAGGAACTTTCAATCGTTGAGCCTGAGCTTTACTGAATCAGCATGAGCCTGCAGCCCTTCCTTTTCAGCAAGAGCAATGATGGTTTCACCAATTGAACCAAGACCTTCCTTTGTGATCTTCTGTATGGTGGAATACTTCAGGAAGTGGTGGATGTTAAGACCGGAGTAAAGCTTTGGATAACCGGCTGTCGGGAGCACGTGGTTGGTACCTGATGCATAATCACCTGCTGCAACAGGAGCATAATTGCCGACAAAGATGGAACCTGCGTTCTCGATCCTTTCAAGTACTGCATCATCATCTTCTACCATTATCTCAAGGTGCTCAGGTGCGAAATCATTGGAAATAGAGATGCACTCATCCATGGTATCGGTCACGATAATAGCTGCATTCTCAAGGGAAGAATCAACGATCTCCTTACGTACAGCAGCATCTGCCTGCTTTTTGACCTCGGCGTTCGTCTGCTCTGCCAGTTCAGCAGAAGTTGTCACAAGAACTGAAACAGACTTCGGATCGTGCTCTGCCTGTGCAAGGATATCGGATGCGATCATACCAGCATCAGCAGAATCATCTGCAATGATAAGGACTTCACTTGGACCGGCAGGGAAATCGATCTCTGCCTTGTCACGCACCATCATCTTGGCAACGGTAACAAAGACGTTTCCTGGACCCACGATCTTGGCGACCTTCAATACGGATTCCGTACCATAGGCCATTGCTGCGATCGCCTGGACTCCGCCAAGCTTGTAAATGTGATCTGCACCTGCAACCTTGCCTGCTGCAAGTGTAAGTGGGTTGACCTTTCCGTCAGGCCCGGGTGGTGTGCACATTACAACACTCTTGACCCCTGCAACCTTTGCAGGAATTATCGTCATGAGCGCAGTGGAAGGATAGGAAGCCCTGCCTCCCGGCACATAGGCACCAACCGATGCAAGAGGTGTTGCCATCTGGCCAAGTTTGATACCAGGAGTAGGTTCGATGAACCATGTCTTCTCCGGAAGTTGTGCTGCATGGAAGTTCCTGATGTTCTCCGCTGCGATCTCGAGGTGCCTGATAAGCTCAGCATCAACAAGACCCATTGCCTCTTCCATCTCTTCAGGAGTAACTTCAATGGCCTGGATATCTGCTTTATCAAACTTCTTTGTGTATTCACGCAGTCCGTCGTCGCCTTTTTCCTGCACGTCATGGAGTATTGATGAAACGGTCTCAGATACGTCCATCAGCTCTCCTGTGCGGTCAAGAAGCTTATCCAGCTCTTCTTCGGTGACATCGGATAGGTGTTTGTACAGCATGTGATCATCTCATTATTAATCTAAGAAAGGACAGGAACCGCACCACATATCGCAGGTTCAGGTCCGTTGGATTGTTAAAACATTACTGGAAATCACTGAATGTTTTCTGCTCTTTGTCCAGTAATGTATCTAGAGTATTTGAATTTATAGGTGTGCTCTTACCGACTTTCTCCTTAACACGAACACCGATGTTCGAAAGGATATTTGCAGCCACCTTTGGGCCCACCAGTTTGGATAGCACAGAATATTCTGCCTTTTTGAGCTCTGCCAGTGACACGAATCCGGCCTCATAGAGCTTACGTGCACGCACACGTCCCACACCCCTGATACTAACCAGCTGCATGAGCTCAGGACTGGCACCGTAATGTATCCTCTTCTCAAGGCCGTGGGCATGGGAAGAATGTTCAACCTTCAGAAGTTCTGCAAGCTTCGTGGTCGCATGCATCAGCCACTCAGCAGTATCCGCAAGAGCATGGATATCACCCTCACCAACATTGAAGTGCTGCGTGATATCGTCTGCAGGGATCTCGCGGATCCACTCATCCAGCAGCATTGCGGTCTTCACCTCACCCAGGAACCACTCATAATCGATAGCCTTGAACTCATTCGGGATCTCGATGAAATCATCACTATGTGACATCACGAAATCATTGACCCTTGTATAATCAGCGCTTCGCATGTACAACTGCCTCATATCCGGCGTACTGCATACAAGGTGAAGCAGCGTCATATCGTTCACATTAACAGCCTTTTTCAGCCCGTCCACGATCTTTGCCCCTGACATCGGATCGATATAGAGCATGGAAACAAGTTTCCCAAGCTGGGTCGAGCTAAGGGAGACAGGATCCAGGGTTTCATTCATTAAGACCATTTCGTGTTCTGCCAGGTATTCGATACAATCGTCAATAACTTCCTCAAGGCTCCAGGTATCCTGCTGGAAAGCAAAGAACGTCGAACCCATGAACTCCATCATCTGCTTCCGGTCAGATGCAAATCCGTTCACAATTGTTGAAAGAACGTGTGTCCTCAGTGCATTCTCGGTACCAAGCTTCGACCAGATATCCTCAGCATCAGCTTCAACATAGTTCTCCAGCAACTGCTCGAATTCCGCATATTCCTTGGCAAGCAGCACAGATTCTCCGTAAGGGTCAAGATGGGGACGCCCTGCCCTTCCTGCCATCTGCTTGTATTCGAGTACAGGTATCGGCTGCATCCCGAAATTCGCATCGAACCTTCGGTAGTTCCTAATGATAACTCTCCTTGCAGGCAGGTTCAGCCCGGCTGCAAGTGTTGGAGTACTGGATATCACCTTGATTAGGTTCTGCCTGAAACCATCTTCAACTATCTTTCGGTGGGATGAATTAAGCCCTGCGTGATGGAAAGCAACACCTTTCCTTATGCAATTTGCAAGCACCTTTGCCGTATCAGTCTCACCGGTGGATTCCACCTCTTCTGCCATCACTGCCAGTTTCCCGAGAACCTCGCGGTCAAGCAGCTTAACAACCTTGTTGGATGCAGTCTTAGCAAATCCGGTACAATTTCGGCGGCTGCTCTCAAAGACAAGGCACTGGCCGCCTTCGCTGATCGTGTCAAGAACAAGATTTGTGGCATTATCCTTGTCCCGGCGCCCTATTTTCTTCTGCTTGCCCGGGAAGTTGATAGCCTCACCAAAGAAAACACCTTCATGCAGGTCGGTGGGCCTCCATTCGCTTAAGACAAGCGATGCATCCAGCCAGTCTGCCATCTCACGAGCATTTCCAACTGTAGCAGAAAGAGCAATTATCTGGCAATCCGGATTCAGTCGCATAAGTTTTGTTATCGTGACCTCAAGTGTGGGACCCCTGTTCTTGGAATCCAGCAGGTGCACCTCGTCAACGACGATGGTTGTGATCTCCTCCATCCATGAGGTCCCGTTACGCAGAAGGGAATCGGTCTTTTCCGAGGTTGCCACGATGATGTCATTCGAACCCAGCCATTCGTCCCTTGAATCAAAATCCCCTGTGGAGATTCCAACTTTGATACCAAAAGGTGCAAGTTCCCTGAAACGATCGAACTTCTCAGAGGCAAGTGCCCGAAGCGGAACTATGTATAGCGCTTTACCGCCGTTGCGGATAGCTTTGAGCATTGCAAGCTCTGCCAGGAGTGTCTTTCCTGAAGCTGTGGGTATCGCAGCAAGAAGGTTCTTTCCTTCAAGAAGACCATTATCAACAGCTTCAGCCTGGGGAGGATACAACTCCTTGATGCCTGAATCTTCATAAAAACGGATGATATCTTCGGGAATGTCAAGCTCTTTTATCAGCATGGAAATTTCACATCACTTTACAGCGATTGTTCATGTATCGTATAAGTTAATTTCGTAGGATCGTGGACAGGTATCTGTTACAAAAGACTAAATAACTCAGGGTTCTACATCTTTTGATGTATGTTGAAGAGATCATTTCCCGGCTTAAAGAACTATATCCTGAAGGTTATTTCCATATCAACCGTGACCCTTTCTATCTTCTGATCTCCACGGTACTATCCCAGCGTACCCGGGATGAGGTAACAATACCTACAAGCCAGAGGCTCTTTTCTGTTCTTGACACACCTGAGAAGATGGCAACTGCCGACGTGGATGAAATTCAGGAACTCATAAAGGACGTCGGGTTCTATAAGGTCAAGTCACAGCGCCTGATCAACATCTCCCGCATGCTTCTGGATGAATACGACGGGATCGTTCCGGATGACATCAACGAGCTTGTAAAGCTTCCGGGAGTTGGCAGGAAAACAGCCAATTGTGTCCTGAACTATGCTTTTGACAGAGATGTCATTGCCGTGGACACTCATGTACATCGCATATCCAACAGGATGGGACTTGTAGAGACTGAGACTCCTGAGGAAACGGAGATCGAACTTGAAAAAGTGGTCCCAAAGGATATGTGGAAAGAGATCAACGGCCTGATGGTACTATTTGGGAAGACCATCTGTAAGCCGGTATCACCGAAGTGTGATAAGTGTGTTATGAATGATATCTGTCCGAAGCTGATCTGAAGATCAGATATTGAAAAGAGATGTTTCTGCAATGCGATTGCAAAACGAAGAAAAAAGAAAGTAAAGGAACACGGCCGTTAAAGCCGCTTTCCGGAATTAATCGTTGCTAAGCTCGCCGCTGAAGTACTTGTCGTATGAGTACATATCGAAGTGACCGTGTCCGCTGAGACAGAACAGGATGGTCTTTTCTTTGCCGGTCTGCTTGCACTTGAGTGCCTCATCGATAGCGCATTTGATAGCGTGGGTGGACTCCGGTGCAGGTGGGATACCTTCACTGCGGGCGAACATGACACCTGCTTCGAATACTTCTACCTGGTGATATGTTGTTGCATCCATAAGCCCGTCAGCAACAAGCTGGCTGATGATAGGAGAACATCCATGATATCTCAGGCCGCCTGCATGAATGGCAGGTGGAATGAAATCATAACCAAGTGAGTACATCTTAATGAGTGGTGTGAGCTTTGCCATGTCACCGTAGTCGTACTCGAACTTACCGTCATTGAGTGTTGGACATGCGGATGGTTCCACAGCGATGATACGTGGATCATGGGTGCCTTCGATCTTGTCCTTCATGTATGGAAGGGCAATACCTCCAAGGTTACTTCCGCCACCACAGCATCCGATGACAACGTCAGGATAATCCTCTACCTTGTCAAGCTGCTTCTGTGCCTCAATACCGATCACGGTCTGGTGAAGCAGGACGTGGTTAAGCACACTGCCAAGTGCATATTTGGTGTTATCGTTCATCACGGCATCCTCTACAGCTTCACCAATAGCAATACCAAGGCTGCCTGATGTGTCCGGATATTTCTCAAGGATCTGCCTTCCAAACGCTGTGTCAGGGCTTGGGGAAGGAACTACATTTGCTCCCCAGAGATTGATCAGGGACTTCCTGTATGGTTTCTGCTCGAAGCTGGAGCGGACCATGTAGACTTTACATTCAACGTCAAAATAATTACAGCTAAGTGAAAGTGCACTTCCCCACTGACCAGCTCCGGTCTCGGTGGAAATTCTCTCAGTGCCTTCCTTAACATTATAATAGACCTGCGCAACTGAAGTGTTCGGCTTATGGCTGCCTGCAGGGCTTACACCTTCATATTTATAGTAGATCTTTGCAGGAGTGTCGAGAAGCTTCTCAAGCCTGTGTGCACGGTATAAAGGAGCAGGTCTCCAGAGCTTGTAGATCTCAAGGACTTCCTCAGGAATATCAATATACCTATCACTGCTCATTTCCTGTTTGATAAGCTCCATAGGGAAAAGAGGTGCAAGGTCCTCTGGGTTCAATGGTTCTTTTGTTTCAGGGTTTAGTGGAGGAGCCAGTGGAGTGGGCATATCCGGGAGGATATTATACCATTTTTTTGGCATCTCGTTTTCATCAAGTAAGATCTTAGTCTGTTCCATAAATATTCCTCACATATAAAATGAACAAATCAGTACTATGATGTAGACAAAACTATATTATAAATTTGTTGTGTCCTACATTGTTCATATATTTTCGAGAAATAGAACTTTATCCGGACAAAAATTTGATGAAAATTTACAGATGTATCTAAATTGGATCAAAAAACCTGATCTCCAAAAGTATAGTTCGATTATGGTTTGCAACCCAGTGAGATACGCTCTTCCGGAGAAAGCGACAGATAGAAATCAATTATCTGAAAATCGTTGAATTCCCTTTCATGTAATGAGTCAAAGAACCTGTCGAGTGTGGAAATTGTCCTCTTTTCCATCGGTTTCGCTGAAGCGAGCTCTTCCGCCTCTTTTGCAAGCCCGATCTTGCTCAGGCTATTTGTAATGCGCTCGATGGCCTCTTTGTCATGCTTGATGAATTCCTGCCTGATCCTGTCAAGGTCACTACTTCCTGGAGAAATAGCAAAGTCTGAACTGGATTTACTAAATTCCATCTCCCTGCAGTCCCTTGCAGTTATATCAGAATAAAGATTGTTATATCTGCGCGTCAGATCATTATGCTTTTCAAGATACCAGGCCCAGAACCCATTGTTAGTACTACAATCGGTCATCTCTTTATAGGTCTCTAACTGCCTGGATTTCGCATTTTCAACAAGCCATTCTTTGCGCCATTTGTTGAACTCCTCTTTCGAACTGGAATTCAATCTGGCAACATGATGTCCTGTAAGACTGTTCGAATCAATCATTCAATACCACCTATGTAACCACCTGCCTGAAACCTGTTACAAAGTCCTTGGTAGGCAAGTGCAATCAAACTTGAATGATACCAACCTAACCGTCGTACAACGGTTTGTTTCATCCCTCTCTTGCAGCCATATCTGTGATATGGCCCACCATTAAAATATTGCCAGTCTGATATTTAACTTTATCTCCAGTAAAGACTATAGTTATGATAATGATGATGCCGACTGAAACCCTTTTCCCGGAAAGGCCTACATAAAAAGGATAATGAGTTGCATGATAGCGTTTTAATACATATCAAAATATAAATAACATCAAAACCTATGACCAATAATCCAGCATTATATGACAGGGGAATATCATGGCATCAAATACCGAACCTACATTTAGCGAAGAGGAATTGCTTGAGAAGCTTGTTTCAGGAGAGATCCCTCTAAGGAAGATCGATGCATACACGGACAAAGACACCGCCATCAGGTTGAGGAAATCTGCAATTGAGAAGCTGGAAGGTGTCGAGTTCGAACACATCCACAATTACACTATTGATGCCGAGTCAGCTACAAAACGCAACATAGAGAACATGATCGGTGCCATACAGATACCCCTCGGTATCGCAGGCGGCATCAAAATAAATGGGGAATATGCCAACGATGAGTTCATTCTCCCCCTTGCAACCACAGAAGGTGCCCTTGTTGCCAGCACGAACCGCGGATGTTCTGCAATCACAGCATCCGGAGGAGCAAACGTAAGGATATTCCAGGACCAGATGACCCGTGCACCTGTTTTTAAGATGGATAACGTTGCTCACGCAAGAAAGTTCGTTGACTGGATAAGGAAGCCTGAAACCTTCGAAGAGATGAAGGAAAAAGCAGGTGAGACCACACGCTTCGGCGAGCTCATCAGCGTTGAACCATACGTCACTGGAAACACCGTTTTCTTAAGGTTCGCCTACGACACAAAGGACGCAATGGGAATGAACATGGTCACCATTGCAACCGATGCGATACTCAATCTGATCTCCGATGAGTTCGGAGCTTATCCTATATCCCTTTCCGGGAACATGTGCACAGACAAGAAACCTGCAGCCATCAATAACATCCTCGGCAGGGGAAAGACCGTTGCAGCTGACGTGACCATTCCAAAGGAAATTGTCGAAAAGAAGCTGAAGACAACCCCTGAGATGATGGAGGAGGTTAACTACAGGAAGAACCTGCTCGGCTCAGCAAGAGCAGGAGCCCTTGGATTCAATGCACATGCAGCCAACATCGTTGCAGCATTGTACCTTGCATGCGGACAGGATGCAGCCCATGTGGTGGAAGGCAGTACCGCCATCACCACAATGGAAGTGACCGAGTACGGCGACCTCTATTGTGCAGTTACAATGCCATCAGTACAGGTAGGTACTGTGGGCGGAGGAACAAGTATCGGCACCCAGAGAGATTGCCTTAACCTGCTGGGAGTTGCAGGGGCCGGCGAGGTTCCGGGCGAGAACTCAAAGAAACTGGCAGAAATAGTTGCAGCAGCAGTCCTCGCAGGTGAGATCTCACTGATAGGTGCACAGGCTGCCGGTCATCTGGCAAGAGCTCATGCCGAGCTCGGCAGATAATCGTTTTTAAATATTAAAAAGAGTTTTGATCTTAACTTAAGATCAAACTTTATTTTAATTTAATCTGAATTCAACTTCTCTGCGAGAGATAAATGCTCTCAATACGCTCAAGGGTCTCGGCTTCTTCAGGGGACTTGTCGTCCCTGACATTCACAAGCCTTGGGAACCTTAGTGCATATCCGGATTCGTAATTGGTACTTTTCTGGATCTCCTCGAAAGCAACCTCGAAAACAACCTCGGGTTTTAGTTCGATCTCTCTTCCTGATTCCACAACGATCAGGTCGGACAGAAGGTCAGTAAGTTCTGCAAGCTGCTCATCTGAAAAACCGGTGGCTACCTTTCCAATAGGAAGGAAATCGCCGGCATCCGGGTCAAAGCATGCCAGAGCATAAGAGCCGATAAGGTTTGCACGCCTGCCATAACCCCATTCCGCACCGACTACAACAAGGTCGAGGGTCTCCATGATAGGCTTCTTCTTCAACCAGTTCTTGCCCCTTTTTCCAGGAGAATATGGTGCATCGGGATTCTTGATCATTACACCTTCATGCCCTGCAGCCAGTGCTGCGGAGTAGATCTCATTCACTTTTTCCGGATCTTTGGTAAGCACCTGTTCATCGACCCTGATACCATTGGTATTTTCCACACAATCTACCAAGGCATCTCTCCTGTCGGTAAGTGGCATGTCTATCAGGATCTCATCGTTAAGATAGAGAAGATCAAAAAGATTCAGTGTCAGCGGGATCTCACGGACCGTGGTCTCCACATCATACTTTCTCCTGAAACGCTTAAGGATGTCCTGGAAAGCCCTCGGGTTACCGTGCTCGTCCACAGCAACTGCCTCACCTTCGAGAATTGCAGTATCTGCTTTTACATGATCTTTCACGGCCTGGACTATATCAGGCAGTGAGCCTGTCACGTTCTCAAGGCGTCTTGAGAAGATGTTGATGTTGTCCCCGTCCTTATGTATCTGGACCCTGGCACCATCGAACTTCCATTCAACCGCCACAACACCAAGATCACTGATAGCAGTTTCAATTGTCGGAGTGACCTGAGCCAGCATCATCTTGATAGGACGGTTCAGTTCCATGCCAAGTTGTGAAACAGCTTCCACACCTCCCTCTTTTGCAGCAACTGCCACAAGGCCGAGATCGTTGGTAAGCATGAAACCGCGTTCTACATCCCCGGCAGGGACACCGAAAGCTTTGGCGATAGCATCCCTTACGATACCTTCACCAACACCGATACGAAGGTCCTCTATTGCCAGCCTTGCAAGATAACGGGCCTCCTCAGGAGTTGCTGAATTGAAAAGATACTGCAGGTTCTTGATCTTGGTCGTCTGTGAACCTTTACCGGTCGTCCCTGAGATGTTGTTGAACCTCTCAAATACTTCCATGATGGAAAGAGACGGAGTCTCATCCATAAAAGCAGAGAATGTAGCCTGGTTACGAGTTTCCTTTTTCAGTGCTGCAATAGCAGTTTCACCGATGTCACCGGTGTTCCTTACAAGGGTCTCGATCTCCTTGAGCGGAAGACCTGATGACCTGGAAAGAGCTGTGTAGAGAAGACTTGGACCGACTCCCAGTTGTTCAGTGCTCCATGCAGGGAAAACATCACCCATGACGAAATGTGCAACAATCGGAAGTTCTTCAGTAGATACTGAGTGGAACATCTTTGAGACGATGTCCGTCATATCCAGTGAACCTGAAGTATGTTCTATTCTCTTGCACACATCAGCGAATTCTTTGAAATCGGTCATGCAGATAACTTCCTTTAGATCTTCTCTAATAGCACCACTGAGAGAGGCTTATTCCCTGTAGATGGATACTACATCACTCAATATCGCACTTGCAGTCTCAATTGAACCGGCACCTCTTCCGGTAACGGTTACCGTGCCTGCAAGATCGGTGTGCACTGATGCAACGTTAAGTGTCCCGCCAACTGCCAGAGGATGGGAAGCAGGCACAAGACGTGGGGATACCCGGAGACGGTCCTTCTTTACCTCTCCTATCAGTTTGATAACATAACCATCGTCGTATGCAAGAGCAAGTGATTCCGGTGTGATCTTGGTAATACCGGTCACCTCAACATCCTGGAAAGTGGCATTCTGCCCGAAGATAGAATTTGCAAGGATCACAAGCTTGCATGCAGCATCGATACCTTCCACATCGTAGGTAGGATCTGTCTCCGCAATACCCAGCTCCTTGGATTCAGCAAGCATTTGCTCGTATGAAGCTTTCTCCTCCATCATACGCGTAAGGATGTAATTGCAGGTTCCGTTCAGGATACCCTCTATGCTCTTGATCTCGTTACCTGCAAGTGTGCTTTTAATAAGATTGATGATAGGCATTGCACCGCCAACGGTAGCTTCGAACCTGAACTTGCAATCGGATCCTTCGGCAGCCTGCATGAGTTCCTGGTATTTTAGTGTAAGAGGACCCTTGTTCGAGGTTACGACATCCCTGCCGTTCTCAAAAGCAGCAAGCATATTGACAAGCCCTGTTCCGCCGGTCTCGATGTCGGTAGGTGTTGTCTCGATAACAACGTCGTGTTCAACGTTCCTGATGACGTATTCGCCTGTGAGATCTTCAACGGCCACTGTGCCGGACTCACGTTTTCTTTCAATAGCAGCTTTCAGGTCAATTCCTTCGGTGTTGACCTCAGATCCCCTTGAATCTGATATTGCCACTACATCAATGTCAATTCCAAGAGACTTGAGCTCATCGTCCTTTTTCAGCAAGACCTCTGCAACGCCCTGACCTACTGAACCAAATCCAATAATGGATGCGCGTACTTTTCTCATTGAAACATCACCTTTATGCAAAATCGGCCTCTATGGGCTCTACTACCAGCAGGTCCTTCTTCTGTGCCACTTCCCTTAACACGGACATTGCCTCATGAAGTTCTTTCCTTCCAACAGCATCTATCTTCAGTGAAGCAGATGATTGCGTGTCAATGTGAGGCATGGAAAGACAGATGTCCACTACTTCTGCAAAGCCGGTCTTGTCAATAGTATCGATCGTATCCTGTATGTCAGTATGAACAATATGACCTATCAGGATGACCGCACCATGTTCCATAAAGCGTTTTTCATCTACCCTGGCAACACCGATACCATTCTCTTCAAGACGTGAAATAATAAGATCGAGGTTCTCAGGTTCCACCTCGAACACTACCTGTACCGGAATGGTACTTCTTGGAGTTCGTTCTTCATGGTGGTGTACGATGGACTTAAGGTTCCCTTTCAGCTCTGAGATCGGATTCAGAGCCAGAAGCAACTGTCCGGGAGCATCTTTCAGTTCGATATCCATTGAAACTCTCATGCCTTTCCTCTTAGTTATTCTTCATATAAATGTATTGATAGAAAGGCCCATAGATTAAGAAAAATAAAGAGAACTGTTCAAGGGAACAGGCTAAGATACAACATCACAATTATCGATGCTCATCGGGAATTAGAATGACATTTCCCCTACCCTTCTTGAACTTCTCCACAAGTCCCCGGTTCTCAAGATCTGAAACTATCAGGCTGACCTTTGCTTCGGAATAGCTGAGTTTCGAACGGAGGTCCTTCTGAGTGATCCTTCCACCACCGGACCTGATAATATCAAGTACTTCCTGCAGGTCTGAAGGCAAAGGGGCCTGCTCCTCCACTTCAACATCTTCAGTAGCTACTGACTCTTTACTGACCTCAGGATCTTCAGGTGATGCCGCCTCCGACCTATCTTCTACAACAGAAGCTATTTGCATCCCTTCATCGACATCTTTCTTCCTTTTCTTCCCAGAGAACAGATAGAAACCGGACCCTGCTACTATAAGGATAACAAGACCCGCGATATAGATCAAAGTACGATCATCGGATTCACCTTCAATTGCTTCTGCGTCTTCTTCCAGTGAAGCGCTGATATTCAAAAGATCAAGGTCCTCTGAAAGATCGCTGTCATATGAGGGAAGAAGGATCAGGTCTATAATATAGTCACCATCATCGGCGATGGTTATGGTTTCCTGAGTGGAAGCCGTAAGCGTGTTGTTCTCGTAATAAGTTGCGGTGATCAGGTATTCTCCCGGAGCAAGGTTCATGGAATACACACCATATTTCGCCACGATAGACTGTGGCGGTGTGGAGTTCACTTCGATGATCACATTCTCCATCAACTGGAAGGTATCCCACTCATAGATAGCACCGTGGATGGTAGCTGTTTCTTCAGCACTTACCGGAACTGCTGAAAAGAGGCATGTTAAGACGCATATACTGAGAACAAATAGACTCCTGATCTTCACAGTGCAATATTATGAGAGATAACTATAATAGTTTATTGTTACTCCCAAAGCCATTTTTCAGATCTTTTTGACCAGTGATACCAGATTACCTGATGCAAGTCACATATTTTCGGCAAGCATGACAGAGGAAAATACAGCTAATTACAGAAAAATCGGATATTAAAGTTTTAATTTAAAATAAAAAGATTTTCAAAACTTCTTTTTTACAAATATGCGACCATCAAGTTTTAATGAAATTATAATGCCTGTAAACACCCTCATTATTCACGAATGTGAGAGGATGAGTGATCAAGTTCTAAAGTAAGTATATATTCAAATATCCCGAATATTGCTTTGTAAGTTTATTCCATGACTAATGGAGGAATCTGAAATGAAAAGAGGAACGATGAAATGTTTTGCAATTATCGCTGCTGTACTGATGGTGGTCAGTCTTCTGCCCATCAGTGCACTTGCAGCAAATGGGGATGGGTTTGAGACTGCTCCGGGACAATTGAAGAAAAATCTTACCGATGATGACTTCGATCCTGCACAGGACAGGGACAGGTTAAGAACAAATTTCCAGGAAGCTAAGAATGACTATAATAAAATGACATCTGAATTCCAGAATGTCAAGGCTAAGCAGGCAAGAGGTCAGCTTACTTCTGAGGAAATGATCAATGAATCCAAAGATTATCTCAATGGGACCATTGATTACATGATCATACGCCTTGACAATATCAAGGAAGAGCAGCAGAATGACGATGTGAATGCAACCATTAACGATTACATCGCAGAGCTCGAAGAGATTAGGGGAGATGTTGAAGACGCTGAAACAAGAAAAGACCTCTCAAATGCACTGAAAGATATCAGGAAGGTCTGGAAGGATGCAATAAAGGATATAAGGGGATTCACTGCACTGAGAGTAGGAGAACATCTCGATGATCACATTGCCAACGCCAATCGCATAGCTGAACGCCTGCAGAACGAAATAAATGAAATGGAGCAGAACGGACAGGATGTTGAAGAACTTCAGGAAATGCTTGATGAGTATAACGAACTGATCGCTGAAGCTGAATCACTCCGGGAAGAGGGAAAGATCGAGGATGCTATCGATAAGACCAGGGAAGCTAACGAAAAGATCAGAGAACTCCTTCAGGAAATGAAGCAAAACAGGAAAGGATTTGTCCACATGGAAGGCGAGGGACCTCTCAATGCAGAGGGTGACGGAACCATCGTCCTTTCCGGACAGCTTAATGTTACCATCAACGCAACAGATGCAATGCTTGTGATCAAGGATCTTGAAGGGGATGCATACATCAATGTCACCGGAGAATATGACCTGGTGAATGAAGAAAGAGCAGACGAAGGAGATCATGCACTTGTATACCATGACTTCACCGGCGATGCTATCATTAACGGAACCAGGCTCACCATCATGGTACGCGGAGAAGATATGACAGTCTTCGCAGAAGGCTCTGGAAGTGCTTCACTCTCAGGAGAGGGAAAATACAGGATTGGCGAAGGTAACGAAGCATTTGTAACCGAGTTTGCAGGAGATGCTACAGAAGCTGAAGAAGTTGATGATGAAGAAGACGTTGACGATGAAGAGGAAGATGAACAAGAGATCGAGATCGAAGTAAAGATCTTTGAAAATAACGCATCTGCCATAGTGGAAATCGATGATACAGTGGATGAATTTGATCTCAACATGACTGATGAAGAAGAGATCATTTCAGAGATTGAGAACAGAACCTCATTAACAAATGAGCAGATCACTGGTAACATCGAGTTTGATTATGAGGACGAAGAGGAGTCTGAAGCTTCTGGAACTGAAAGTGAGGGAACAGAAACAGAAACTTCAGGCCACAATGGAGATGAGAATGGAAATCAGGAGGACTAATAGTGGCCAGCTTTAAGCACATTGGAATTATCGCAATCCTCCTGATCGGACTCGCTTTCTCCGGTTGTGTGGGTGACCAGCCTGCAGATGATGAGGTTGATGCCGAAGCACCAACAGCAGATGAGATTCTTGCAGAAGAAGGAGTCGGGCTGACAGATTCAGAGATCGAGGACCTTGAAAGCGACCTTGACGAACTGGAAGCCACACTTTCAGAGCTTGATGAGGACGAAAATCTAACCATCGAAGAGGTCTGAACTGTTCGCAGTTCATTCTTCTTTTTCTTTTTCTACTTCTTACTTTTTTCTTGTTCCTTTTTTGTCTTGTGATATTTTGAAATGGCAGAATTAAGCTGGAATTATAATCCTTTCTTTAAATAAGATGGCACAATGTTTATATAGAACTACAATGCAATGGATTACAGGGTATGTGTGGATATATTGAAATGGTAGTTGATCCAATCAACTAAATGAAATCCACCCCAAAATGAGGTAGAAAATGAAGAATATGTTTAAGACCACATTATTGCTGGCATCCCTGACCGGACTTCTGGTCATCGTGGGCCGTCTTGTTGGAGGCCCTACCGGAATGCTCATAGCATTTGCTTTTGCTATTGTCCTGAACTTCGGGAGCTACTGGTACAGTGACAAGATCGTCCTGAGGATGTACCATGCAAAAGAGGTCACAGAATCTGAAAGTCCGAAACTGTACGAGATCGTACGCAAACTTGCAATGCGTGCAGACCTCCCAATGCCTAAGGTCTACATTGTTGAAACGTCCATGCCAAACGCATTTGCAACAGGAAGAGACCCTAAACATGCAGCAGTTGCAGCCACGACCGGCATCCTTAACCTTCTGACACCGGAAGAGATCGAGGGTGTTCTGGCACACGAGCTTGCACACGTAAAGAACCGTGACACGCTTATCAGTGCAGTTGCAGCGACCATTGCAGGTGTTATCACAATGATAGCAACCTGGGCAAGATGGGCTGCGATCTTTGGAGGTATCGGTGGCAGGGACGATAACGGAGGAAGCAATATCGTAGGATTCATTGCACTTGCAATTGTAGCACCTCTCGCTGCGACCATAATCCAGCTTGCAATTTCCCGTTCACGTGAATTCGCAGCCGATGCGGAAGGAGCACGTATCTCACAGAAACCATGGGCACTTGCCAGCGCACTTTCCAAACTGGAATCCGGCGCACAGCACTATCAGCCACGCAGGAACGATGTACAGCCAAATGAGAACACGGCACATATGTTCATCGTCAACCCTCTGAGAGGCAGTTCACTGATGAAACTTTTCAGGACACACCCGTCCACAGAAGAAAGGATACGCAGATTGAACTCAATGTGAGCAAGATCATAATAGATAAATTAGAAACTGAAAAGATCTGCCTGGCCCGGATCGGTCAGGTGGATTACTCTTATTCCACTGCCCTCAAGTTCATTTGAAAGCTTGTAGCGGTGGCATCCTTTAGGATTTTTCTCAGCACACATCAACACGATGCCGGAGTTGTTGCTATTTACTTCTTTTATCTTGTCGATCAGTTTTGTGAAATACCCACGAAACTTATCTGTACGCATATAATCAGTATAGCTCTCTTCCCTCAAACCGCCAAGACCGGGACAATGGGAATAGATAATATTGTACTTAGGCAGCATTAACTCAAGGTTCTCTTTATTGAACTCCTCACGTACCGAATGCGGATAGCTGCGAACATCAATAAGGCAGGAAAGGTTATACTGCTGCAAAATCCCGATAAATTCATCCAGGGACCTGTTACCATAGCCAATGGTGTAGCACCGGTTATCTTCATCCATCGGGATGACTGAATGGATGTGAAGTTTATTATCTTTTCTGTGATATATACCAGCAAAGAATCGCTGGTAAAAAGATAGGGGAACTATGTTTGCCCTACTTTTGATCTCCCGATTATTTTTAAATAGATAGCTATATTACATGATAATGCTTATTTCAGTACATTATAGTCATAATAGGGAGAATTTGTCATGACGCAGGATGCGGCAATTGGAAGGATCATAAAAGCTCAGACCATCAGTGATGCATGGTACCGCGGACTCAATGTAATATGGAATCACGGTAAGGTCATTACGGATGAAAGAGGAAGCCAGATACGAGAGTTCATGAACCTGATGGTCGTGATAGATGACCCGTACAGGAATGAGATCCCTGCTGATATCGCCTGGAACCAGGAAAGGCTGGAAGAATATGCAAAACAGCTTATCACAGGTGAAAATGCACAGGATTTCGAATACACATACGGACAAAGGCTTCGAAACTGGGATGATAAGACAGACCAGATCGCCTATGTCATTGAAAAGCTGAAAAACAACACAACGACCAGAAGGGCTACGGCCGTCACATGGATCCCTGACGTGGATACCAAAGTTGATGAAGTACCCTGTATGATAATCGATGATTTCAAGATCAGGGATGGAAAGGTCCACCTTACAACTGTTTTCCGCAGCCATGATTTTGCAGGAGCATATCCTGCCAATCTCTATGGCCTTTCAAAACTTCTGGAATACGTTGCAGACAATGTGGGACTCTCAGCCGGAACCATCACCACTGTCAGCATCTCCGCACACATATATGACCATGACTGGGACAAGATCGAGAAAATTGTAAAAGGGGTGCAGTAAATGAAAGTAACAGTCGGAAAATCAGGTGTACACGGGGAAGTGTTCGCACCACCCTCAAAGAGCTATACACACAGGGCCATCACCATAGCCGGCCTTTCAAAAGATTCAACTATCCACAGGCCACTCCTGTCTGCAGATACACAGTCCACCATCCGCGCCTGTGAGATGTTCGGCGCATACATCGAAAAGGAAGGAGAAGATCTTTTGATCAGCGGTGTGGAAGGTGCTCCGGAAGTTCCGGAAGATGTCATCGACGTCGCTAATTCAGGAACAACTCTCAGGTTCATGACCGCCATCTCTGCACTTACAGAAGGAACCACCGTGCTTACCGGCGATAATTCAATAAGGTCAAGGCCAAACGACCCGCTCCTCAGGGTCCTTAACGACCTTGGTGTTGAAGCCTATTCCACACGTAACAACGGCTGTGCACCGATCGTTGTCAACGGAGGGCTTAAAGGTGCCATCGTCAAGATCGACGGGTCCATCAGTTCACAGTTCATATCCGCATTGCTTCTTGCATGCCCGCTCACAAAGAACAGCACTACCCTTTCCATTAAAGGTGAGCTGAAATCCAAACCATATATCGATGTCACACTGGATGTCATTGAAAAAGCAGGTGTTGAGATCCTCGTTGAGGACAATAACAACCCCAAGTTCATTATTCCCGGAAACCAGAGTTACAAACTTGAAGAATACACAGTCCCCGGGGACTTTTCATCAGCATCCTACCTTCTTGCAGCCGCTGCAATGACAAATTCAAGCGTGACCGTCAAGAATCTCTTCCCTTCAATGCAGGGCGATATTGCGATCATAAACATACTTAAGGAGATGGGAGCAAACATTTTCTGGGATATGGAAGCAGGAACTGCAACTGTAAATGGAGGAGAGCTTCACGGAATCACCATGGATGCAGGAGCCACACCCGACCTTGTTCCGACAGTTGCAGTCCTTGGGGCCATGGCAAAAGGTGAGACCACCATAAACAATGCTGAGCATGTACGCTATAAAGAAACAGACAGGCTTCATGCAATGGCAGTGGAACTTGAGAAGATGGGAATCTTCTGCAAAGAAGAAAAGGACAGCCTAACCATAAGGGGAGGAGAATTCAAGGGTGCGGAAGTACACGGCTGGCACGATCACAGGATCGTAATGGCCCTGACACTTGCCGGAATGGTTGCAGGAGATACAATCATCGATACCGCAGAATCCATTTTCATCTCATATCCTAACTTCTTCGACGCAATGCGTTCAATAGGCGCTGACGTTGTCCTTAGTGAACAATGAAAAAACCATTGTTCATTTTATTTTTCTTCCTTTTTGAGCTGTTCTCATGATCTATGATGTCGTTGTTGTCGGAGCCGGACCCACGGGATCCACAGCTGCACGCTATGCTGCCAGTTATGGTGCGAAAGTTCTCATGATAGAGGAACACGCCTCCATAGGGACACCTGTAGAATGCACCGGCCTCTTAAGCACACGTGCTGTGGCAGAATGTGACATTGCCCCTGATGATGAGTTCGTGCTAAACAGCGTACGTGGTGCTTTTGTGCACTCGCCGAACGGAACATGTCTTCCCATAGATGGCAGGAAGACAAAGGCGTATGTCGTTTCCAGGAAGATCTTTGACCGCAGGCTGGTTTCAATGGCAGTGAACGAAGGTGCGGAACTGCTGCTTAAGGGACAAGTTACAGGACTGGAAGAGAAGGAAGGATTACAGGTCCTTTCAGTGATGCATATGGGAAAGCCGGTCACGATCAGGGCAAGGGTCGTCATCGGAGCTGATGGTGTTAAGAGCACAGTCGCCAGATTCGCAGGCCTCGGAAAGGTCAAAAGGGTCCTTTCAGGAATTCAGATAGAAGCTCCTTACAGGTCTGAGAACGATGATTTTGTAGAACTGTTCGTAGGTTCGAGAGCACCGGGATTCTTTGCATGGACCGTACCTGTGAATGAAAATATATCAAGGATCGGCCTTGCTGTTGAACAGGGTAATGAGCAGAATGCGATTAATTACCTCAGAGATATCATCTCTTCAACTCCTCACGTTTGCGACAGGCACTCCGGGAGTATGCTGGACCTTGTTGTTGGAGGGATCCCCATCGGTCCCCTTGAACGCACTTACACAAAAGGAGTACTCATTGCAGGAGATGCTGCAGGTCAGGTGAAGCCGACTTCAGGTGGTGGCATCTATACCGGGGCCGCCTGTGCGAAGATCGCAGGAGAGGTTGCAGCAAAGGCTGCACTTGACGAGGATGTTTCAGCACAGAGGCTCAGTTTTTATGAAAAACGCTGGAAAGGCGAGCTTGGCCGGGAACTTGGTATCGGTATGAAGATCCATGATTTCGTAGGTGGCCTGAGCGATGATGAACTGGACGAAATGATAACAGCAATGAACAATCCTGCAATACTTGATATGATCACAAAATACGGGGATATGGACCACCCCTCGATATTGATCAAAAAATTGCTGAACCCGATGAACTCAAGGCACCTGATCGGGGTCTTCAGGGCTTTTGCAAAAGCAGTCCTGTGACAACGACTATTTCAATTCCCATCGGTAACCGGAATGGATGACAGAAAAAAGTAGGTATGATATCAGTAGATACTGACACCTTTTACACTTGGGAGCTTCAGGATATCACTGACAAGCTCACCGGGGATCTTTGAGTCAGTAATAATAGTCAGCTTTGCCTTGTTGCTGAAATGCGGATCATCAGAAACGGCCTGTCTGATGCTTATTCCATGGTCTGAGATCACCTGTGAGACGTTGGAAAGAATACCAACATCTGCGGCATCCTCAGGAGTGATTATAATAACGCCAAGACCCAGTGACGGAGCAACATCACGAAGGAATGGTATTGACCTTACGTTCTGGAAGATGTTCTTCAGAAGATCATCTGCAAGAATTGTATCGGTGGTAGCATCGACCACTCTGCGGTCCACACCTGCTTCTTTTGCAAGTTGTGTATGAGGGATCTCAATTGAACCGGATGTTACCTTTCCTTCATCGTTCACCTGAAAGCCACGTTCAAAAAGGATCTTTATGACCTTTTGCTGTGCAGGGTGCTTCTCGAACTTTTTGAGTACTGTGCTCCACATGATAATCAACTTGTTTCCCAAATTATAAAGAATTAAGTTCTAACTCATAGAAAAAAGGACTTAATAAATGTTCCGTTGATGAAGTCAAACAACTTACCTTCAGGTACTATGTTTTTAAAAATAAAAATAGATATGGAGAAAATTCCCCATGATCCAGTAATCGGTTATCTTAAGCCGATATCAGTGTTTGTAGCTTGAAATTACTTCATCCACCATATCATGAGTGTTCTCATGTACCTGAAGGCTCATTTTTCCTTCAAGAGCCTCAATGGCCTTTGTCAGCTCCTCAACAGATTCATCTATTGACATAGGGGTTTGTGAATGAGCCCCTCCGAAACAATTCATGATCTTGAAGAACTTAAAAATGTCAGGAGCATCCAGATTGTTCTCTTTTACAAGTATGGGATCCGAAAAGATATCTCTGGTTGTACCTTCTGCCACAATGGACCTGTTCAGGACGTAAACCCTGTCTGCAAGCTCAGAGAGAGCATTGATATCATGCATTGCAATAATAGTGGTGATTCCATGGTTCCTGTTCAGGTCATTGATCACCCTGATCAGGTCTGCCCTGCTCTTAGGATCGAGGTTTGCTGTAGGCTCATCCAGGACGAGGACCCTTGGTTCCATGGAAAGAACTGCTGCAAGAGCAGCTTTTTTCTTCTGTCCAAAGCTCATGTGATGAGGTACCTTTTCCTCGAATCCCTCAAGACCGACAGTTGCAAGTGCTTTTTTGACCCTTCTGTCAACCTCTTCTTCATCAAGGCCCATGTTCAGGGGACCGAATGCAACGTCGTCGTAAACTGTGGACATGAACAACTGGTCATCAGGTTCGGCAAAGACAACTCCGACTTCCCTGATCCTGTCCTCGGTTTTCATTTTTCCGATATTTTGCCCGAATATCTTCACGCAGTCCTGGTCGGAGCGAATGACACCATTAAGATGAAGGAAAAGAGTGGTCTTACCGGCACCATTCGGACCCATTATGACGATCTTCTCGCCCTGTTCGATCTCAATATTCACATTATCAAGTGCTTTCGTGCCATCCGGATAGGAATAATTGAGATCTGTGATACATATAGCTTTTTTCATGATAACGACATCCCATATAGCTTAAATATGATAATTACACCCACAAAAACAAATACGATACCGTAATCTGCTGTCTGCATTTTAAACTTAACAATTGTCCGGGATTCTCCGGTATAACCTTTTGAGGACATGGAATGATAGACCCGTTCAGCCCTTTCATAGCTCCTCACAAGGATCATTCCAACAATATTACCTATTATGGAAAGAGAATGCCTGTTTGCTTTTAGTTTAAACCCTTTGGCTGCCATCGATGTCCACATGTTGCGGAATTCATCAATGAACACAAAAATGAACCTGTAAGAGAACATCAATGTCTGGACAAAATGGGAAGGAACCTTTAGTGAATGGAGGGATTTCATCGTAGTGTCCATTTTTGTTGTTCCGAGCATGGTAAGTGCAAGCATAATAGAAGTTGATGCCCTGACAAATACCAGACCTCCATAGTATAGCCCTTCATAGGTCATGCTTATGCCGTGATATGAGTACATAACATCGCCGGCTACTGTAAAAGGCATTACTACCAGGAATGGCAGCACAAAGAAAAGACCTGGCTTCATTCGATGAAACATGAACCTCAGGGGTATCTTTGACATGAGCAAAATGCAGAACGAAAACAGCAGGCTTGCAAATGCGATCCTGATGTCTTCTACAAAAACAAAAGAAAAAATAAGAAGAGTGAAAGTGATTATCTTTGCCCTTGGATCGAATCGATGAATAATGGAATCAAGTTCCGCATATTTATCGATCTCAGGGTATTTCATCTTCGATACTCCGCTTATTAGTTATTTTCTTTCTTTGCAGTGTAGACCATTGCTATACCTGCAATTCCCAGGAGATATCCAAAACCGGTGAAGATCCTCATGAAAAGCGGAAGCTCAGCTGTTTCGTTGCTACCACCAATTGCATTTATCGTAGTTTCTCCCATATGACCGAACTGATCTACTGTCACATGATATTGTTCAACACCTTCGACAGGTGCAAAACTTAAGAAACCATCTTCATCGGTCTCACCTTCATAAAGGACTTCATCGGTCTCTGCATTGAGTACCTGGTACTCTGCCAGGCCCATTGGTGCATCCCCGTCATAGAAAGCTTTGACAACGATCTCGTCTGCGTTAAACTGCTCTACATAACACCTGTGTGCGGATGCAGCAGGTGTGAGTGACATACATAGGACCAATAATATTCCTATAGTGATTATTTTGCTGGATCTCATTTTTTGTCCTCCCTCTTAAGTGGAAGAAGTTCCGGTTTTACCTTTGCAAGGTATGATACTACTGATGCTGTTACTAGTGCTTCGATCACCATGATGACCATGTGTGGGATAACCACAAGCTTTGCCATCATTTCAAATTGCTGTCCTGTTGTGATAAGAGTAAGAGCCAGGAAGACCGTGGTAAGGAGAATTGCAAGACCTCCGCAGATCCCACCGATGGCAGGTTTTGAGATCCCCATTCCAGACCCTTTCCGGAATACTGCATAACAGATCAAAGCAGGTGCACCCACGTTGAAGCTGTTTACTCCTATTGTGGTTATACCCCCATGCTGGAACAACAATGCCTGAAGTACCAGGCCGATGAACATTGCAGGATATGCAAGTGCACCAAGTACAACGCCCAGCAGGCCGTTCAGGATAAGATGAACACTTGTAGGAGGTACATTAATGTGAATCAGTGAAGCAACAAAAAAGGCTGCTGTAAACACAGATAGTTTTGGGATCTGTTCTGCAATGCTACCCTCTTTTTGAGCCCACCTGAAAGCAAGAGCGATGAAAATTATAGAAGATATCCAGCCAAAAGCAATGACAGCTGGAGAAAGCACACCGTCTGAAATATGCATTATATATCTCTCCTTAAAAATAAGTAAAAGGGATGTTAATCCCTTTTAGGTTCGTTATTTATTTCCTTCTGAAAAGGCAGATTGCACCAAGGATGCCTGCAATTGCAATTGGGAATCCAAATCCTGGTACGCTGTTGCCTTCAGCTTCTGTAGAAACTGCGGAAGGTTCTGCTGCTACTGGTTCAGGTGCTGCTTCCGGATAAAGGGCAGCTTCAAGTTTCTCTCCCTTCTTCTGGAGCTGTTTTGCTTCATACTCTACCTTGTGAACAGCGTCGTGTGTTGCAGTTGCATGTGTAAGGTATGGCTCCTCAAGATCAAGGATTGCGTGAACAGCTTCATCGTGGCTCATAAGCTCATCTATGATACCCTGTGCGTGGTCATTGATCTCAGTGATCTTTGCCTTGACGGCAGCTTCATTTGCAGCTGGTTCTGCAGCGAGTGGCTTGAGCTCATCAATGTCCTCAAGGATTGCGGTTGCAGCCTGTTCTACATCATGGGATGAAAGGTGTACTTCCTCACCATAGTCTCTCCACTGCTGGTCAAGTGCTTCATCGTCAGCAATGTACTCGGTCTCATCGTGGATGGAGTGGGAAAGTTCAAGCATCTCGTTTGCAAGCTCTTCCATAGCGGTTACGTATACTCCTGCATCACCTTCAAGTACTACAGCTTCTGCAAGACCAAGGTCTTCTTCTACTTCTGCAGCGTGGGTCTTGATGTGATCTGCAATTGCACCTACTTCGGTTACAGACTCTTTGATATCTGCTGCATACTGCTGGTGTGACTCCGGTGCATCGGAAAGCATCTTCTGAAGGTCTGCCTCCTTGCTGTCAACGAGTTCAAGTGCTTCATCTGCGTGCTCGTTGATCTCTTCAAGAGCGATCTTTATCTCTGCTTCATTTGCTTCAGGGTCAGCTGAGAGTGCTTCAAGTTCCTCTGCATGTTCCTTGATAGCAGCCCCGATATGTTCGATATCATGGGAAGAAAGATGGATAGATTCTCCTGCAGCCCTGATGTCATCATCCAGACTCTCATCATCTGCAATTAACATGGTCTGGTCGTGAATTGTTGCGGACATCTCCACAAGTTCTTCTGCGTGTTCAATAACCTCATCGATAGCCATATGCTCATCCCCGTGTGCAGATGCAGGGAATACGCTTGCTACCATAAGGACAAGTGCTATTATTGCAATTCCAAATATTTTATTAAAACTCATAGATCTCACTTCTTTTGTAACCTAAACATTCTGATTTTTCAAACACCATAACAAAAGGTTATGTTTTTTAGTACAGGCTGTAAAAATAAACATGCATATATAGTTTATCTTTTGATGATAATTATATATATATTAGGTAACAATTGTAAATCAAAGCCCCCTCATATCTAATTTAATAAATGAAATCACAACAAATAATCGATAACGTCGTAAACTTCAAAAAATAAATTTAAATAAAAAATAACATCAGTATATAAACAAGCAATCATTAACAGTGTAAACTTTTAAAAAATAAACGAAGTGATGCGGCACAACCAAACGGCTTGAAAAAGAAAGACATTTTAAGGATAAAGTCATACAAGGCTTAAATCAATCAGAAAGACAGATCAGATAATGATGTTTTTTACAGACAGGCTCCTACCCTAAAAACGGACTGTTCTTAAACCGTTTTGTCAATGAAATATAAAGGACCTGCAAATGGCTTTTACCATAAAGTCTCACGATCAATTACATTCAAGGAGGTATTTTATGAATATATACAGAACTTATGATGATCTCCCAAAGATCAAGCTTCCAAAGGGACAGGAAGTAAGCATAAGTGACAGTACCATTCGCGATGGGGCACAGATGCCCGGTATTGTCTTAAAGGCCGAGCACAAGCTCAGGATCTATGAATTTTTACATAAGATAGGAATTGAAAAACTGGAGACATTCGCCTACAATGAGCGTGATAGGAACGCCATAAAGATGATGTTCGACAGGGGCTATGAATCACCGGAGATCACCGGCTGGGCAAGAGCTGTCCCCAGTGATATCGATCTTATCCTTGATATTGAGGATATCAAAGAGACAGGTGTTTTGATGTCGGTCTCCGACGCACACATGCTGGACAAGATGGGATTGCCCAACAGGGAAGCTGCAGAAGAGAAGTACCTGAACGCACTACAGTATGCAGTTGACCATGGTCTTCGCACCCGTGCACATATTGAAGATATGACAAGGGCTGACAATACCTATTTCGTTTATCCGCTTATAGAGAAAATCCTGGAGATCGATCCGAACTGTACCATCCGTCTTTGTGACACCATCGGTTACGGAGTCCCGTTCACAGGTGTTGAGGAGCCATTCGGAATACCCGAGATGGTAAGGCACCTGAAAGAAGACCTTAAGGCAAAGAATATTGAAACACATTGCCACGATGACTTCGGACTGGCTGTAGCCAACTCCATTGCAGGCTACTGGCACGGTGCTAACTGGTCAAATGTAACTTTCCTGGGAATCGGTGAAAGGGCTGGAAATGCTGAAATGGAGAAATTGCTTCTGTTCCTTGGACGACGTATCGAAGGTTTTGATAAATACAACCTCGAATGCCTCGCAGAGTTTGCACAGTTCATGCAGAAGGAGATCGGAATCAGGATCCCGAGGAACAAGTCCGTTGTAGGAAGCAACGTCTTTGCTCACGAATCAGGTATCCACACCGCTGGCGTGATCAAGAACCCATTCACATACGAGCCATATCCACCTGAGGTCGTAGGTGGGAACAGGGTATTCCTCATAGGCGATTCATCAGGTATCGAAGTACTGCGTTTCAAGGTACAGGATACCCTCAAGGAACTCATGGGAGTCCAGCTTACCGTAGAAAAGGATGACAAGCGCCTGAGGTCCATCCAGAAGGATATACACAAACTTTACGACAAGGAAAAGCGTGTATCCTGCATATCCGATGAAGAGATACAGGCTTATGTCGAGAAATACTTCCTTTTCGAGCCTATTGTTGAGAAGAACATGGCAAGAAAAGTAAACGGCATCGAGTAAAACTTGTCCGCCACTAGCGGATAAGTTCACTTCTTTTTTTGATTCAATAACTTTAAAGTAGAAACTCAGGATTCGTCCGGGTTATCCGAGTTAACAATAACATCTTCGCCCAGGATCTGCCTTTTCGTTTCAAGCTTTGAGTCCTCGAACTTTTCCAGCATTGCTGGCTTCTTGCCACCGACCCATTTGTCCATGACCGCACAGGTCACAAGATCCCCTGTGACATTCACAGATGTACGGCTCATATCAAGTATCCTGTCCACACCTATAATCAGTGCGATACCTGCGGTCGGTATACCCACACTGCCCAGTATCATGGCAAGTATGACAATACCAACTCCCGGCGTCGAAGGAGTACCGATCGATGCTCCCACAACAGTGACCATGACCAGCAGTAGAGCGCCAAATCCAAGTTCCACCCCAAACACCTGCGCGAGGAAAACTGCTGCTATGCTCTGGTAAAGGGCTGTACCGTTCATGTTTATTGTGGCACCCAGAGGGATGACGAACTGGGAGATTGAAGGTCTGACACCCAGCTTTTCCTCTGCGGTCTTGATGGACAACGGCATGACAACTGCAGAACTGGATGTAGAGAATGCAAGTAAAAGGACGTCCCTTACAGATCTCAGGAAATCAATGGGGCCTTTCCTTGAAATTATGAAGATTATCAGCAGATAAACGCCAAGCAATAACAGAAGCCCCAGAAGTACGGTCCCCACATAGACCAGCATCCCCACCAGCGCATCGAGACCGAGGTTCAGCGTGAACTTGCTGATGAGACCAAAGACCGCGAGCGGTGCAAGCAGCATGCTCCACCTGACAACCGTCATGGTCACTTCCTGGAGCGAACCCAGCAGGTCAAGCAGGGGTTTGGATTGTGCAGGAGCCATCGAAACCAGGGCAAGGCCGATGATGATAGAGAAGACCACCACCTGAAGCATCTGTCCGGTAACAAGTGATCCCAGCGGATTGGTTGGCAGTATATTTGTGACCAGCCCCGGAACATCTGCAATACCGGGAGTCGTGACGGTACCCTCGGTCACCTCCGGAATATCCGAGCCCATGGTCCCCTGGACCAGTTCGCTACTGATGTAATTGCCCGGACTGATGAGCAGAGCGAGGCTCAGGCCGATCAGTATGGCAAGTGCAGTGGTTGCAAGGAAGTATCCCACCGTACGCAACCCGACCATTTTCAGCTGCTCCATGTCCTCTCCCGAGGCAATACCCCTGATAATAGATGCAAAGACAAGGGGAACAACTATCATCTGCAATAGTGCCAGGAAAATGTATCCCGGCAATGCCAGCCATTCGCCTATAGTATAGGATATATCCGGACTTACGAAACCTGTCGAAGGTCCAAGTATAAGACCGACAATGATACCAAGGAACATTCCGATGAGTATCTTGAGCCACAGCCTGCCTTTGATCAGTGACTGAAGCTGGGAGCTAAGGTACTTCAATGAGCGAGGATGAATCAGGGAAAGTGGTTCAGGAATACGGTATCTGTTTGGCATGGTCAGGAATTGAATTACGTGGTCGGTGGTTTGAAATGCTGATTAAATTTACAAGCGGCAACCTGTCTTTTCACAGGTCCCTATGATAATAGTCGTCCTGTACGATTTAAAGTCTTTGAACGAAACTTGTATTGGATTTTCTTCAAAGGAATTCGAGGGTTCGTATAAGCTTAAACTTTTAAGTTGAAAATCCAAAGATTTAGTTACATCTCCTTTTTGTAGATATATTAAAGAGAGATTGTTAAGTAAAGATGAAACACCATTATCATAGTCTAACTTATAAGACAAATCTAACAGTTCAGTAAATTTACTTTCAGCACTATCAAGATCATGTTTTATGACATATATTTTACCAAGTATGGTTCCAATAAAAATCCACACTTCGGGAGGCAATGTTTCTCGCTTGTACATTTGCAAGAGATCAAACAAAGGAGTTACATACCCTTGTCTAAGCAGCAACTCACTTGTGTGTATTGTGATTAAAGCGGAATTTAAATCGTCTTCAGCGTTAAGCAAATGATATTGTAATTCGATTAACTCATTTGTTTGAACTACCTTTTTGGATAGATAATATTCAGCTGCTGAGTCGTGATATGACGCTTTATTTTCAATTAAAGAGTATGAAAGATTCTTGATAATAGGATGAGATGAATAGAGTTCGCCATTTTTTTCAATTAAGTGCTTACTGGATAATTTAAAGGAAGTTTCAGTTGTATTTGAAAATCCATGTGCGTTTATAGCGTCAATGTTGACGGCTGTTCTATAGACTGATAGTGCTTTTAAGAACTGTTTTTCTTCAGTTGACAAACCTAAAAATATTTCATTAAAGAGATAAGAAACAAGATTATCAGGTAGGATTAGAGCATGATTAAATAAGGAATCCAAATCCGGAACATTTTTTTCATATAAAGAAATCAGTTCAAGTGCAATAGGGTGTCCGGCAGTCAAATCATAAATCTTTGAAAAAGTATTTTCGTTAATATTACAACCCAAATTAGCTAATTTTTTCTTGCTACATGTATAATTTAGGCCTTTCAAATTGATTTGAAATATCATTCCAGAAGAAAGATCATGTTCTGTATAAAACTTACAAGATGGAAAAGGTCGAGAGATAACTACCAATATACTTTTTTTGAAGCGCCTCTTAAACTTTTCAAAAATAACTTTAATTTGATTATCTTTTATAGTATGGTAATCATCAAAAAACAGAATAAAATTCCCTTTTTCTAGGTCCTCAATTATACAGTCACTCAGAAAATTTAAATCACTATTTCCTTTACAGAGTAAATCGTGTGCTTTAGAGAAGTTATTTTGATGTAAAAATGAAGACAATTGACATAAAATAGTTTTAGCGGAATCTATTTCGTTGATTGTATACCAAAATATTTTTTCTCTAAATAATGTTGCTTAGCAATTTCAGTACCGAAATACGTTTTTCCAATTCCTGGTATTCCTTCTATGACAATGATTTTTGAGTCATGGTCTTTAATATTTTTAAAATATTCATCTCGTCCTAAAAAATGATGATTAGTAGGAATAGATTCTTTGTACTCACAACATTCAACATTATTGTTATTGAGCTTATCTAAAAACTCAGATAATCTTTTATCTTGTCTTTTTTTAATTGCTAAATTTGCAGAAGCAGATATGAAACCACCAATAAAAGGTACTGAACTTAGTGTTGTTGCAATAAATTGAACCTTATCTTCCATATCAGTGGAAATGGTATTATTAGTTGTTTTTTCCATTTGCTTGTATTTAATTTATTCAATACTAATAAATTTTATGACATAATGGCTATCATATTAGTAAAAGTAACAATCAGTTATTTTATCTTTTTTAAATCCAAACTTAGATTAGTGTGTCTTTTTACATTTGTCTTCCATGTCTCTTGGACTTGTCTCCTAAATATAGCATATGGGGATGAAGGAGACGCAGGTCTCCATCAAAATTAGCTATTTGCAACAAGCTTTTCCCACTTATCCAAACGTTCTTTATTATGAGAATTAAGCGTAAAAGGCTTGTCTGCTTTGGCATTCTGTTTCATGTAATGCAAAGTACCCTTAGAAAATCCCATCTTCTTCCATTCAGTATAAGGCATTTCAATGATCTTCTTCCTCAACAGATCAGTATCATCCCTTTTTCCAACATAAGAAGGTTTCATGAACTTATGCTTAATCAGAAAAAACAGCATGACCTAAAAATAGAGTCTTTTTCGTCCAATTCGAAACTCAAATACCAGTTGCAATCCGCTAAAGAAGTGCAACAGAAGAAAAGAATAGTGTACAGGATCCGCAGATCCCGTACACTCAAAGTCCCATTCTCGCCAGAGTCGGACTTACTACGTATAATATTCAACATCTTTTGCTAGTTGGCTGTCAGTTATACGGAAACGTCCTTTGACGGAATCCACATCACGAAAACTGACGATTTCATGATAGAAGACGCATATGTCTTCCCAACCCAAGCAGAAGCAGAAGCTTTAGCTCCCTGATCACATTGCTTATTCAGATACTAAAAAGCTCCGGCCGAAACCGGGGCTTCCCTTTTGTTTCCACAATAAAATTAAATGGAATCGATGATCCCATTCAAAGTCGCACTAGGTCTCATGGCCTGGGATTTCAACTCCTCATCTGGAGCGTAGTATCCTTTGATATCCATAGGTTTGCCCTGAGCTTCTAACAACTCATTGGCGATTCTTTCTTCATTTTCCATCAGAGCTTTAGCTACAGGTTCAAAGATCGCTTTTAATTCGCTATCTTTCTCCTGATCAGCCAGAGCCTGAGCCCAATACATTGCCAGATAAAAATGAGATCCTCTGTTATCGATCTCATTCGCTTTTCGGGAAGGTGATTTTCCGTTTTCCAGAACCAGCTCTGTCGCTTTATCCAATGTTTCTGCTAAAACCAGAGCTTTAGGATTATCAAAACTGTTGCCCAGATGCTCCAGAGAAACAGCTAAGGCCAGGAATTCTCCCAGAGAGTCCCAACGCAGGTGACCTTCCGATACAAATTGCTGTACGTGTTTGGGTGCTGAACCGCCGGCACCTGTCTCGAAAAGTCCACCGCCATTCATCAGGGGAACGATTGACAGCATTTTCGCACTGGTTCCCACTTCCAAAATTGGAAAGAGGTCTGTCAGATAATCTCTCAAAACATTTCCAGTCACAGAGATCGTATCTTTGCCCTCTTTAATTCTCTCCAATGAGAACCTGGTCGCTTCAACGGGACCTTTGATCAATATTTCCAGGCCATCGGTATCATGATCTTTCAAGTATTTGTTCACTTTATTAATGAGCTGTGAATCGTGAGCTCTTTTCTCATCGAGCCAGAAGACTGCAGGATCGCCTGTCGCTCTGGCTCGTTTAACGGCCAGCTTGATCCAGTCCTGAACGGGTGCGTCTTTCACCTGACACATGCGGAAGATATCTCCTTCCTCTACCAGCTGTTCAAGGAGTACATTGTTGTTGTCATCGACAACTTGAACTTTTCCTGTACCAGTCATCTCAAAGGTCTTGTCATGTGAGCCATATTCTTCAGCTTTTTGCGCCATAAGCCCCACATTGGAAACGCTTCCCATTTTTGATGGATCAAAGGCACCGTGTTTTTGACAGAACTCAATAGTTTCCTGATACACTCCCGAATAAGAGCGGTCTGGAATTATGGCTTTCATATCTTTCAGATTTCCGTCTGGTCCCCACATGCCGCCTGATGAGCGGATTGCTGCAGGCATGGAAGCGTCGACGATAACATCGCTGGGAACATGGAGATTGGTAATTCCCTTATCGGAGTTAACCATAGCCAATGCCGGTCTCCTGGCATACACAGCTTCTATATCCGCTTTGATTGCGGCCTGTTTATCTTCAGGCAGATCCTGGATCTTTGTATAGAGATCTCCCAGTCCCTGGTTGGGATCTACACCCAATTCTGAAAGGAGATCACCATATTTATCAAATATCTCTTTAAAGAAGACCTTGACCACATGACCGAAGATAATAGGATCGGAAACTTTCATCATTGTCGCTTTCAAATGAACGGAGAATAAGACATCTTTAGCTTTGGCATCTTCTATCTGTTCAGCCAGAAATGCCTGAAGCGCTTTTTTGTTCATAACAGCTGCATCAATGATCTCTCCGGTCTGAAGAGGAGCTTTGTCTTTTAATAGTGTTTTATTGCCAGCGTCATCTGTAAAGAAAATTCTGTAATTGGTAGCCTCTTCAATTTCAACAGATCTCTCACTGCCGTAAAAATCTCCGCTGGTCATGCTGGATACATGGGATCTGGAATCGGACTTCCATTCTCCCATAGAATGGGGATGGTTTTTCGCATAATTTTTTACAGCTTTAGGAGCTCTGCGGTCAGAATTCCCTTCTCTCAATACAGGGTTAACAGCACTGCCCTTGGCAACATCGAACTTCGCTTTGATCGCCTTTTCTTCATCATTAGAAGGATCTTCCGGATAATCGGGCAGGTCATACCCTTTAGCCTGGAGTTCTGCGACTGCCGCTTTGATCTGGGGAACTGAAGCGCTGATATTAGGTAGTTTGATAATGTTGGCTTCCGGAGTTAAGACCATCTCTCCCAATTCGGAAAGGGCATCTGAAATCTTCTGGTCCTCTGTCAGTCTTTCGGGAAACTGGGCAATGATCCTTGCCGCCAGGGAGATGTCCCTCGTTTCCATAGTGATCCCGGCGTTTTTCACATAAGCCTGTACAATAGGCAGGAGCGAACTGGTTGCCAAAGCCGGAGCTTCATCGGTTTTCGTATAGATGATTGTCGATTTCTGTCCCATGTTAATCCTTTTCCCTGTAAATTAATAAAATTTTGTCGTTTAGAATAGTATCAAAGTTAGGTTAATTGTGTTAGAATCTAATACATCGTCTGGATGCCTCTTAATCTCACACAGTATATATAAGGTATGGGAAATCGAACTCCGGTATATCTCCAGATAATATATGAGGTTGGTCAGAAATTTTAAAATAAAAAAGAATAAAGTCAGAAAATAAAGAATAAAGCTTCTTTTTTAGCGAGCATAAAAATGGATTCCTGCCTCCTTTTAGAAGAAAAATCAAAGAATCTCATGCATAATTGTCTTTGATGAAATCACCAAAAAATAATCAGATATAATCTCAGATAGGAGCGTGGAAATGAGAAATCATTCCCACTGGCTATATCCAAATGTATCCTGATAACGTTTTACAACAGAACCCAGATAATTGGACATTGTCCTCGATGACATACCGGACATGAAATTGTTCAACGGGAACTCAGTATCACAATGTACACAACGTGCATGCTCACATCCATTTACTGATTCAGGACAACCGGTGCAAAGTTTTGCTCTGGAGTAGAACAGGTTAAAGGTTGTTCCACATTGGGGACAGGTTACGTTCCTGTTAGCATCGTACAGGTTCTTACTCACACCTTTTCGTTTTAGTTCCTCGGAATACCTTTCATCCCGGGTAAGGTTTGCCATTAATTTCTTCTCTTCCATATCCATCGTTAACACCTCACGGAAATAGCTCACTAAAAAAAAGATGATCATTTCGCTATATATAACGACTCATATTCGGGAATCAACGCCTTTGATATTATCAAAACCATTAATATAATAGGGATTAAAGCAAAGTTTAGATTACTTTCAGCATGTTTCCTCGAAGTTCATCCCACGATGGAATACTGATGACATGTGTATGAAATATGTAGAGTGAAAAAGATGGTCTACAAGAAATTATTTGAACCCTGCAATATCGGTACATGTAATTTGATTAACAGGGTCATTATGGCCCCAATGGGAAATATCAATATGGCAGACCCCATTGGCCGTCCAACAGAAAAGATGATCGCATACTTCAGGGAGCGGGCAAAAGGTGGTACAGGTCTCCTGATTACAGGCCTTGTCCCGGTTTCATACGGGATCGACCCTACTGTTTCCGAAGAAAATGACACCACATATTTTCCACGTATAGATGGAACTTCAAGGACCCGCCTTTCAGGATGGAGAGACCTGACAGCTGCGGTGAGACCCTATGGTTCAAAGATATTCATCCAGCTATCTGCCGGACTTGGAAGGGTTGGGTCCCCTGAGCCTTTTTTGAAAGGCAAGATCTTAAGATCTGCCTCATTTAGCAGGAACTTCTACGTTCCACAGGTCCCGCATTTTCCACTTTCGGACAGAAAGATACGCAAGATAGTGAAAAGCTTCGGACAATGTGCAGTCAATGCAAAGGTTTCCGGTTTTGACGGTGTACAGATACATGGTCATGAAGGTTACCTGATGGATCAGCTAACCTCTGACCCTTGGAACAGGAGGAAAATCGGCAGTTATAGGAACAAGTTCCAGTTCGGCATAGACGTAGTGAAGGAAATCAAAAGAAGATGTGGTGATGATTTCCCGATAATCTACAGGATAGACCTTACCCAGGCACTGGAAGAAAGCTACGGTAAGGAGATATTCAGGAAACGTTTCCGTGGAAAGGAACGTAGCATCGAGGAAGGGCTGGAGTTCTGTAAAGTCCTCTATGAAGCCGGTGTTGATGCTTTCGATGTTGACAAAGGATGTTATGACAACTGGTTCTTGCCACATCCACCTGCTTATTTCGATGATGCCATCTATGCTGAAGAACTCGCAGGCAGACTGAAAGCCAATTTCCGCAAAGAGAACATCGACGCAAAGGTAATTGCTGTGGGGAAACTTGGAAAGCCTGAAGTTGCTGAAAATGTCCTGGAACAGGGATGGGCAGACTATGTGATGCTCGGAAGACCACTTCTGGCAGATCCTTACTGGACCAGGAAAGTGAAGGAAGGCAGGACAAAGGAGATAGTCCACTGTATCGGTGATCAGGAAGCCTGTCTCGAATCGCTCAAACTGGGTGGTCATTCCTGCTGTACTGTCAATCCTTACATGGGTTTTGAAGATTCCAAGCAACTGACCAGAACAGATGCCAAGAAAAGGATTGCTGTCATAGGTGCAGGTCCTGCCGGTTGTGAGGCTGCAATGACCGCTCATAAAAGAGGGCATGATGTAACTCTTTTCGAAAGGACGAACCATATCGGAGGACAGCTTCATCTGGCGGGGAAACTGAAGATCAAGCATGATATCAGGCGATATCTTGAGAATCTCCGGTACCAGCTAGACCTGTTAGTTGATAATGGCCTGAAAGTTGAATTTAATAAAGAAGTAACTCCTGATGATATCAAAGAAGAGTTCGATGTGATCTTTTGTTGTACCGGGCTGGAAACAGCCATCCCGAATATTGAGGGACTGGAAAACATCCCACATATGGATATTCGCGAGTTCCTTAGCAATAATATGCAGCTCCCGGATAACATAAAAGACATTATGGTAGTAGGTGGAGGGATCCTTGGATGTGAGGTAGGCTATTCACTTGCCTATGAAAAGGGACTCAATGTAACTGTTGTCGGAAAGAACAGAGACCTGATACCTAAGACAGTAATGGCAAACCGGTCGCATATGTTATGGATGATGATGGGAAAAGGATCGCCTTCCGGTAAAAAGGACGATGTCCTGAAAGAACCTGTCACTGCTTACAATGCATCGGAAGTTGTACGTTTTTCAGGAAACAAGGCGACCCTTGCAGTGAACAAAGACAGGGAACCTCCATACACACCATGGAAACCACTTATTCCTGAAAATGTGAATAATCCGTTCGAAAAGAAACTCAAAACTGGAAATGTTGAGGACGTGGAAATAGATGTGGACTTTGTCCTCTTCGCAACATCCGGTAAGCCAAACAATTCCTTATATTATCATTTACTGAAAAAATGTCCATCCAAAGAGATATACTCGATAGGGGATTCGAGCGAACCGGGGAACTTGTGGAAGGCTATTAATGATGCAAACGAGGTCTCAAGGAATATCTGAATGAGAAGATATTGACTGGGACTTATTTGTGTATTGAAACCTTTTAGGATAAACATAATTTCAAAAATTCTAGAAAATATCTTTTTTTGGCCACCAGATTCTGTTACGGTTGATATTCACGGGGTTGATTTTATCAACGCCGTTATTTTTCCATAATGGCTCTTTTTCTGACATGGCTTGATTCATGAACATCATCTCTTTCAGAACCACGACCCAATTGGAAGACATACCATTGATAATACTGCTGATAGCGATTTTCAGTATGAAATTGTTATAAGTATCTTAACTCGAATACTGATTATTAGTCAATAGGAAGTGGTATGACCTCATTCTATTGACATGGATCGAAGAAAGATACTGCATCAATGATCATGAGTGGTAACTATGGAAAAATTTGCACCTCTGACTATTGATGCAAAACATAAACAGATTGGGTGATGAAATCATGCCAGCAGAAGATTATGCACCAATAGACACAAATTGGCTAGAAAATGCAGGGAACTTATGGACAACTCCGTTCGTAGATACTCCCTCGGAAAGAGTGATTGTGGATCCGATCATCCTGTCACATGCAGCAAGCGTTTTCAAGAAAAACGTTGGCTACTTTTGGCAGAATCCGGCAGAAGCAATGAGAATGGTCTGTCATACATGTGAGATGTATGATGTGACTCCGGTAGGTCATTACCTATATGCAGATTATTGGGGTGAGGACTACGGAGCTAAAGTAAAGGTCCAGGCAAACTCCCCACCAGGAATTACAAAGCGTCCAATAAAAGATGCTGCAGATGTTGATAATTTTGAAGTATTGAGTCCCGAAGATCTTGCAAAAGGTCCTACACTAACAAAACACTTTGAGGCACTGGACACCTGTCACAATGAATTCCCACAGATGTTCGCACCGATCACCCAGCTAGGTGGTACAATGGAGGTAGCAACAAACTGGGCTTCTATTGATGATGTTTTCATGTGGATGATCACTGAACCGGAAGTTGTCGATAAGCTCACAACCAAGGCATCCGACCACATGGCAAATGCCTGTAAAGCCACAGCAAACCGCTATGGTGCAAACGTAATGATCACCGGTTCAGTAATTGCAAGCGGTGACCTGATGGACAGGGAACAGATCAAGAGGTTCAGTTACAACCCGGTCTCTAAAGCTGTCAGGAAAATGATGAACGCAGGTGCAGGTCCTGGAGTTTACTACCACCTTTGTGGAAACCACAGTGATGACTTCGACCTCTGGAAAGATGCTCCAATGAGTCCTTTCACTGTTGTCCAGATCGGATACGACGGCAAGGATATCTTCCCATCAGAAAAGCTTGTCGAGAACTTTGGTAACAGGTGTACCTGTTTCGGAACAGTTGATACCAAGCTTGTGGACCGTGGTACACAAAAGCAGGTCTATGAACAGGCAAAAGAACAGATCCTTGCAGGAAAGGATAGTCCAAGAGGATTCATCATTGGAACTTCCTGTGAATGTCCAACAAATGCTCCACCAGCAAATGTCCATGCACTGGTAAAGGCTGCAAGAGATTTCGGAAAATATGAGAAGTTCTGAAGTTCGGAATACAAGGTGTACAAAAAATAAGGAGTGTTATCTATGGATCTAAATGTATCTGATGAAGTAAACGACCTGTTAAAAGACAACGGGTTCAGGATCGAAGAAATCCAGGAAATAATCGAGAACGCAGAATCCAGTGGCAACAAACTGAAAGATGCGGATGGAGCAGTCTTCCTTGCAAAAGGTGTTTCAGACAACCTGACAACCTACGCAGTCTATTCTCCTCTCGATAATGGTGCATTTGAACTGAAAAGTGCATATGCACATAAGATGGACATTGCCGGATTGACCGGTGGTTCCTTCGTCGAAGTCGAATATGACGATGAGAACGGATGGATCTGCAACAACTGTAACGAAGCATCCGTGGACAGGAATGTAGACATGTCCTACCTGGATGTTTCAAGACCAGGTCCCGGCATGGTCTGTCCGAAATGTGGTGAGATCTACATTTCCGAAGGTGTCAACAAGACACTGAAGACAGCCGAATCCATCCTGGAAGAAAAGAGAGCCTGATAAACCTGTGTAACTAAAACTCCGGGAGGGATAAGATGGAACAGATCGGAAAAGTTGGTACCATTTGCCCTGAATGTCTCAAGAGCATTGAAGGTATCAAATTTGTAGAGGATGGAAAAGTATACATCAAAAAAGAATGCGATGAGCATGGCACCTTTACTACACTCATTTCCAATGACATAAACCACTACCTGAAGATGGAAGAGTGTTTCGATGTTGATCGTGCCAGGGTCAAAGCACCTTTGACTAATGTTAACAAAGGCTGTCCTTATGATTGTGGCATCTGCCCCTCCCACAAACAGGATACATGTCTTGCAGTTGTGGAAGTTACCGACAGGTGTGATCTGGGTTGTAAATATTGTTTCGCTGATTCCACAGCTGATGCCAGTAACGACCCGGATATGGATACAATAAGAGGAATGTTCGAAGCAGTAAAAGCCTGCTCCAACGACCCAACCTGTGTCCAGATATCAGGAGGAGAACCGACATTGAGGAATGATCTGCCTGAGATCATCAGACTTGCAAAAGAAGTCGGCATCTCCCACGTTGAACTAAACACTAACGGACGACGCATTGCAAGAGAACAGGATTATCTTGATCTCATAAAAGAAGCAGGCGTTGATGCGATATACCTCGGTTTTGATGGTGTATCTGATGATGTATACATGCAGAGGACCGGGAAAAAGCTGTTCGACATAAAAGCTAAAGTCATCGATAGATGTGAGAAGACCGGAATTGGGGTCGTACTTGTACCACTTGTGGCAAAGAATTACAACCTCCATGAAGTTGGCGAAATAATCAAGTTTGCCAGCCAACATGTTCCAACTGTCAGAGGGGTACATTTCCAGCCGGTCTTCTATTCCGGAAGGTCTCCTGATGAAATGGAAAACAGGACAACAATTCTGGAATTGCTCGAAGCAGTAGAAGCTCAAACCAACGGGCAGTTGAAAGTTGATAATTTTACACCCTCTCTGATGCCAACTGCCCACTGTGGAGCAACCTGCCTGACACTTGTTGATGATAGTGGTTTCATTCCCCTGACCAATGTCTCAATGGGTGCTATAAAGTCAAAATCCGATGTTGCTAACAAGACAAAGAATTCGATAATGGGACGCTGGAAAGGTTCAACACCTGCACTGCAACCGGTCACAAAACCATCATGTTGTGACCTGCTTACCAAGACTGCACTTAGCAATGCCAGCAAGAATGATGAAACATCTTCCTGCTGTGAAAAGCCCGGGAACACCATCCCACTTGAAACGATACCGATGGAAAGCTCCTGCTGTCGTTCCGGCGGAGGATGGACAGACTTCATTGAGATGAGCATGAATAAATACCTGACCATTTCAACAATGGCCTTCCAGGATGTCTGGTCATACGAAAAGGAACGTGTTGAGAACTGTTGCATACACGTCGTGACCAAGGATGGAAAACTTATCCCGTTCTGCAACTACAACCTTAGCAATTGTAACGGCGACTTCCTGTACCGTAGCAAGAACGACAAGAAGAACAAGGCTATTGGAATTGAAAAATAACTTTTTCTTTTTTAAATTTAGATCATGAGGTTTGAACTGTGAGTCAATAATAGAAGCGGAGGCAATAATATGAATCTTCCTGAAAAGATCAGCACATCCATAAGGATGAATGTAGCAAAAAGAAAACTGGATTCCAGAAAGATAAAAAGCACACATGGAAATCCATTGGAACAGTGGGGCGTAGCTAAGATCAAAAAAGAGATAGCCAAAGATAAGGAACTGAAGAAGCTCTTTGGAGATAAGGATCTTAACAGGGATGATATAAAGGCATACAAGCTTCTGAAACTAAAGGAACTGGTAGATTATGTTTCTAAAAACAGTCCGTACTATAAGGAACTGTATGCAGAACATGGTCTAAACTCATCACAGATAAACTCATACGAGGACCTTGCAAAGATACCCCTTACAGAGCAGGACACGTTGGCAGCACACCCCTACCATTTTCTCTGTGTTTCTAGGAAAGATATTGCGCGTGAGTTTACAAGTTCCGGAACCACGAATATGCTGAAAAGGGTGGCATATACTCAAGGAGAATTACTTGAGATCGTTGATTCCGTGATCTCCGGCTTGAAGATGGCAGGAATGGATTCCAATGAGGACACCCTGCAGATAATGTACCCTACCATAACCGCAACATGGGATCCCGGGCTTGTTCTGAGCAAAGCCTGTGACCTTGGAGGCTTCCGTTCTGTGATCAATGATTCGGTTGATGCCCAGAGCCAGATCGACACAATTAAAGAAAAGGAAACTACCGTAATGATCGGTACTTCGTCGTTCATCTATAATTTTACAATTGAAGCAAATAAGATCGAAAACGTAAGGAATCTTGGCATCAAAAAGATCATTTGTTCATCTGAACCTCTAACTGACACCATGAGAATGGTAATAGAAAGCGTTTGGGGCTGCAAAGCTGTCAGACAGTGGGGTATGACAGAACTGGGGCTGGCGAATGCTATCGAATGTGAGGGGGAGGATGGTTTACATGTAAATAACCCGGATTTCCTGATTGAGGTTATTGACCCCAAAACCGGTGAGATCCTGCCCCCTGGAAAAGAAGGAGAGCTTGTAGTTACAACATTAAGACGCAGGTGTATGCCCCTCATTCGCTACCGTACACGTGATATTTCTGCAATCTTCGATAAGAAATGCAATTGTGGTGCTCATCTGGACCAGAGGATCATGAATGTGAAAAGGATGGATGACTACAGCAGTAAAAATTGACCTGATCAGCTCATACATTTCAAAAGCGATCGCCTTTTTGTGTCTCCTTCGGGAGACATGATATTTTTCTATTGATACGGGATCGTTTGCCTTTCTTCTATGAAACAAGGGGGAAGCTCGTTGATAAATTCAATCGAAAAAAGCGTTGCAGAGTTCATAGGAACATTCGCTTTGGTCCTTGTTGCTGCCGGATCGGTTAATGTGAACTGGAGTTTTCTGGGATCACACGACATTCTTGGTGTGGCAGCTGCATGCGGTCTCATAGTTACCATTGCAATGTACTCCATAGGGAATATATCAGGGGCACACATAAATCCTGCAGTTACCACATCCCTGTTCATTACAGGACAAATGGAGATGAAAAACACGATATCCTATATTTTAGCTCAACTGATGGGAGCAACGGGTGCATGTTTGTTCCTTTCTTACTTGTTGCCGACAGATATGGGAAAAATGCATATTGGAACAACGGTTCTTGCATCAGAAGTTACCTTCACGGCAGGAATTCTGATCGAAGCTGTCCTCACTTTCATACTGGTGTTCACAATATTTGTGGTTGCCGTAGACAACAGGACATCGACCAAGTACGCCGGTGTCATCATAGGAGCTATTGTATTCCTGGACATCGTTGTAGGCGGGAGCCTGACAGGGGCATCAATGAATCCGGCAAGGACATTTGGTCCCGCATTTGTCCTTGGCCATTGGGCAGATCATCTTGTGTACTGGATAGGACCTATCACAGGTGGGATGTTCGCTGCTATCTTTTATGCAAAGGTGTTTTCCCAGAGGACAGGGAACAGGACGGAAAAAGCCTGAAACTCAATTACTTCTTTTATCCTTCGTTTTTGTTCGCATTTACCGGATAGCGAATACCAACACAAATTAACAAAATAAAAATCAGAAAAGTAAAAAGATCCCCAACCCGAAAAGGGTCAAAGATCAGTTGTTCATATCCATGGGAATCAGAAATGAACTTGCCTGCTCGTCCAGGCCAATGCGTTCAGCTATCCTGTAAACACAATCTCTGTCACATTGTGCATTGTATGGGGTATACTGACACTGGACATTCGTATTACATTCATTTATCCAGTTGATCCCGAACATTTCGGACAGGTACTTCATGCCTTCCCTCAGAGAGATACGGGTAGCCTTTTTACAGCATCTTGCTCCGCCTGCATCCGCAATTGCTTCCAGTGACCTCGAAGTTCCCCTGTTTGCATGTGAACGCTCTTCCGGAGTCAATGGTGTAGCATCCAGCAGGACACTTATTGCAATTCCTGCACCGATTCCTCCACCACATGCTCCCTGGTAACCACAGAAACCGCCTGCAACCTTTTGTCCTCTGCTGATACCTTTGACGATCTTGGTATAATCCTTCTGTCCTACGTAGTTCATGTAAGCAGTTATGAGGGCAGCAGGTACGAGTGAATGATGTTCAGGGCCATGCATTGGCATTTTCGGATGTGCCATGATCTTTTCCGCAATAAGGATCGGGTTTTTCAGATTCGTGCTCATGCAAACACTTTCAATGATCTCCAGTGCGTCTGCACTATGACATTTGTCACACACGTAATGTGCGCTTTCACAGCACATGTAGGTATCTTCTTCGGCTCCGCAGTAGTAGCATTTTGCTTTGCATGTATGGTCATGGTAGCTAATGTCATTACCGCAGACCATACAATTCGTTGTTCCTTTTGGTATTGCATCCATTTTAATCACCTTCTTTCTTAAATTTGCGAATTTTTTTCTCTTAGTTGAGAACGTGAAAATATTACCAGCCATTTCGTAGGCAGTCTCTTTACGAGCTTATGCGTCAGATCAAGAACACGACCAGGAATGACCATATCCTTCTTTTTCTGCATCGCACGATAGGTCTCAAGTGCGACCTTTTCAGGTGTTGTGGCCATCCACGAACTGAATGTGTTCGTATTCTCCATCCGGGCAGCTTTCTGGAATCCGGTGCCTTTGACCGCAGTAGGACAGACTGCCATTACATGTACATTGGAACCCAGCTCCCGAAGTTCGTAGTTCAGGCTCCTGCTGAATTGAAGAATGAAACTCTTGCTGGCCCCATATGTAGTAAAATAAGGATTGGGCTGGAAGGCTGAGATCGAAGCCATATTTATGATCTGGCCCTCATCACGCTCCAGCATGTCCTTAAGGTAAAGACGCGTGAGGTCATAGAGCGTAAGTACATGAAGATGAAGCATGTCGTGTTCATGCTGGCTGTCTATATCGTTTATGAATCCGTAGGTTCCAAATCCGGCACAGTTAACCAGTACATCGACATGGGAGCAATGCTCCTTTGAAAATGAATATACCTCCCGCGCACATCCTGACCTGGAAAGGTCAACGGATCTCACCATAATTCGCGTTCCAGGATAAATCTCCTGCAGAAGCTTACGGGCATTGAGCAGTTCATCTTCCGGTTTAGCTACAAGGAGCAACTGATAACCATTTTCTGCGAACAATTTTGCCAGCTCGAAACCTATGCCACTTGATCCGCCTGTTATGAGAGCCGTTCTTTCATGGTGATCAGCTTCCAGTTCATTGTTGTCATTGTACAGGCTTTCCATGTTGATCACATCCACCTGTAGATCATTCTGAAAATCTTCCGGATGTTTTCCGTATAAGGCGGATACAACATACCCATTGAACCCCACGTACGTTGCATCACAGCCCGCTCATTGGAAAAACCCACAAACCCGTGGAAGCCCAGTGACTTTCCGATACCACTGCTGTTTATACCTCCAAAAGGTAAGTGAGGGTTGCTATAACTGAGCATATAATCATTGGTAAGAGTGCTTCCTGAGGGAATGCTGTCAATGAAATAATCGATATTGCCCTGATTCTCACTGGCAATGTACAGGATCAGTGGTGATGGGTTCTGCTCGATGACAGGGATAACATCTTCCCTGTTCCTGTATGTGATCATTGGAAGCAGGGGACCAAATATCTCCTCCTGCATTATCTTCATATCAGCGGAAACGTTTTCCAGCAAGGTAGGAGCTATGTAAAGATCGGAATCATCGAAATCGCCACCATACAACACCCGAGCATCCTTTTCACATGCATCATTATAGAGATTCAGAAGCCTGTTGTAGTGATGATCGTTGATGATGCGACAGTAATCCGGGGAATTCCGTATGCCTTCTCCCGACGGATCATAAAGCTGCTCCATTGCTTTTCCAAACTCAGTTACAAAACAATTCCTTGAAGACTCATGTACAATGAGATAATCAGGTGCAATGCACGCCTGGCCGTTGTTGATGAACTTTGCCCATGCAAGATTTTTTGCTATTTTCCTTACATTTGCTGTTTCATCTATGATTGCAGGTGATTTGCCACCCAATTCCAGAGTAACACTGGATAAATGTTGAGCAGCCCTTGACATTATCTCTTTTCCGACACGTGGACTGCCTGTAAAGAATATATGATTGAAAGGAAAGTCAAGCAGTTTTTTTGCGACTGATTCATCCCCTTCGAAAACTGCAACCTAGCTCTCGTCAAACAGTTCATACACCATCAACGAGATGTAAGCTGAAGTCTTAGCAGCCATTTCGCTGGGCTTCAGTATAACTGCATTCCCGGCTGCAATGGCATAGACAAGAGGAACAAGAGTCAGGTTGAACGGGAAGTTCCAGGGTGCTATGATAAGGACAACGCCTTTTGGTTCATACCTAATGTGAGATCTTGTTCCCATAAGTGGAAGTGGTGTTGGTACTTTCCTGTCCTTCATCCATTTGTGAAGGTTTCGTTTTACATGATTGATATGTGCCTGTACTATGCCTACCTCTGTAGCTATGACCTCGGCCTCAGGTTTGCGAAGATCATGGTACATTGCTTCATAAAGATCGTTCAGGCGCTCCTCATCCTGAAGATAGCTCTCAATGCGCCTGATACGTTCCAGTCGTTCCTCTGCATTTGCCTGTGCAAGATTAGGCACATTCTTCTTCTGGATCTCAAAGACCTGCTGGATCTCCAAACACATATTCATTCCTCACATAAGGAAAATAAAGTGCTCAGACTGCACTGAGCCCAAGCAAAGATAGAGTATAGAAAGATGTCAGCAAAAATGCGGCAGTAGCCTCTCTTTTTGTCCACTCTTTCTGTCCGTTGACAAATCCTTTTAGTGCAGATATACAACCTATCAAGCGTTCACTTCCATTATGGAGCCCTTTCCTTGCTTCTCTAATCTCGGCAAGTGACAGGCATATCCAGAGAAGGAATACATAGCCTGCCATAAGGGAAAGCAATGAAAAGGTCGGGTGTGACCATGTTCCAAGTGTTTCTCCTGCAGTTTCTGTAAGAACCGTAAAGAATCCTGTAAAGTATGCAAGCCTTAACAGGTTGAAGTTCCTGAATAGCATGAACACGATTCCGAATTTGACCGCTGTGATCAGGGGTTCTTTTGCCAGGTCAAAGTACCTGTAGTCTGCCAGTATGAGCAAAACAAAGCTCAGAATGACAAAGTGGTTTACATAATGGAACCAGCCTGCTTTTGAATAGTGATCTTCGAATATCTTCCATAAATTGTGGGCTGACCAGAATATTGTTCCATATCCGGGCAATATCCAGATCGGGACATTTCCAATTGCACCTCCCAGGTATGTGAAATATCCGTATTGAACACCCAGAAGCTCATGGATATAACCAAAAACGGAAGCAATAATCAGGAATATTTTCCCTTCCGTCTGGCTGTTCTTCCAGAAAAGGATCCATAATGCAGATAGTATGATCGCAGGAGCAATCTCATCTTTTGTCTGTATGTAATATGTAAGAACTCCAAATATTGTAAAGAGCATGAACAGACAAAAGTACAATGGAGTGTTGACAAGTATTCTGCTTTTGTTCTCAATATCTTTTAAGGGGATCAATCCGCTCATAAACAGAACTCCTTGGTTTTACACCGATGATTTTTATTTCGTTTTTAGTTCCAAAACTGTGAGAACTTCAAAAAGACCATCTTTTAGGTTTTTAAATCGTGCTGTGACCTTAAAGGGGGAAGGGAGGAGTTGTCAGGCAGTGGCATAAGACTGCCTGATGGTCCCTCTTCAGGTGTTACTTTTTGACAAAAGACCTTAATTCCATCTGTTGTCTGAAAGGTCAACGAGCAATTCTTTTGCTAACCTTGCAGCTTCCATGGCATCAGTTGCAGTTCCGTCTGCTCCGACCTCATCTGCAAAGGCCTTGGTTACTGGTGCACCACCGATCAAGATCTTCACTTTGTCCCTGATACCCTGGTCATGGATGTGTTTGATAGTTGCTTCCATGTTGTCCATTGTTGAGGTCATCAGTGTGCTCAAAGAGATGATATCTGCCTGGTGCTCGACAGCTGCATCTGCAAAATCGTTGATCTCTACATCCTTTCCAAGGTCGATAGCCTCAAATCCGTTTGCAGTAAGCATGGTCTTTACAAGGTTCTTCCCGATGTCGTGGACGTCTCCTTCTACTGATCCGATAATAGCTACTGCGGATTTTTCTCCATCTTCCTTCTTGAGATGTGGTGTAAGGATGTTCATCCCACCATACATTGCGTTTGAAGCCATCATGAGCTGTGGCATGTATGCTTCTTTGTTGTCGTATTTCACACCCATGATCTCCATACCCTTTGCCAGTCCGTCAATGACTGCAACGTATGGGTCGATGCCAAGTTCGAGTGCCTTTTCTGCATAAGCGGTAGCATCATCCTTGTTACCGGTTACAACTGCTTCTGTAAGATTACTGATTACATCATTTTGTTCCATAGTATGCCTCCTTCGTTCTGGTGGCCAGTGAGTGGTGTGTATGTCCATAAATAACATCCATGACCACCAGGATCCATAGTATCAATGAACTGATCATTGGAGATCCGTTATTGACTAATAATCAGTATCCGAGTTAAGATACTTATAACGATTTCATACAAAAAATCGCTATCAGAAGTAATATCGAAGGCATATTTCCCAGTTGGGTCGTAGTTCTGAAAGAGTCCTTGTTCAGGAACAAAACCATGTCCGAAAAAAAGGCAGGGTAAAAAAATAATGGCATTGATAATATCAAAACCATTGTTTTTAGCACGGCTGAAAATAATGGGAGTTTGCTGAAATGAGGTCAGCCATGCCTTTTTATATGCTTTTATAAGAATGTAATAACAAATACTAAAATGAAATGCTGGTTGTCATCAGTCTGATTTTTTGACTTCTTCTGCGATTCCCTTGTAATACTCAAAAAGTTCTTTACCCCATGAAAGCGCACTTTCTTCGAAACTAAGCAACTTCTTATGGTCAAATACACCTTCACTGTTGAAAAATGCGATCAATAAAAGGTTATCTGTTATCGAAAGTGCACCCAGTTTTGCTGCATCATCCTCAACAACATACAAGCTTGAGTTCTTTGATGCTATCATTTCATTGTACTGGTCCTCATACTCTTCTACAAGTCTTGTGTATACAGATCTTGTCAGGATGAGTGTAAAGTTCGTCTCTTTTCTACCCAGTTCCGCATAGTTGTAGGGACATGAAGGACAGAAATATGAATAGAACGTTGAAACGTTCTCTGCATTCTTAAGACTCTGAAGCAACTGTTTTGGTGGTTCGAACAAATGACTAAGATCTGGTTCATGAATTATCACTTCTCCAAGATCTCCGATATTATCAAGAGCTGACTCAGGAAGGCCACTTAGATCCCTACTTTGCCAATATTCTTTGTTACTTTCCAGTACATCGAGCGTTTTTATTAAAGGAGCTATTTTTTTAAGGACGATCTGTCCGATGTAGGTTAACTCGTAATCATCCCCTTTCTGTTCGATAAGCCCCTGTTCGAGAAGGATCTTTACCTGAGCCATTATTGCACTGGTACTGCCTTCAAGTGATTCTTTTATCCGGTCTATTGTGGTCGGACCATCCATTAACATAAGGACGATCTTTTTTCTTTTTTCGGATAAAAAAACTGTACTTACTAATTCAGATGTCATACAAACTCCCTCACTTTTTTATAGATAAGATTGCTGGATTATATAGTTTTGTTCTTTGGCAGACTTATGATAACTGTCGTTCCCTTCCCTTCCTCACTATCGACACGTATATCCCCACCATGAGTATCGATTATGTTCTTGCAAAGATAGAACGTTGACTTCAGCTCTTCATAATCCTTGCTCAAAACAGAAGTATCCTCATCCTGAACCTGATAGAACCTAACGAACAGGTTCGTTACAAGTGATTCCGGTATTCCAAGGCCGTTATCCTTCAGTTCAAAATAGACAATATTATCTTCTTCAGAGACTTCAACATCAATGTTTCCGTTCTCAGGTATGAACTGTATAAGGCTTTCAATCACCCTTGTAAGTACATCTGAGATCTTATCCTTGTCAACATTTATTGTGGTTATCTCGTCCGGTATTTTCTTGGTAAAAGATATGTTCTTCTCATCGATCCTCAATATCACATTCAGGGTAACATTATCAATGATCGAACGTACATTCACCAAAGATGGATTATAGTTCTTCTTCTCGAACTCTTCCATGTCAATGTATAACAATGAATCAACAATGCTCTTTAGTTTTTCAGAACTTCTTATTACAGTCTCCACAGCTTTGTTCTGTTGTCTGTTCAGGGAACGGAGAGTTTCCTTCTCGATAAAGCTGCCTTCACAGATCATGGTCGGCAGGTCTTCCTTGCTGTGTACAAACTCTCTTTTTATGCTGTTCACAGACTTCAGGTCATTGTTTGCCTTTTCAAAGTCCTCAGAGAACACCTTCAAGGCATCCTCCACCTCTTTACGGAAAATTACCTTCCACATATCTTCGAAAAGAAGCTTTAACTGCTTAACATCAAAATCAGTATAATCGGTCTTTTTGTTGGCCACGCCGACGAGTGCCACGATCTTCTGCCCATCATATATTGGAACGCTCATGTGGCGGACGATCTCCATATGCCCTTCAGGATATCCGTTTTTTACCGAACCTGAAAGATGGTTATTGAAGATCACAGGTTGGCGCTGCCTGATAGCTTCCAGGAACGAACAACTCTCTTCAACGGAATAGAGTTGTTTCTTTGTTTTTACATTGCAGGTCGTTCCTGCTGTTTCAGACTACGAATGAACAGTGATGGTATCTTCAGACTGGTTCACCAGGGCAAAGTAACCAGCTTCGCTTCCCATCAGTTTGATACCTTCTTCAAGTATGAATTCAATGATCTCTTTGACCGAATGGGAACTCATCTGATTGAGCCTGAGAAGCGTTTCCAGTCGTGCTTCATTGATCTGAAGGGCTTCTTCGACTTTTTTGTTCTCTGTGATATCAAAAATAATTCCCTGGATGCTTTCAATATCCCCGCGATCATTTCGTTTCATAAGTGATCTTTCATCGACCCAGCGAATCTCCCCAAATTTGGTAATAATCCGGTACTGCCGTGTGAAACCAACAAGTTTGTCCTTTTTAGAATAATCTAAAAAGTCCTCTTTTAAATGATCAATGTCATCAGGATGCACTATATCTGCATACGTTAACTTTCCATCTATGAACTCTTCCGGATCATAACCAAACTGGAGTATATTCTCTGATACAAAATCAACATTCCAGTCCTCATCGGTATCCCAAAGGAAAATTACTGCCTGACTACTGTTTATTATTATTTCAATGTCTTCACTGCTGATCATCCAAGAATCATTTCCTTTTTTGTTGAGGATATATAGGCCTTAAATTGTGAGTTTATATCGTATATTATCTTAACGATTGTGAAGAAACATTCGTGGCGTGGCGAACTTTCTACAAATAGTATATCCACTTACTACTATAATAAAAAAGAATAAATTCAATTTCCCAAAGAATTGGCTACTAAATATATGTCTTTTCTTAATCTCAAATAAAAGTTCAAAAATCAAACCTGCAAATTTTAAATGCAGATAAATATTAATCAATCAGACTAAGAACATCTATTATTAAGTGAAACGTTCAGTATGGAATCCCCACAACTGAAGGGATCATCGTTGGTATTGAGCAGATTGGCTTTTTCCGATACAATCGGAATCGTAAATGTAAACTTACTACCAACACCCAATTCGCTTTCAACCCAGATCTTACCACTATGAAGATTCACATATTCCTTTGCAAGCATGAGCCCCAGACCGATGCCACCATATTTACGGGTAGTTGAGCCATCCACCTGCATGAACGGATTGAATATCCTGACACGATCTTCCTTCGAAATACCAATTCCCGTATCAACAACTGATATACGGGCATGGTCGTCCTCCCTGGTAGCATAGATCTCTACAACTCCTCCTTCAGGAGTGAATTTGATCGCATTATCTACAAGACCATGAAGAATGTCTTTGATCTTCACAGGATCAGCAAAGATCTCTGCCAATTGTGGATCAACATGTGATTCTAACAGAACGTTCTTTTTTGATGCAATTACAATGCGTGATTCCTTTACCTCAACAATGCTTTTTTGCAGGTTGAACAGATCACATTCCAGATCAGTATTTCCAGCATGGATATTGCTTATATCAAGTATGTGATTAATAAGATTCAGCAGTTCTTCCCCATGATTTTTAATTGTAAAAGCATATTTCTTCTGTTTCTCATTAAGTTCACCAGCCATCTCATTGGCCAGTATGTCTGAAAAGCCAATGATAGGGTTGAGCGGAGTCCTGAGCTCATGACTTACATTTGCAAGGAATTCGGATTTAGTCCTGTTTGCCTCTTCGGCTGCAAGTTTGGAAGCTATCAAGGCCTGTCTGGCTTGCTTCCAGCTGCTTATATCCCTGAGAATTGCCATGGTCGCCGGATGACCCTTATATTGGACTACAGATGCACTTACATTCACAGGAAGCAGGGCTCCAGACTTAGAGATGATCTCTATCTCATAATGGTTAGAGACTTTTTCCCCGTTCAGTCTCCTCCTGTACTTTTCCTTTATAGTATCAACATGCTTCGGAGAAACAAATTCAATAAAGGACCTTTCAACGATTTGTTCATACGAATAGCCGGCCATTTCCTGCATCGTTCTGTTGGCAAATTTGATAGAATCACCCTGAAGGATAATTATACCATCGTTACCATTTTCAACGATCGTTGAATACTTTTTCTCACTTTCATATAGCTTGAGCTCGGCTTTTTTGTGTTCAGTGATATCATTGATTAGACATATTGTCCTCTCATATTTACCATTGGACTTGTTGATACCGGACGAATTGATGACCACATCAATGAGAGTTCCATCTTTCTTTACCACCTTGTACTCTTCATTATAGGAAACTCCGGTTTCAAGTATTTCCTGAAGGGATTCTAAAGCTTTATCCATATAATCCGGATGGATGATCTTTGACATTGGATTCCCAACGATCTCTTTTTTATCATAACCCAGGACATTTTTGATCCGACTGTTGCAATCTACAATGATACCATTTTCATCAACTGATGTGATAAGATTGGCTGCAGATTCGAATATTGAGCGATAAAGTTCTTCACTCTTATTAATTAGATCTAAATTTATTTTGTTGTTCAGCGATATTGCAAGATAATCACCGAATGTCTTGGCAAGGAGTGCATCATTTTCATTGAAATCACCATCTTTGTAGGAAAAACCCATTAAACCCAGAGTTTTGCCTTCTATACGCAAAGGAGTGAACAGCACATTCGGAAGGTCCATATGACCTTCGGGCATATACTTTGTCCATTCACTGTTCATGAAATCATTGTGATAGACAACATTCCCCTTCTTGTATACTTCATCCCGTAATCCCCTTACGGGCATTGGCAACTCAGGATCAACGAAGCACGACATACCACCATCTTCCAGGAAAAGGACCTTATTCTCATCCCCTGTTTCCGATAGCAATGCAACATATCCGGCTTTTGCACCAATGGTCCTTGCACAGGCATCAAAGACAATCCTTGCTACTGCTTCAAAATCCTTGTTCTTCAAAATTGAATGGGCTGAATTCAGAAGTTCTGTTATCTCATTTTCTTTCTGGGTAGAATATTTCAGTGTTTCTATAAGCTCAAATTCAGCGCTTTTGTTTTTTGTAATATCTTTCTTAAAAGTAATTATACGCTCATCAGAAAGTACCGAAGAACTCACATTCCACCATCTTTTACATCCATTCTTTGTCAAGAACTGAACATCAAGATCAATAATACCATTCTTCTTCAATTCATTGAATTTTTTCAGCAAAAATTCATGATGTTCTACAGGAGTTATATCCAGGAAGTTCATTCCGACCAATTCATCTTCAGAGTAGCCTGTTATTCTACATGCAGACTTATTGACCTCAATATAGTTTCCATCCAGATCGGATACAAATACAGCATCAGGTGCATTATCTATGTAATTTCTGAACTTAGCTTCACTTTCTATCAATGATTGCTTTGCCTTTTTGCGATCAGTTATGTCCCTTGTTGTTCCCTGGAATCCTATTGGAGAGCCATCTTCATCACAAAGTACCTTCCCAACAATCTCAACGGGAAACTCTGTACCATCCTTTCTACGAAGTACAGCCTCAAATTTCACTCCTGAAGCATCCGGCAGCCTGTCAATACCTTCCTGAATGAAATTCAAGATCGTCTGGTAATTCAGATCATCGCAGTGATCATAAACTTTAGTCCCGATGAACTCATCGGGAGTATATCCTGAAATAATATAACAAGATGGACTTACATAAGTAAACTCCAGATCTTTATTCATGACCCATATAGCATCAAGACTGTTATGTGCAAGAAGACGATAGTTTTCCTCACTTTCTATTAAGGTATTCTCAGCTTTCTTGCGTTCAGTTATGTCAAGTGCACTGAAAGTAACTCCTTTCAATTGATCATCGGGATCTATAGGTGATGAACTAAGAATTATGTCAATGATGTTGCCATCTTTTCTCTTCCATTGAGTTTCTACAACTCCGGTGCCCTTTTTTTGGATCAGGGAATATTTTTCCCTTCCAACATACTCAAATTCATCATTTGTAGGATAAAGTATCCTTGCACTCTGACCAAGCAGTTCATCTCTTGAGTATCCTGTCATTTTACAAATACGGTCATTAACTTCTCTTAGGATTCGCTCCTGAACAACACCTATTCCAGCAGGTACAGCCCTGAATATGCTATCAAGACGATTTCCCCTATCACGTATTTGTTCTTCTGCAAGTTTGCGATCAGTGATATCAATGTGCTGTAAAAGGACATTTGTAGGATAAGTTTTTGAAAGTGGTGTCACCTTCAGCAAAAACCAGCGCTTTTCATCAGGACTGTGACAGGGGTACTCTATTTTTAATAGGCCTTTATTTCCATTTATGACATCAATTATCCCTTTTGCTATACATGAAGCTTCAATTGAGTTTTCACCTGTTGATTCATTACAAATATTCAAGTAATTTGTTCCTTCGCTGAATTTTGCAGGATAAGATCCACTATCCCCAGCAAACTGTTTCCAGCTCTGGTTTGTATAAATAATAATACCCTCAGAAGACACTATTGCAATGTTGTCTTCCCACAGATCGAAAATGCCTGAAAAGCTTAGATCGCTTTTCTAATTGTCAGAAAGGAAATCTGACATCGACAAATTATTACCACGTTTTTCCAAAAATCCACCTATTGTGAAATAGTAAATTATAATATATAAAATTTGAAGTATATCTATAATAGAATATTAGTTGATTGATATAATCATATAGGAATGAGATTCAAATTTTAGGATTTATTACAAAAGTATAAATGTCTAACATATACTGAATCCAGGATCATTTGTTTTATTTATCCAGTTAGAAACTAAATTTAATATATCACCACATAGAAAAAGAAAAAGTATAAGTGATTTTAGAAAATGGTGTAAAGATCATGTCAGACATCCTCTTCTGGGTATACCTGGTAAATGCAGTCCTGCTGATAAACCATGAGATCGATTCTGCTTACTGGAAAGAATGGGATCTCTTCAGGCTGCCAGGTGGAATAACAGGATTCCTTCTAATACACATTCCGGTACTATTTTTTGTACTATACGGACTGGTCCTGGTCTTCCAGCAGTCTTTCACCGGCCTGATATTTTCATTGATCCTGAGCCTTAGCGGCATCTTTGCATTTACAGCCCACATGTATTTCATAAGGAAAGGCAGAGATGAGTTCAAGACAACTATCTCACTATTCATTCTGATCTCAACGCTGATAGTATCACTGGTACAAGCCTACCTCACCATCAGCCTAATTCTAAAATGATGCAGCAAGAAAAGACAGTAACAAGTAACATTATCTGCCTTCACCACATCTATTAATTCATGAACACATCACCAAAGATCCCCATCACCGATGAGCATATGCACATAGATCCCCGTGCAAAGGGACTGAAAGCTGTCAAAGAGTTCCAGAATGTAGGAGGAACTCACATAATCCTTGTTACCAAACCCACCTGGACCATCGGAGTGGAGGTCACAAAACCGGAGGACTACAGGATCGTCTTCGATGAGACCGTAGACCTTGCCAGACAGATCAACGAGACCGGTGTCAAAGCTTTCCCGGTGCTCGGTGTCCACCCGGCCGAGATCACCAAACTCACCGAACGCATGGAACTTGACAGGGCTGTTGAACTTATGAAGAGCGGCCTTGAGATCGCTGCAACGTACGTCGATGAAGGAGTTGCCGTAGGACTCAAGAGCGGACGCCCACACTACCCGGTCTCAGAAGAGATATGGGATGCTTCCAATGAAATCATGGAACATGGATTCATGCTCGCAAAGGATCATGACTGTGCGATCCAGCTGCATACCGAGAGCGTTGAGGAGCCGGAACTTATCGATATAACTGAAAGAGCAAAAAGAACAGGCATCCGACTGAATAAGGTGGTCAAGCATTACGCCCCCCCTCTTGTGAATGTTTGTGAGAAGCTTGGGATATTCCCAGGAGTGCTGGCTGGCAAAGGTGCCATCGAGCAGGCCCTTGAAGAAGGAACACGGTTCATGATGGAAACCGATTATATTGATGATCCTGATAGGCCGGGGGCCGTACTGGGACCAAAGACCATTCCCAGAAGGACATTGAAGCTTGTGGAAGAGTACGGTGAGGAGCCGTTCTGGAAAGTGCACAAGGAGAATGTGGAAGAGGTCTATGAGGTTGAGATCGAAATTTAAAACTTCAAATTAAAATTTAAAACCTCAAACTTTTATTTTTAATATTAAACCCCGAACCCTTCCTGCAGGCACTTTTCCCTCCTGCAACCGGCTGTCAGCCTTAGTTCCTCTCGTATCTCTATACAGTTCTCCCATGGACCATGGACATTGCAATATGCAATTGCACAAAATTCCCGGTACTTGCCAAAATATACCAACCCGAAAACAGCATCCGGTTTTACTCCCGGACCGAAGGTTGCCCTGCCGATGGTGACCGTGTCCATCATCTTGGTGCGGCCATAGAGCTCAATATATTCGATATGATGCTCAGGGGTGTTCGGATGTATCGCTTTTTCTCCCACAACAACGCGGATATATTCCTTCCCTGTACCTTCGTAGTTTCTGAGAACTTCGATTGTTGGGATGTGTCTTTCTTTTGAACGGTCATCGACATTATTTGTGTCTTCGGACCCTATGATCTCAGAAAATTCCATGATATTACATTCTGGTTGTTGTGTGATATTCTTAACGGGAACCTTGAGATGGCAACACTAAAGATTTAAATCGAGGAGCTCTGGAAATCCAAAACTTTATTGCCACATAGACATTGAAAGTTCTTTTAATATTAAATGAATTTTTAATTGGGGTATAGGATAATGAGAATTATTGTAAAGACTGGAGTGAGCATATTGATAATAGGCATTCTGCTCGTGGGATTTGCATGGGGAGGGTCGTCGGATCCTGTAAATAACGATGATAGCGAATTAGATGATCCCGAACATACTGATGGGATCTTTGATCCAAATAACTCCAATTCCCTTTTTGAAGAGTACAAGAGTGATCCATTGTTCATAGCCAGCAGAGGAAACTTTCCCGAAACAATCGATAGGGAGTGGAAAAATTCAGTTAATGACTGCTGGCTATCTCTTTCCATAAATCAACCGGCATACACAATTGATAGTTCTATAAGAAGCATCGCTGCCAATAGTGAATTTTTGATCGTAGATATAAGCTATGATCAGCATGGAAAAATGAATGAGTCAAGAATTGATGAGATCTATCGGAAGATCGATGATCACTGTGAGCGTGAAGAGGGTATCAGTGGTATATCCGTGGTATTTATGTGGCCAATGGAAGATGAGAGCATACCACTTCCTGATTATGGACCGGAGATCTTTGAGGAAGCTAAAAGCAGTCCATCGTTCATAGCTGCCTACGGAACAATGCCTGTGATTACGCAGGAAAGTGAAAAAAGAAGATGGATAGATTAGCTTGGACATACAAAAGATAGGGAACTCGACCCGTTCTTTGCTTCATCTAACGGACCTCTGATAAGTTATGGAGTGTACATCAACGGATACCTGAGTGTGGGCATGAACTCAGAAACACCTGAAAAAGTAAACGAATCCGTAATTGACGAAATATATCAGACGATAGACAAGCACTTCGAACAGGAAGCAGGTATAGACGAAGTCCCGGTAGTATTTGAATGGGAGAGTCCTATAATCCTATGTGAAGAGGTAGTCAGTCCGCCATCATCGGATGAAGAAGATATTTGTGTGATAGATGATGATGGAAATGTTGTAACCTATACAAGGGATGAAGCTTATTTAGATGAAGAAGGGAATCTTGTGGTCATCGATAATGGAACACCGGAGGAGATCGGGACAGAAACCCAAACACCGGGATTCACCTCAATACTGCTCACTATCGGACTGTTATTTTCGGCAAGGCTGAGAAAGTAATTGGATAATCAGATCAGCGGATCAGGGAGATCATCCCTGATCCAGACATCTTTTCCAATAAAAGAGGAAGGAAAATCTTTGCCATATTGACTGAAAAATACAATGACAATGTTTTTGGCAGACCCTCTTGAAGAGTATATTTAAGTTTGTAATGAAAAACTAAGAAACTAATAATAAAGCAATATTTCACCTCAACAGCAAACCTTTAATGCTCTCACTCAAATATCTCAAACCCCAACTTATCCTTCAAAGCATTACATATCTGAAAACACTACCTTCCAGAAACCATGTCCCTGAAAAATATAATCGTCAAAGGTGCCAAGGAGCACAACCTGAAGAATATCGATCTCGTATTCCCCCGTGACAAACTGATAGTCATAACAGGGCTCAGCGGATCAGGAAAATCATCCCTTGCTTTTGATACCATATATGCAGAGGGACAGAGGCGATACGTGGAATCACTTTCAGCTTATGCGAGGCAGTTCCTGGGACTTATGGAAAAACCGGACGTCGAGTACATAGAGGGACTTTCCCCTGCGATCTCCATCGAGCAGAAGACAACCAGCAAGAACCCGCGTTCCACAGTGGGAACGGTTACTGAGATCTATGACTATCTCAGGCTGCTCTATGCAAGAATAGGCATCAGGCACTGCCCAAAATGTGGCAAGACCATAGAGCCTCAGAGTGTTGACCAGATCGTTGACAGCATCATGAAAATAGATGAAGGGTCAAAGGTCCATATCCTTGCACCCCTTGTGAGGGAACGTAAAGGAGAGTACAAAAAATTGCTCACGGACCTCAGGGGAGAAGGGTTTGCACGCGCAAGGGTGGATGGAGATATCGTATCACTGGATGATGCCGAGACCATCGAACTTGGACGCTACTACAAGCACAACATCGAAGTGGTTGTGGACAGGCTTGCCATCAAGAAAGGCATCGAAGAAAGATTGTCGGATTCCGTGGAGACTGCGCTTGAGAAGAGTGGCGGTACCCTGATGGTACATGTTCTTGACGGCGATGAGATGGTGTTCAGCGAAAACCTCGCATGTACGGACTGTGGGATCGGATTTGAGGAAATGGAACCTTCTGCGTTCTCTTTCAACAGTCCTCAGGGTGCATGTGAAGAATGCCACGGTCTTGGAACTTCAATGGAGTTCGACCCTGAACTGATCGTACCTGACCCCACCCTGACATTGAGAGAAGGTGCCATCGAGCACTGGAGCAAGAAAGACGGCTACTACATGCAGGCACTGGAATCCGTGGGACAGCATTTCGGATTCTCACTGGATGTGCCCTTCGAGGAGCTTGAACAAAAGCACAAGGACATAATCTTCAACGGTACCAATGAAATGATAAACTACGTGCACATCGGTAAGAACGGTGGTATGTGGAAGCATAAAGGTCGTTTCCGGGGAGTCATCTCCAATATTTCAAAAACTTATGATAATACCGAATCTGAGAACACGAAGGACAGGTTGAGGAAGTATATCACAACCAAGCCATGTACTACCTGTAGTGGCAACAGGCTGAAACCCGCCAGCCTTGCTGTGACCATCAACGACAGCAACATCATCCAGGTCACGCAGATGTCCGTGGAGACATCATTGCAGTTCTTCGAGGAACTGGAACCGACCCTCACACCACGCGAGTATTCCATTGCACGACTGATTCTCAAAGAGATCAAGGCAAGGCTTGGTTTCCTCATGGACGTCGGCCTTGATTACCTTACACTTAGCCGTTCAGCAGCGACCCTTTCAGGAGGAGAGGCACAGCGTATCAGGCTGGCCACCCAGATCGGATCCAGCCTCATGGGAGTGCTGTACATCCTGGATGAGCCAAGCATAGGGCTGCACCAGAGAGACAACCTCAGGCTGATCAATACACTGAAACATCTTCGTGATATCGGCAACACGGTAGTTGTCGTGGAGCATGACGAAGAGACCATACTCAATTCAGATCACGTGGTAGATATGGGACCTGGTGCAGGTATCCACGGTGGAGAGGTCGTGGCAGAGGGCACGCCTGAAGAAATTATGGCACACCCTGATTCTCTTACCGGTCAGTACATGAGCGGAAAACTTGAGATCGCTGTGCCGGAGAAGAGGCGCAAACCAGCCGGTAAGCTGATCTTAAAAGGTGCATCACAGAACAATCTCAAGGGTATCGATGTGAAATTCCCACTTGGTGTCATGGCATGCGTCACCGGCGTATCCGGTTCCGGAAAGAGCACACTGATCAATGAGACCCTCAACAAAGTGCTTGCACAGAAGCTCCACCGCGCAAGGGACAGGCCTGGCAAGTACAAGGAAATCAAGGGTCTTGACCTGATAGACAAGGTCATCACCATCGACCAGTCACCGATCGGAAGAACACCACGTTCCAATCCTGCTACCTACACCAACCTATTCACACCTATCAGGGAGCTATTTGCACAAACAAAGATGGCAAAGGCAAGAGGATACAAACCCGGAAGGTTCAGCTTCAATGTTCGCGGAGGACGGTGTGAGACCTGCTCAGGTGACGGTATCATTACAATTGAGATGCACTTTTTGCCTGACGTCTATGTGCCCTGTGAGGTCTGTCACGGGAAGCGCTACAACCGTGAGACACTTGAGGTGACCTATAAGGACAAGACCATCGCAGATGTGCTGGACATGACCGTTGAGGAAGCACTGGAATTCTTTGAGAATGTACCCAAGATCAAGAGAAAGCTCCAGACTCTCTACGATGTTGGTCTTGGATATATCAAGCTGGGACAGTCCTCAACAACCCTCTCAGGAGGAGAGGCACAGCGTGTGAAGCTGGCAACCGAGCTTAGCAGGCGTTCTACCGGTAAGACGGTCTACATTCTTGACGAGCCTACAACAGGACTTCACTTTGATGATGTAAACAAGTTGCTTGATGTGCTCCAGAGACTTGTGGATGCAGGTAACACGGTTATCGTGATCGAACACAACCTCGATGTCATTAAGACAGCGGACTGGGTCATCGACCTTGGACCAGAGGGTGGAGAGCGTGGAGGAACCATCGTTGCCGAAGGCACACCTGAGAAACTGGCAAAGAGCAAGGACTCCTATACAGGGGAATTCCTGAAGCGGGTACTCAAGGGATAAATTGAGAATAATAAAAGAAGCTAAAAAAGATTAAAATGGATATCTGACCAACGTCAGATATCATGACCTTCAAAACATGAAAGACAGACCATCTGTCCGTTCTTTACACGAAGACGTGTTTCCATTGCTTCTTCGCCGCATTCTGCACATGCTATGGAACGGTAGACCATGGCCTTTTCAGGCGGTTCGATCTCTACATTTGTTGCAGTGAAAAGTTCCTCATCCGGAATATCAAGGATTGCGAGACCCCTTTCTGCATGCCTTTGTTTGAACTCTTCCTTTTCCTCGTCAGTGGCAGTACCATTTCTTACTTTGGGGAAAAGTTCGTTGTAGCGAGGATCTTCCCTGCGCTGGCGGGGATTTATTGAGATCCTGAGCGCTTCAGGGTTTCCTCTCTTGAAGAAAGTATAGACATGCTTTCCAAGGTCCCTGAACACAAGGTTGCCTTTTCCAAAGGTGCATCCATTGACCACTTGGATAGCATCCACACTGCAGGACTTGTTCTCAACAATGACAACAAGTTCCTCGTCCTCAGCCCGATCCTTGAACTTATTGGCTGCATAGGTTGCAACCCTGTAACCAATAACAAGTCCAGGGCAGAGATGCCCGTGGAATTTTATAACATCATCCAGTTCCATGAGGTCACCTTAGAACTGACTTCTGATCTTTGCAACGACGTTCTCGACCTGGGTCACTGCAGTACCGATGTACCTGTCAGGGTTCACAAGGTCTGTGATGTCATCCTCACTAAGGTATTGTGTGACCTCTGGCTTGGCCAGAAGTACTTCCTTGAGGTGCTTGCCTGACTCGTGTGCCTCCATTGCAGAGCTTCTCACGATCTCGTGGGCTTCCTGCCTTCCTACACCGCGCTTTGCAAGCTCGATCATGATAGCTTCACCCATGTTAAGACCACGGAGAAGGTCAAGGTTCTTGCGAATGTTCTCAGGATAGAACCTGAGGTTTTCGATAACACCGATGGCCAGCTTGAGAAGGTGGTCGGTCAGCACACAGCTTTCAGGGAAAACTACCCTTTCACATGAAGAGTTGGTGAGGTCACGCTCATCCCAGAGAGTGTTGTTCAGAAGTTCCGGCTCGACCATTGAGCGGACGATACGTGCCAGACCGCTGATCTGTTCTGACTTGATAGGGTTCCTCTTGTGAGGCATGGTGGAAGAACCTACCTGTTTCTTGCGGAAGCTTTCCTCGACCTCTGCGATCTCGCTTCTCTGGAGGGAGCGGATCTCCACTGCGATCTTGTCAAGGGTTGTTACTGTATTTGCCATCCACATGACGAACTCTGCGTGGCGGTCACGCTGGATGATCTGGTTAGATACATCGACACTACCAAGACCAAGATATTCCATTGCATGTTTCTGGATCTCGATACCATCCTGTCCGAATGCTGCCTGTGTACCCACAGCTCCGGTCATCTGTCCTACCAGAAGACGTGGTGTGAGCTGGCCCAGACGCTCGAGGTGTCTTGACATCTCACTTGCCCAGATAGCAAACCTGAGACCGTATGTTGTTGGGACACCGATCTGACCGTGTGTTCTTCCTGCACAGACAGTATTCTTGTGCTCTTCTGCCTTTATCAACAAGACATCCAGAAGCGTGCGTACCTTGTCTTCAAGGATAGCAACTGCATCCATCATCTGAAGAGCGGTGGCTGTGTCCAGGATATCGTTGGATGTTGCACCAAAGTGCACCCATTTTGCAGCATCTTCGCTGCACTGCTCGGAGATTGCGAGAACGATGGCCATCATGTCATGATGGATCTCATCTTCTATCTCTGTGACCCTTTCCAGTTTGACAGAGCCAATGCTGTGCTCGATTGCATTCGCAGCTTCAACAGGTACGATGCCTACCTTTGCTTCAGCCTGTGAAAGAGCTGCCTCGGTCTTTAAGAGCTTTTCAAGGCGGTTTGCCTCACTCCAGACATATTTCATTTCGTCGGTACCGTAACGATATTCAATAGGATGGATTGCCATATCTTTTGGTCTCCTTGGATTGTGAAATTAAATTTACCAATGAACTATATGGGGTACATAAACAACAAACCCATAAATAAGCTTTGAGCATGAGATCCATTCAGAGTGAGACCATTTTCAAAAGTGACTAAAAAGACAATGTTTATCTATTGATAAATGCCATAAATTATATTGAGAACAGGGGGAAGCTATTGTGGAAAAATTACATGTGTTCCTTGAAAAGCTTGACAACAATGAGTTTACAACTAAGGATATTGACCTGCTTTTAAAGCAGATGGCAGAGGATGCAAAACAGGGTGCCATTAGAATGTCAAAGGATGACAGGCAATGGTTACAGACATATGCATTCGGACTCCAGCAATTTGAGGTCATGTGCAGCAAAGACCCGTCAAAGATGAGAGCAGGGGACTGGAGACAGGTTGTAGAGGACTTCAGCAAGGTCAGGTTCTTTGTAGATGATATGGAAGAAAGAGGGCTTGTAAAGAACGTATTCTGGAATGTGGAAGGAATCGTTACGTTCGATATACCGGATAATTTCGGATATAGAAATTTCATTTATTGCAGGATCAAAAGCTATCTTGAGAAACTGTATGCCCCGGAAAAATAATATAATAACTGATCCAACAAGCTTGTCAAACCAGTGAAGTTACTGCTTCAACAACGCCAATAGCTACAGAAAGGGCAGTATAGTAGAGCGGGCCTGCCGGGAATCGAACCCGGGTTCTAAGCTCCGGAGGCTAAAGTGATATCCACTACACTACAGGCCCACGATAGGAGCGTCTTAAGCTCTCATCAAGTGTTTTCAATTGTAACTGGTTCTAGGATAAACCAGTTATTATATTATTGTTTTGGAATACGCACTTAAAGGACAAACAAGAAGATTCAAAGTGAAGATCTTGAAGATGCATCCCGAAATTAGTTCAGTAATATAACTTTATTCAATCGAATACCATAGTTTATTGATATAATTTTATTGTTGAAAACATATTAATACGCAATTCAATACATTAAAGCATGGATATAATGGAGTCATTGCCATACAATATTTACAAAAACGACCTAATTCATACAAAAAATGACAATGAAAAAAGAAGAACAAGCCTCTGAAAATTCTCAACAGATTGCAGAACTGCAACAAACTATAAGGGAACTCAAAGATGAGATGGACCTTGTTAAAAGAAGGTCCACTGAGAAAGAAGAGTTCTACAAACTGCATCTTGAGAACCTTAACGATGTTGTTTTTAGTATCAACAATGAGGGCAATTTTACATACATCAGCTCTGCTATTGAGCACTTCACCGGCTATCTTCCAGAAGAAGTGATCGGTACTTCTTTTTCAAAATACATCTATCCTGATGACCTTCCGGGCCTTATTGAAGATATGGACAGGACAATTAAAGGTGAACATAAACCTTACATGTTCAGGGTGATCGCAAAATCCGGAAAGATAACTCACGTACACACATCTTCAAAAGTGATGATCAAGGATGGGGAAATTACCGGCCTTAACGGAATAATGGTAAATATTGATCGTCTCAAAAAGGTCGAATTTGAGCTGATGAAGGAAAAAGAAAAAGCTCAGCATTATTTGAATGTGTCAAATGTGATTTTCGTCGCTATTGACAGAAACCAGAAGATCACACTCATAAACAGGAAAGCTGAGGAAATCCTTGAGTATTCTGAAAATGAGATTCTTGGAAAGAACTGGTTTGATCTGTTCATATCTGAAGACATCTCAGAAGAAATGAAAGATATATTCAATAAAATAATGGCAAAAGATGCCGAAATTTTTGAATATCACGAAAATCCCATCATCGTAAGATCAGGTCATGAAAGAATCATTTCCTGGCATAACTCTTTGCTTTATGACAGTAAAGGGTATATCACAGGAGTACTTGCTTCGGGCATCGATGTTACTGAGAAGAAGATCGCAGAAAAGGAACTTATATCTGCAAAACTTGAAGCTGAGACTGCAAATCAGGCAAAGACTACATTTATTGCAAACATGAGCCATGAGCTGCGCACACCTCTTAACGCAGTTATTGGTTTTTCGGAGATTCTTCTTGAAAGAAAATTCGGAGATGTCAATGAAAGGCAGGAAAAATACCTTTTAAATATAAATTCCAGTGGAAAACGATTGCTTGATGCATTTAATTTAATGCTGGAGCTTTCAAAGATCGAATCCGAAGTTTTTGAACTTGAATACAACACAATTGAAGTAACCGAATTTATCAACGGGCTAAGGGAACACTTCGTACCAATAATCCGGGAAAAGCAGCAGGAACTGTCATTTGTCATCAACACAGATGTAAAATATATTATAATCGATATTGAAAAAGTAGAACATAGTATCACCCACCTTATCGAGAACGCAAGTAAATTCTCACAAAATGGCGGTTCTATTGAGGTAGAGGTCCACGATACCGGTAAAGATATTGTTTTCGAGATCTCAGACAAAGGTATCGGAATATCTGAAGAGAACATCGATAGGCTTTTCAACCCATTTACTCAGATCGATTCATCTTCAACAAGAGCCCACGGAGGAATGGGTCTTGGACTATGCCTTGCAAAAAAGCAGTCAGAACTGCATGGTGGATCACTCAGTGTAAGCAGTGAGTTGAATAAAGGTAGCACTTTTACTTTTACGATACCAATAAAACCTGAGATCAAAAAGTAAATCGGTCTGAAAAAAAGAAGATATAAAAAAGGATCATTCCTTTGAAACATCGTAGTAGCATCTTTTAGGAGAATATACCAGGCCTTTCTTTTTCAGGGATGCAATTGTTTTACTAACAAGTTTGCTTTCAAGACCTGTGGACTCTGCAATGTCACCTGGTCTTAAGGATTTGTCTGAGCTTTCCAGAGCATTCAGTACTGCAGATTCTGTTTCAGTTAATGTTTCTTCACTCATGATTCAACCTCACACTGATATGGAAATGTGATGATATAAACGTTTTCTAGAGATGATAAAACCAAACGATAAGGATAGCTTGAGCTCACACTCAGAATTTTAGAAAATAAATTAAGAAATAGGGAGGAGAGATGTTACAGATAAATATCTGTAACGTTGTTCCATTTCGTTTTGAACAATATCGATGTACTTAGTTCTGAAGTACGATCTCGATATTGATGTCTTTTGGAACCTGAATCCTCATGAGCTGCCTTAATGCGCGCTCATCAGCTGCGATGTCAATAAGTCTTTTGTGGACACGCATCTCCCAGTGGTCCCATGATGCTGTACCGTCGCCGCTAGGGCTCTTCCTTACAGGAACTACCAATTTCTTTGTTGGCAGAGGTACTGGACCGGATATGCTTACTCCAGTGCGGTTTGCGATGGCTTTCACCTGCTCACAAACACCGTCCAGATTCACAGGACTTGTTCCTGATAATCGTATTCTTGCTTTCTGTGCCATTTTAATCTCCTCTAAAAAGAAAGAGAAGAGTGTTACTGCTTATCTTTAACACTCATGCACATACCGGCAGCGATTGTCATACCCATATCACGGATAGCGAATCTGCCGAGCTGTGGAATCTCTTTTACAGGCTCAATGCACATTGGCCTGGTTGGTCTGATTGTAACGATTGCTGCATCTCCAGCCTTGATGAAGGTTGGGTTCTCTTCCTTGACCTGACCGGTCTTTGGATCGAGCTTCTTGTCAATGGACATGAGAGTACATGCAGTCTGGGTGGTGTGGCAGTGGAATACAGGTGTGTATCCGACTGTGATAGCGGATGGGTGCTGAAGGACAACGATCTGTCCGGTAAACTCTTCAGCTACCGATGGTGGCTTCTCTGCAGGACCACATACGTCACCTCTCCTGACATCGTTCTTTCCGATACCTCTGACGTTCCAACCGATGTTGTCACCAGGTACAGCCTGATCGACTTCCTCGTGGTGCATCTCAATGGATTTTACTTCACCGGTTGCGCCACTTGGCATGAATGCGACCTTCTGGCCTTTCTTCATGATACCGGTCTCTACCCTACCTACTGGAACGGTACCGATACCGGAAATGGTGTATGCATCCTGTACTGGGATACGGAGTGGAAGTGTGTCTGGCTTTTCTGGTGTCTTAAGATCGTTAAGGCAGTCAAGAAGGGATGGGCCAGTGTACCATGGGGTGTTTGAACTGGATTCTGTAATGTTGTCACCCTCGAATGCAGATGTTGGGACGAATGGAACTTCGTCTGCCTTGAATCCTACCATACCGAGAAGCTGACTTACTTCGTTCTTAACCTCGTTGTACCTGTCTTCGCTGTATTCAGCTGCATCCATCTTGTTAACAGCAACGATAAGCTGGTTGATACCAAGGGTCCTTGAAAGGAACACGTGTTCCTTTGTCTGAGCCATTACACCATCAGGTGCTGCTACGACAAGAACAGCTGCATCTGCCTGGGATGCACCGGTGATCATGTTCTTTACGAAGTCACGGTGACCTGGACAGTCCACGACTGTGAAGTAGAACTTGTCTGTGTCGAATCTCTTGTGGGAGATATCGATGGTTACTCCTCTCTCACGCTCTTCCTTGAGTGAGTCCATAACCCATGCGAAAGCGAAGGATTCTTTTCCTTTCTCTTTTGCTTCTGCCCTGTATTTCTCGATAAGGTGAGCAGGTACTGCGCCTGTCTCGAACATTAATCTGCCGACAAATGTTGACTTACCGTGGTCAACGTGACCAATAACTGCTAAGTTCATGTGTGGTTTCTCAGCCATAATATATTCTCCTTTATTTTTTGATTGTTAGATGCAATATCTATAATTTTGACCTAAATTGTTGTTTCTGCTTTTAAACCTTTCCAACGGATAGGACATTTCATAGCAAAAAGATGGATTTAGTATCCATCTTACATGCTCATAAAGTCCTGTGCCTGTGGAAGATCCTTCTTGAGTCCTTTGCGCTCACGGATACCTGAAACTACTTCAGTGATCATATTGGTTGGGAGTGGTTCAAATCCTGCGAACTCTGTGCTCCACATTGCACGACCCTCTGTTGCAGACCTGATGTCACCGGCAAATCCGAACAACTCGGATACTGGTGCCTTGGACTCAATGATGGTTGTGTCACCCTCGGAGGTCATGTTGATGATAATACCACGACGTCCCTGAATCTCCTTTGTAGCTCCACCCATCTGTTCCTGTGGGGTCTGGATGAATACCTTCTGGTATGGCTCGAAGAGTGTATCTTCTGCCATGAGCATTGCTGCCTGGATTGCCTGCCTTGATGCAGGAATTACCTGTGCAGGACCTCTGTGGACAGCATCCTCGTGGAGCTTTGCGTCCATGAGCTTGACCTTTACACCCATGCATGGTTCCTTTGAAAGTGGACCGCCTTTCATAACTTCGACGAATCCTTCAAGTACAAGCTCCATTGTTTCGTTCAGGTGCTGGATACCTTTGGTCATGTCAAAGTAAGCGTTGCTCTCAAAGATGTCAGCAATCCTCTTTGCTTCTTCTTTGTCCATACCTGCTGCAATGAGCTTCTCCCTTCTTTCAAGTTCAGGCATTCTCATGGAGATCTCGCCTCCACGGATAAGCTCACGTACTTCAGGCTCAAGTGGTTCGACAACAACATAGAATCTGTTGTGTCTGTTAGGGGATTTACCCTCAACAGGACCTGCTACACCTGTAATAGTTTCACGGTATACCACAATAGGTGGTGTTGTTGTGATCTCTACACCCTTGTCACGCTCGATCCTGTGAGCAATGACCTCAAGGTGAAGTTCACCCATACCTGCCATGAGGTGTTCACCGGTCTCTTCGTCCAGTGTGATCTTAAGTGTTGGGTCTTCCTTTGCGACCTGACGCAGAACCTCAACGAGCTTTGGAAGATCTTTCATGTGTTTTGCTTCCACAGCTACGGTCACTACAGGTTCACTTGCGTGTCTGATACTCTCAAATGGAGACATGCCTTCAAGAGAAGTTACAGTAGAACCTACAATAGCATCTCTGAGACCTGTTACTGCAGCAATGTTACCTGCAGGGATCTCGTCCACTTCAAGTCTCTCAGGGCCCATGAAAACACCGACCTGCTGGATCCTGTTCTGCTTTGCTGCACCTGTTACGTAAACTTCCATTCCACGTGAAAGTGAACCACTGAAAAGCCTGCCTGTTGCAACTTCTCCTGCGTGTGGGTCCATGGAAATATCAGTAACCATGAATGCAAGATCGCCCTTTGCATCAGCATCAGCCATCTGCTTTCCAATACCGGTCTCAAGATCGCCGTGCCAGATGACACCGACCCTGTCTTCCTGAGCATCGATAGGACTTGGAAGGAACCTGATGACCATGTCGTTGACAGCTTCGTGGAGCGGACATTTCTCTGCAAGTGCTTTCATATCTTCAGCACGGCAGAAGTCATATACCTCACCAAAACTGACACCGGTCTTCTGCATCATAGGAACACTGATAGCCCAGTTGTAAAGAGCTGAACCGAATGCTACTGTACCTTCTGCAGCATTGACCTTCCAGCCTTCGTTGTAGCGCTCTTCGTTCATGCCTTTGATAAGCTTGTTGACGTGGTCAATGAGCTTACCGAGCCTGATCTGCATTTCCTGTGCATCTACCTGTAACTCGTTGATAAGACGGTCGACCTTGTTAATGAAAAGTACTGGCCTTACGTGCTCTTTAAGTGCCTGTCTCAGAACGGTCTCGGTCTGAGGCATGGTACCTTCCACAGCATCAATAACTACGACAGCACCATCTACTGCACGCATTGCACGTGTAACGTCACCACCAAAGTCAACGTGACCTGGTGTATCAATAAGGTTGATAAGGTATTCCTCGTCCTCGAACTCGTGAACCATTGATACGTTCGCGGAGTCGATTGTGATACCTCTTTCCTGTTCCTCTTCATCAGAGTCCATGAACAACTGGCGACCTGCAAGATCCTTGGAGATCATTCCAGCACCTGCAAGAAGGTTGTCTGAAAGTGTGGTCTTTCCGTGATCGATGTGAGCGATGATTGCGATGTTCCTTACCATTACCGGGTTGCTCATCAGCGCTGTTACACGCTCAACCATTTTTTTCCTTCGTCCCATAATAAAACCTACAATTGAATCTTTATGATAAAATAAAGAACAACACGATTAACGTGCTGCCTTTGCGACTCTTTCCTTTCCGTCCTTTCTGTTAATAGAGAAGCACTTTGCATCACGGTTTGAAGCTGCAATGAGCTCAGATGCAAGGCACTCGGAAGCAGAGCGCTTTGATTTGAATGATGCCTGGTTTGCACCCATTGTTATGTATCTCAGTGCGTTGTCAACACGCCTCTGTGGTGCGGTATCTACTGCTTTCGGTACGGAGATACCACCGTATTTGAGCCTGACGACCTCTTCCCTTGGACCTGCATTAGCAATAGCTTCCACAAGTACCTGAACAGGGTTCTTCTGGGTCCTCTTGTTGATGATATCAAAGGACTCGTTCACAATACGAAGAGCGAGCTGCTTCTTACCGGTGTTCTGCTCATTGCGCATAACGTTGTTGACGAGACGCTCAACAATGCAAAGATCGGATTTGTTGAACTGCTGCCTTGCGTGCTTACCTGATGTGTGTGGAATGACAACAGGGTCAAGATTTACATATCTCTGGATACCAGCATCAGCAACCTCTACCTCTGTAAGGTCCCATTTTCCGAATAACTTGTACATGGAATTATCTCCTTGGCTTTTCCTTTCTTCCAATGACCATTTCCCTAAGGCTGACATTGTTAACTGCAGTGACCTTGAAGCGCACTCCTGGAATATCACCCATTGCACCACCCATACGGCCACCGATCCTTTCTACGGTCACTTCGTCGTGTTCATCGATGAAGTTGATAGCACCGTCACCAGGACAGAATGCTGTTGCCTGACGACCGTTCTTGATCAGCTGGATCCTTACACATTTCCTGATAGCAGAGTTTGGCTGTTTTGCTTCCACACCTACTTTCTCAAGTACTATTCCACGACCCTGTGGTGCTCCGCTGAGCGGGTCAGATTTTACATCCAGACCTAAGGTACGCCTGCTGTAACCGGTGTCTTTCCACCTGGCGTCTTTACGGACCTTTTGAAGTCTGTGAGCTGCATATTTTCCATTTGGCATATATTATCCTCCCAATAATGTTCCGTACATAATGAGTTGAATTTATTATAATCATATGTGAACGATGTTCACTGTAAGATCACATCATCGATATCGTGATGGCGACTAACTACCATTTTTACTTTTTCGATATTACTTCCGTTGCGTCCGATAGCAAGACCTTTTTCACTTGCAGGCACATCCACGTAGGCGACCTTCTTGCCACCTTTCTCAGATATATTAACGGACTTGACAGACACTGTACCGAAAGCATTCTTTATAAATGTAACCGGCTCATCTGCGTATTCGATGAGCTCAATGTGTTTGTCAACGGATTTTTTAACCCGATTTATGTTGTCTCCACGTTTTCCAATAGCAGCACCCATGTCACCAGTGTTCACGACATAGATGACTCTGCCATCATCGATAATACAATCCTTAATTGCGGCGTGAGTCACACTTTCGAATAAGGCAATATACCTTACACATTCTGTTGAAAGCCTGATCTCGCCCAATTAATACAACTCCTGATCTTAAGCCACTGCAAGTATGTCTGATTCTCCTGCATCCATTATAGCCATTGCTGCAATTGTGAATGGCTTACCACATGCAGGACCAAGATCTACACTTGTTCCACCATAGTTCAGGACCGGCACGCTTGTTGCTTCGATCTGCTCTCTCACATCTGCAGGACAGTTGGATGCAAGAACTATCATCTTTGCCTCGTTCTTGACAGCTGCATCAATGGTGCGGTTAGCACCGATGATAACAGACCCTGTCCTGATAACTTTGATAAGTGCTTTATCAACATTAATATCCATTTTACATCAACTCATATATTTGTAAATTTGAGATTTGTATTCTAATAACTGATTCCTTATATCTACTTTCTGGTTGTGCTCATTGCTCCCCAAGGTCTTCAAGAGGATTCCTGGCCACCAGATGAACGTCACCGGTACCAAGTTTTATTGGCTGGCCAACAATGATGTTCTCAGTGACACCATTAAGTTCATCCACATCACCGCGCATTCCTGCATCAAGCAGGTGGTTCACAGTAACCTCGAATGCTGCACGGGCAAAGACACTGGCCTTTTCTCCGGAAATACCATGACGACCGATCTGTTTTACTTCACCATCACAGGTCATGATATCTGCCACAAGCATGATGTGACGAATATCAACAGTAAGACCCTGCTCACGCAGAGTGTCACTTGCTTCCTTTATGATGGAATTACGAGCAGCTTCGATGCCGAACACCTCATAGATCTCACCAATGTTGTTGGTGTAGGTTCTTGTGATATCAACACCCTCAACGTTGAGAACTTCCCTGAGCACGGAGCCTTCCGTATAAAGAGTATACTCTTCGCCATCTTTCCTGATAACTACCCTCTTGATACCTTCAATACCTTTGAGAGTAATAGTGTGGATCTTCTTGGCGAGCTGAAGTAATTCCCTGTATGATGGCTCATTTGGCTGGACAATGATCTGATTGCTCACAGCACTTGAGATCTTGACAGCAACTCCAAGCTCATCCTCAAGCTTCTCTGCAATAGAATCTACAGAGATGTCCCTCTGAATGAGCATTTTCTCGTTCAGGTCAACGACAAGGTTCATGTTTGCAAGATCGGTGGTTACATCTGCAAGATGTGCAATGTGAGTTGCTTCGATCTCCCAGGCAACCTTCCTTGCAAGATCCCTGTCAGTTGCATATCCTTCTTCAAGAGCAACGGTCATCATAGGAGTACTTGGTGTTTTCCTGGCATCCACAATCTCGATCAGACGTGGAAGACCAAGCGTAACGTTAATCTCTGCGACACCAGCGTAGTGGAAAGTACGCATGGTCATCTGAGTACCCGGCTCACCAATGGACTGTGCGGATACAACACCCACAGCCTCACATGGTTCGACACAGGCATAGTTATAGTCTGCCATTACACGCTCGATGATCTCTTCGAGCTCTTTCTTGGTAACACCGACCTCCATCACATCTTTCTTGAGGGTCGCAAGTGTGGTCATCGGAAGTGGGAGACCACCTATCATGGAATCAATAGTTGCTTCACTGATGGACATCATGCCACCTCCTTTCCTGTAACAGCCCTGACAACACGATGTATCGCCTCAGGCTTACTGTAATCACTCTTTGTGGAGTCGATACCATCTTCTCCATACTTGAACTGGACAATGACACCTCTGGTCTCACGAACAGATCCGTCATACTGGACCTCAAGATCCTGAAGTGCGTTCACAAGACGCCTCTGCAGGTAACCTGACTGTGAAGTACGTACCGCAGTATCCACAAGACCCTCACGACCTCCTATTGCGTGGAAGAAGTACTCGGTCGGGTTCAATCCGCTCTTGTAACTTGCCTTGACGAAACCGTGCGCATCTGCACCAAGGTCACCCTTGTCAAAGTGAGGCAGTGTCCTGCCGGCATATCCTCTTCTGATACGCTCACCACGAACAGCCTGCTGTCCGACACAGGCAGCCATCTGGGTCAGGTTCAATATAGAACCACGAGCACCAGACCTTGCCATGATAACCGCAGAGTTCTCAAGACCAAGCTGGTTATCTGCGATCCTACCAGTGTCATCCCTGGCCTTACCCAGAGTTTGCATGATCCTCATCTCAATTGTTTCTGCAAGGGTCCTACCGGGCAATGGTTCGAGTTCCTTTGCCTCATATGCCCTGATAAGTGCAGCCACTTCGTCCTCAGCTTCCTTGAGCCTTGCTGCGATCTCGATCTTGGCATCCCTTGGAATATCCTCATCACTGATACCGAAACTAAGTCCGGTCTTCATGACACCCCTGATGGCAAGTCTTGTGAAGTCATCCACAAACTTGGCACCTGCAGTGGTTCCGAATTCCTTGACAACCTTATCAAGGATCTTGCCCTTGAAAGCACCAATGGACTGTTCATCGATAGTACCTTTGAGAAGTTCACCATCTTCAATAACAACATAAGCGTCATGCTCACATTCTCCCTTCTTGCAGGTATCACACTTGTAACATACCTGTGCAGGGAACTCTACGTAAAGTCCCTTAGGAAGGATCTGACTGAAGATCTGCTTACCGTTCCAGTATGGTTCACCATCTTCAAGGTGTCCTGCAGGTTCCGGCAGCTCACGCAACTCGGACTTACGAAGAAGTTCCAGAGCATCGTTCTTACTGATGAAGTTCTCATTCCTTGTAAGAAGGAAAAGACCAGAGATGTGATCGTGGATACCACCAATAATAGGACCACCGAAACGTGGGGACAGGATGTTCTCCTGTACCTGCATGAGGATGCTTGCCTCTGCACGGGACTCCTCTGTCTGAAGAACGTGCATGTTCATCTCATCACCATCAAAATCAGCATTGTATGGAGGACATACTGCCGGATTGAGCTTGAAGGTCTTGCCAGGAAGTACCTTTATACGGTGTGCCATGATACTCATCTTGTGAAGGGAAGGCTGCCTGTTGAACAGAACGATATCCCCATCCTGCATTTGCCTTTCAACGACCCATCCGGGTTCAAGTTTCTCCACAAGTTCCTCATAGTTGAGATCTGTTACCCTGATACGGCGACCGTCATCACGGATGACATAGTTAGCACCCGGATGGACCATCTTTCCACGACGGACATATTCCTTCATCAACTCAAGGTTCCTTGAGATAACCCTCACAGGGACAGTCATATGCTTTGCAATTTCAAAAGGTACACCAACCTCATTGATACTGAGGTTAGGGTCCGGGGAAACTACCGTACGTGCAGAGAAATTCACACGCTTACCGGATAGACTGCCTCTGAAACGTCCTTCCTTACCCTTAAGACGCTGGGTAAGTGTCTTCAGCGGCCTTCCGGACCTGTGCCTTGCAGGTGGTACACCTGAAACTTCGTTGTCGAAATAAGTTGTAACGTGATATTGCAACAGTTCCCACAGGTCCTCAATGATGAGCTGTGGGGCACCAGCATCCCTGTTCTCCTGGAAACGCTGGTTGATACGGATGATATCTACAAGCTTGTGCGTCAGGTCATCTTCACTTCTCTGACCGGACTCAAGTGTAATTGAAGGTCTCACTGTCACCGGTGGGACCGGAAGTACTGTGAGGATCATCCACTCAGGACGTGCAGTGTCAGGGTTCATTCCCATAACACGGATATCATCATCTGAAACGTTCTCGAACCTGTCACGGATCTCAGTAGGAGTCAGCTTGTGACCATCTTCGATGTACTCACTTGGCTTCTCGAACTTGATGTCAAGCTGAGTTTCTCCACAATAAGGACAGACCTTTGACTTTCTTGCCTCCTTAAAGACATCATTGATGACATCATCAGGGAGATGGCCCATGTCCTTGTACTTGGACAGCTGTTCGAGGTAGTCTCTCTTCTTGCCTTCCTCGAGCATCAGAGAGCTGCATTTGCAACATACTGAACGTAAGATCTTACGGATAGTCTTGTTAAAGCCCACGTGGATCACAGGGGCTACAAGTTCAATGTGACCGAAGTGACCGGGACATTCTCCGGCGCGACTTCCACAACTCTTACATTTGAGACCGGGGTCAATAACACCAAGACGCAGGTCCATAAGTCCCATATCGATAGGGTAACCATCGTCATCATAGGTGTCCGCAGTTATGATCGATGTGACACTCATCTTCCTAACTTCACGAGGAGAAATCAAACCGAATTTGATCGCACCGATCCTTTTTGGTATTGAGGGTATCATATTATCCATCTTCATCACCATCAGACTGCATCATCAAGTCTAAGTCTAGGAGCAACTCCCAGAGATTTGATCTCATCAAGGAGCAACTTGAAAGCATAGCTCATTTCCACCGGGTGAATATCTGTTTCCGCACCACAGTTCGAACAATATCTTATATTACGTGTCCGGTCAAAGGTAGCGACCATTCCACAGTGTCCGCAGACAAGCTCGACAACCTTGTCAGATTCATCAAGCAACCTCTCCTTCAGAGTCATTGCAGCACCGTGACCGATCAGTACATCCCTTTCCATTTCACCAAACCTGAGACCTCCTTCACGGGCACGTCCTTCTGTTGGCTGGCGAGTCAATACCTGTACAGGACCTCTTGACCTGGCGTGTATCTTTGATGCAACCATGTGATGCAGCTTCTGATAAAGGATAACACCTACGAAAACATCTGCCTGGATCTTCTTTCCTGTCACACCGTCAGAGAATACCTCCTTACCGGTGTGTGAGAAACCGTGTTTCTTAAGTCCGTCACGGATATCATCCTCAGTCTCACCTGAGAAAGCGGTTGCGTTGATACGGCGTCCCTCAATGGAACCTACCTTACCACCGATCATCTCAAGAACGTGAGCAACGGTCATACGTGAAGGGATCGCGTGTGGATTAATTACAAGGTCAGGAACCATTCCGCCTTCTGTGAATGGCATATCCTGATATGGAACTATCAGACCGATAACTCCTTTCTGACCGTGTCTTGATGCGAACTTGTCGCCTATCTCAGGGATCCTCTGATCCCTTATCTTCACCTTTGCAAGACGGGTACCATTAATGGATTCGGTCAGAATGACAGTGTCCACGATACCTTTCTCGTTGGAACGCATGGTAATTGCACTTTCCCTGCGCTGCTCAACGGTGATACCGAAATCGGACTGCTCTTCAAGGAACCTTGGAGGACTGGTCTTTCCGATAAGTACATCGTTTGGACCTACAATGGTCTCCGGGTTCACAAGACCGTCAATATCGAGGTTTGCATATGCTTCTGCACTGCGGGCACCTCTGAACTCGGAGTCAGGGATCTCGAACTTGTCTTCCTGTCCACCAGGATAACGGCGTTCTTCTCCCTCGAATGTCCTAAGGAAGTGGCTTCTTCCAAGACCCCTCTGGATGGAGCCTTTGTTGAAGACCAGTGCATCTTCAATATTGTGTCCTTCGTAGGACATGACAGCAACAACGAAGTTCTGTCCTGCAGGACGGTCATCAAAGTGAATGGACTCACAGGTGTGAGTACGTGTAAGTGCTTTCTGCGGATAGTGAAGTACGTGTGCACGTGTGTCCGGCCTGAGCTTGATGTTAGAGGTGGAGACACCAATACACTGCTTGATCATCGCTGCACCCATAGTGTTCCTTGGAGATGCGTTGTGCTCAGGATATGGGACCATTCCGGTACAGATACCAAGCATAAGTGAAGGGTCGATCTCAAGGTGGGTGTGATTTGGAGTGAGGTCTTCTTCATAAAGACCAATGAAAGCATTCTCCTCTTCCTCAGCATCCAGATATTCAACATATCCCTGTGCAATAAGTTCAGGGAAAGTAATGTCACCGGAATTCAGTTTTTCGATATGTTCGCCTGTTACCAGAGGAACACCATCCTCAACTACGACCAATGGCCTTCTTGCACGGCCCATGTCTGAGTTTATGATCACTTCATGAATGTCTTCATAAAGGGTCACGTTGAGCTGGGGTGACAACATACCATTGCGGCGCTGCTCTCTGATATCCTTTACGAGCTCTACCGGGTTATTATGTGTTCCGATAAGCTCCCCATCAAGGAATACCTTTGCTTCAGTCATTCAATAACACCTCCGTTTTATCATCACCGATAGGGTCAACGTTCTCATCCATAAGCTCATGATATTCATCCTCTTTAGGAGTCTCAGCCACAGTTTCCTCAGGTGCTATATCAAGTTCTTCTGCATAGATGACATCGGCAGAATAATCAAGTATCTTTTCAGGTACATACAGTTCAACAGGAGCCACACCGATACCATGCAGGATGTTCTTAATGGAATCCACATCTTCTGCACCTGTTGAGAGCTCGACCATCTGGGCAAAGTTCTTCACAAGACCACAGTTAGGACCTTCAGGGGTTTCTGAAGGACAAAGACGACCCCACTGTGTTGGGTGCAGGTCACGGGCCTCGAAGTGAGGCTGTGCTCTTGACAATGGAGAGATAACACGTCTTAAGTGTGAAAGGGTTGAAATGTAGTCTGTACGGTCAAGCAGCTGTGATACACCACTTCTTCCACCTACCCAGTTACCTGTAGCAAGTGGGTGCTGGAGCCTGTCAGTAAGAACATCTGCACGCACAAGGGTTGCCACGTTCAGTTCCCTGTTCCTCATGTTAGCTCTCTCAAGCTGGTATTTTACATCACGTGCAAGACGGTTGAAAGCCACCCTGAACAGGTCCTCCATCAGGTCACCTGTCAGCTTGAGCCTCTTGTTGGAATAGTGATCCTTATCATCGCCGCTCCTCCTGCCAAGTGCAAGTTCGAAGCATGACTCTGCCATCCTTCCAAGGAAGTGTGCTTTTGCGATCCTGTCTGCAGGATCATTTCCAAGGTGTGGGAGCAGGTAGCGGTCAATTACGTAATTTGCACGCTTCATCTGGTATTCCCTTGCCTGGCCTGATGCCACACGGCCACCGATCTTCTCGATAGCATCCTCAATAGTGTGTACCTCAGCTTCCTCAAGGTTCTCGAACATGAACTTCATGATCTCCTGATCGGTGGAGACCACCTTCACGACATCCTCATCGGTCTCAATTCCAAGAGCACGGAGCAATGTGATGAAGTTGATACGTCCGGATATGGATGGGAAAGATACTTCCAGAAGGGACTTCCTGCCTCTTTCTACAACTACCAGTGCCCTGTAACCTCTCCTCTGGGAGAAGACCTTTGCGACCTCGATAGTATCACCATAGCGTTCACCAAACTCTGCAAGGATCTTGTTAGGTGCAAGGTCCTCAAGGGTCATGACAACACGCTCGGTACCATTGACGATGAAATATCCTCCGGGATCGAGTGGATCCTCACCATGCTGGATCATTTCAGAATCATGAATCCCAACCAGATTACAGATATCCGATTTGATCATTACAGGAAGCTGGCCGATCTTGGCCTCCCTTGGTTCCTGTTCCTCACCATTCTGTACAACAGACATCTCCAGGAAAAGGGGAGCTGAATAGGAAAGGTTACGTAACCTGCCCTCGTTCGGATACAATTTTTCAATTGCACCGTCGGCTTCCTTAACTACCGGATTTTCCACCCTTATCCTGCCAAGTTTTACATAGATATCCTCAAGATCGGTCTCGATTATACCCTGCTCATCAATGATCTTCTGGAGACCAGATTTGAGAAACTTGTTGTAAGAGTCAATGTGATGCTGCACAATCTTGTCCTTTGTGAAATAGGCCTCTGATAATATGCTTGTATCTAATGCGATGATAGCACCCTCTTTTAGTTAATTGGATATTTTGGAGTAATAAAGCGATTATAATCATATGATACGGCATCCACCGGAATGGACACAGTACTAACTAGCCCTGCTGCAATGTGATAAAATTTCATAATGCTGCGGCCAAAAAAAGTAGAGAAAGAATAAACGGAATGTCTCAAATTTGAAACCTCGTATTCACTCTATTACATATCTGTAATACAGTGCTTCGCCTGCAGTCTGACTGTTGCGGGTAATCTTAACAACGTCGCCAGGTGCCGCATCAATTTCCTGTGCGATAGGATCTGTTACTTTCAATTTCGGCAACTGCTCCCTCTCAACATTAAAATGTTTCAGGACAGTTCTCAGTTCATCCTCATCCATGATCTCATGATGAGGGATGAATTCGTGGTCAAGCAGGCTGAACGTGTTCAAATTTACTCCTCCTTAAAAACATGCAAGCAAAATCTTCCCGGATTGCTGGCGGGCTCGTAGGGATTTGAACCCTAGACCGTCTGGTTAAAAGCCAGACGCTCTGCCTGACTAAGCTACGAGCCCAGTGTGTTACGTTGTCGGTGCCACATATAACATGCCTCACACGACGGGACTACAAGGGAATGATGATATATAAGCGTTTCTACATGTCAGCCTTTGAAACTTATACACAGGACTAAGAGGCACTTAACATATAAAAAATATAGTATTGTAAAGACAAACAGAATAAATACAGTTCAATAGGTATATATAATATAATTTATCACTTTTACAAAGTTACAGGTTTGAATATAGAAGAAAAAATCCCGGACCTTCTTTTGAACATAAAAAACAATCCTCCCCAGAGTTAACTTCTAACTAAAAAGATATGCAGGACAATTATGTCCCGCACTCCCAGCCTTCCATATATTCGGTCTGGTGGGATTCAAGTTCATCAATTTCTATGCCCATTGATTTGAGCTTCAGTTCAGCAACATACATATCAAGGTCACGAGGTACCGGATGTACTCCTGCCTCAAGCTTGTTCTCTGCGATGTGCTTAACACATAATGCCTGGTTTGCAAAGCTCATGTCCATGACCTCTGCAGGGTGTCCGTCACCTGCTGCAAGGTTAACAAGCCTTCCATCAGCAAGAACGTTGATCTTCCTGCCACCGACATTGTACTCCTTGATGTTGTTCCTGACGATCTTGATCGTATCTGCCATTGCAGTGAGCTCTTCAAGGTTGATCTCCACATTGAAGTGACCGGAGTTTGCAAGGATCGTACCGTCCTTCATGACCTCAAAGTGTTTCCTGGTAAGGACATCAACGTTACCAGTGGTTGTCACGAATATGTCACCATACTTTGCAGCTTCTGTCATTGCCATTACACGGTGGCCGTCCATACGTGCCTCAAGTGCCCTTATAGCATCGACCTCTGTCACGATCACATCAGCACCGAGTCCTGATGCGCGCATTGCTGCGCCTCTTCCACACCAGCCATACCCGCCGATAACGACGGTCTTTCCTGCAACAAGCAGATTGGTGGTCCTCATGATACCATCCCAGGAGGACTGGCCGGTCCCATAGCGGTTATCGAAAAGGAACTTGGTCATTGCATCATTGACAGCAATTACAGGCATCTTAAGAGCACCGTCCTTGTCCATTGCCTTGAGCCTGTGGATACCGGTTGTGGTCTCTTCACAGCCACCAAGGATCTCAGGGATCATGTCCTGGCGTTCTGTGTGAAGCTTGAAGATAAGGTCTGCACCATCATCAATGGTTATGTCAGGCTTCATATCAAGCACTTTGTCAATAGCCTCATAATATTCATCGCCGCAGCAATCATATTTAGCATAGCATTCGATGTTATCCCTTGTATTAAGGGCAGCTGAAACGTCATCCTGTGTGCTCAGTGGATTACAGCCGGTAATAGCTACCTCTGCACCACCAATTGCAAGGGTCTCAACAAGAGCAGCGGTCTTTGCCTCAACGTGAAGCGCCATTGCGACCTTATGCCCTTTAAGAGGCTGATCGCGCTCAAAGTTCTCCCTGATGATAGACAGCACGGGCATGTGGTTGCGTACCCAGCCGATCTTCATATCACCGGATTCTATCAATTCTTTTTCACTCATATTTGGATCTCCAACTTAAAGCGTAATATATAGTAACATACTGTATAACGTAATCAATTCAATAGATGAACAGCCATATTATTTCTTCGCATCCACACGGGATATCAGTTCAGCTGCTGCATCACGGGCCTCATCGATGACCTTCTGCTCATCCATGCAAACGACCCTGTAATCATCCATAAGCACCTTACCATTCACAATCGTGGTCCTCACATCACTGCTTCCTGCAGAGTAAACAAGGTGTGAAGGAACATCATACAATGGATTGAGATGTGCTTTGTTCATGTCAACAATAATGACATCTGCATTATAGCCTTTCCTTATCATTCCACTATTAATATCAAGCGCCTTTGCACCATTAACGGTGCCCATCTCAAGCACCTGCCTTGCAGGAAGTGCCATCGGATCCATTGTATCAACCTTCTGTAACAGGGCTGCCGCTTTCATTTCCTCGAACATGCCAAGATTGTTGTTGGAAGCACAGCCATCAGTACCAAGACAGACATTAGCTCCACGGTCAAGCAATTTTGTTACAGGAGCAATGCCTGATGCAAGCTTCATGTTGCTTACAGGATTGTGAGAAATGTTCACATTGTTGTTGCGCAGAATATCCATGTCACCATCGGATAGCCAGATACAATGTGCAGCAAGCACATCGGGACCAAAGAAATCAATGCTGTCCAGCATGTTCACAGAACACATGCCATATTGCTCTTTCATCTGGTTCAGCTCGGCCTCGGTCTCAAGCACATGGATGTGGATCTTCGCATTGTCCTCCGTAGCCTGCTCCCTGACCTTCATGAGGAACTCCTTTGAACAGGTGTTCGGAGCATGCGGACCATACATAGCAGAGATCCTGCCATCTGCCTTACCGTTCCACTCATTAACGAAGGACTTGCCTTCCTTGAGTTCCCTCTTGCCTTTCTCCTCGTCCCACAGTTCGATCATACCATAGGAAAGGGCAGCTCTAAGGCCTGAGGACTCGACAACTTTACCGACCTCATCCATGAAGAAGTACATGTCTGCAAATGCAATGGTACCGCTCTTGATCATTTCAAGACATGCAAGACGAGTACCTGCATAGACATCTGATGCTGTCAGTTCTGCCTCTGCAGGCCAGATATGATTCTCAAGCCAGTCCGAGAGAGCAAGGTCATCTGCATATCCCCTGAAAAGGGTCATTCCCGCATGAGTGTGGGTGTTAATAAAACCGGGCATCACAACACTGCCCTGTGCATCAATTACAATGTCAGCCGCCTCTTCTGTCTTCTCGCAAACATCTGTGATCCTGCCATCCTCAATAACAACAACACCATTCCTGATGTTGTCCACGGACGGGTCCATTGTAAGAATATAACCGTTCTTTATTATGATATCAGCCATTTTGATCCCTTATACCTGTGATCAGAAGGAGGTCTCTTCCTCCAGCGCATCAAGATATTGATGCATTATCTTAAGTCTGTCCTCTGCGATCTTCTTTGCCGCGCCAGTATTTAAGCGCTCCATTATTTTAAAAGGTTTCATTTCCATGTATTCGGCAAAACCATCCAGAGGATCTTCTGCATACGCGTTCCTTGAAGATGCCTTCTCCACACCACTGGAATGTTTAAGACACCTCAATGCACCCATGGACATGACAGCCCTGAAAATACCGATAGCACCAAGAGCATCGATACGATCTGCATCCTGCAGAATCTCACCCTCAAGAGACTCAGCTTTATGCCCGCGACTGAACCTGTGAGTTCGTATGCACGAAACAATATGATCAACTGAAGAAGCATCAACCCCTTCATTTAAAAGAAAATCGCGGGCGATCTCCGCACTATATACGGAGTGATCCCCACCTTCGCGGTGCTCCCTGACAACGCCAACATCATGAAGCAGGGCAGCAAGACGGATCACCTGAAGATCACCGCCTTCTTCCGCCTGTATTTTCATGCATGTGGATTCCACACGCTCGATGTGTGACATCTCATGAGAACTGGGTTCGTCGGCGAGAACACCCGCAACGAATTCCCTGGTTCTTTCTATAAGGCCCATGAGATACCTCACAGACCTGAAAGTTCTTCAAGTTTTCTTATCATCTGCCGAACTGCATCGGAAAGAGTATGAGAGTTGTCATACCCTTCAACGAGTTTACGCAGTTCAGCTTCTTCAAGCCCTTTCATCTCATGAGAAAGGGCTATCATATTTTCTAAAGTTCGGATCACGTTGTCCACGATGGTCACCGTAGCTGTACGTGACGTACGTGATAGGGGGTTCAGGTCGATGGTAATGACCATCTTTCCCATATCAACAAGTGCCTGACACCTGTCGCCGTCCTCGAGGGGAACAAGTACAACATCCGCATTGTATATCCCGTCACTATCCACAATAGCCCTGCTGTGTTGCAGGTCAAGGCGTGCATCAGCATTGCTGCCAAGAACCTCCAATGCACCATTGGTTTTCAGATGTTCGATTATCCGGTTAACACGCTCTTCGGTCCTGTGGAACAGGTTAACCTCAAGAGGAGCACCTGTAGCCTCAGACAATCTTACAAGGGAATCCGGAACTAGAGCTGCTGCATTGCCATTTACAGACAATACAGGGTGCTCTGCAAGAAGCAACATGGCAACAGCCACTTTCTCTGCCATAAAAGCAGAGGCAGTTGTCTGCTCGCCGATCAGGTAGTCGAAGCATTCGCCCCGACCCTGTGCGACCAGACCCTGCTGACTTGTTATTCCCAGTTCTACGCCTTCAACTATCTTCTCCCGCGTCATAAGGGACGCATACCTTGGATGATCTTTCGGGATCTCGCTCATATTATATACCGCACTTATCAGTTAGTAGCATCCAGGATAATTCCCTGATCAGCAGGAACTATCAATGTCTGGACCTCCTGTCCTTCTAGCATCTGGATATACTTATAGTTGATAAGTTTAGGGTTCTTTGCAAGTTCCACGTTTATCAGACGCAAGGCCTCAGCCTCTCCGGTTGCACGTACAATGGTCGCATTAGCAGCACCATTGGCCTCAATGATCTTCCTTTCAGCCTCAAGCTGTTCTTTCTGCTTTACAAAGACCATTCTCTGGGCTTCCTGATCTGCCTGAAGCTTGGACTCGATAGCATCAGCCACCTTTTCCGGCAACCTGACGTTCCTGAGAAGGACCTCTTCGACGATTATACCATCCTCAAGGAGAGCAGCTTCCATTTCCTCACGCATCTCGGTTGCAACCAGTTCCCTTTGTTCACCATAGACTTCCATAGCAGTGTTCCTGGAAACAACTTCCCTGATCACTGATTTTATCGTAGGCCTGATGATCTTTTCCGCATATCCCGTACCGAGGTTCTTGTGAACCACACTTGCATCCTCTGAAACAAGCCTGTACCTTACACTGATATCAAGACCAAGGGTCAATCCTTCGTTCGTCAATGCATTGATCTGGTCATCACCTACAACTTCACCTTCGGAAGTTCTTGCACTCATGGTATAGACCTCACTTCTTACGGAATACTTGGTCACAGACACCCATGGAGGTACAATATGCAGACCTTCACCAAGCTCATCGTCCTGAACACCACCAAACTGGCTGAACTTTACACCCACCTCACCGGCACCGATCGAAACGAAGATCGACCCGAATACCACTGAAAAAATGATCAATATCGCCAGAACAATAGCGGCACCTCGAAGAATTACCCCTGCCATTGGAGGTATCTTGATCTCAGGTATAGGCGGTCTCCTTTCATCATCGGAATCTTTGATGTCCCAATCATCTTCCATTACCATAATATTTTACTCCTTTTTATGATGTAATAAACTGAATGAATTAAGAAGTACGTTCTTTTTATTAATATTTGTTTCGCATTATTACGAACTAACGTGCGAATCTATATACAAATTTCAAGGATGTTGATAAGACGACGTAACTCTATAAGTAGTAACCTTTCCAAAAGTTGAGAGAACTTCAATAACATCTTCTTCTGCATCATCGAACGAGCAGGCAAAGACAGTCTCCCCCAGCATTGCCTGGGAAGCCATACCACCTGCAGAATCTACTGCTTCTATTGCCTCCATTACACGATCGCTCGCAAGACCGCACTTTAGAGTGAACTGCTTTGACAGGACCATGAAATTCTCAACAGTAGGACGGGACAACAAATCACGCAATGCTGAGCTGCCTGCAGAATTTACGTCCTTCATTATCACAGGATCACTAAGCACAGAACCCGTGGAAAGCTCACCAAGAACTATACAGTGTACATTAAATGAAGGTGATGGAACACGATCAAGAACTCCGTGAGGAGGACATCCGGGAGACCTCCTGATAGGAATGCCGCCAAAATACTGCCCCTCCACATCCCCCATGCCGCTCCCGTTGGTAACTTCCGCCACATGCACAGCCTCCACGATCTGATTGGAGGTCATACCAAGCGAGAAAGCATCATTAAGAGCATAGGCTGTGCTCAGAGCACCTGCTGCCGATGCACCAAACCCGCAACCGATAGGTATTGAGGAAGTGCATTCCACGCGAACGGGAAAGTCCACGAGCTGTCCTATGACAGAGCGGGTAGTCTCCGCCCGAACAGGAATACCATCAAGAAATATCTCGGTGTTTTCCGTGTCACCTGTAACAACGGTATCGATGCCACCATCAATAACAATGCCACAACCTGTTGACCCCTTGTGACGTGGGTCCGGGTCATCATGTATCTCAAAAAAACCTGTGATATGACCAGGTGCAAAGGCCCTGCCTGCAGAACTCTCAGTTAACATCTGATCAGTTTTTCCTGAAGATTTCTTCCACATTGTCTGCCAGCGTCTCGGCTATCAGCCTTTTGTTACCGCTTACATGTGTGATAGCATCATCTCTTGCAGAGATGATATGAACATCGTTCTCCACAGTACCCATCCCTGTAATGCTAACCTCGTTTGCAACTACCATGTCAAGATCAGCAGCCTCAAGGGACTCTCTTGCACGTGCAATAAGCTCATCCTCTGTGATGCCTGCTTCTGCCTTGAAACCAACAATGGAAATCTCAGGGTATGCATTACGCACTTCCCTTATCAGCTTGCGGGTGCTCCTGAACTTAAGGGAAAGGTCTTCACCAGATTTTATCTTACTTTCACTGGCATCAAGAGTGTAATCAGAGATCGCTGCTGCACTTATCAGCATATCATACCCATGCTCGAGCTCTCTTAGAGTTGCATCGATCATCTCACCTGCACTTTCAACAAGGATCTCGTTCACACCTTCGGAGTCAAGTCTGCCATTGTGGACAACCGTGACCTCGGCACCACGACGATAGAATTCCATGGCGAGCTCCCTGCCGGTGCGACCTGAGGAACGATTTGTGATCACACGAATAGGATCTATAGATTCTGCTGTTGCACCGCTTGTGATCAGTACCTTCTTCCCCGAAAGTGTGCTGCTGCCAAGGGAACGTTCCACTTCAAGCAATATCTGATCATTGGATGCTATCTTCGCAATCCCCTCTTCAAGATGCGGCCCCACAAATGTGACATCCCAGTCCTGAAGCTTGTTAATGTTCTCCATCACAGCAGGATGCTCATACATGGAATTGTGCATTGCCGGAACAACGATCACAGGTGCACCTTCCCCCATTGCCGTGGTCGCAAACGTCGTAACAGGAGTATCATCGATACCATATGCCATCTTACCGATCGTATTGGCAGTCGCCGGTGCCACAAGGAGAAGGTCTGCACAACCTTCGGAACCAAAGAACTTCACATGTTCGACCTCACCGGTGATCTCAGTGATAACATCATGCCCGGTAGCATAATGCAATGCATAGGGATGAAGGATATGCTGTGCCTCTTTGCTCATCACAGCATAGACCTCTGCTCCGTTGCGTATAAGCTCACGTGCCAGTTCAACAACACGTACTGCAGCTATGCTGCCGGTAACAGCAATGACAATGACCTTTCCGGAAAGGGAAGCACTGCTCTGACCCTTTATCCACATAGTAGGATGACGTGACATATTCATCAAATCCACTTTGTGTTCTAATGATAAGTAGCTTACTGAAATTCTTCTTAAAAACGGTATTCTTTTTATTCCTGAAACGCTTAAATTGAGACGAATGTCCGGAAAAAAGAAAGTCGCAGGAAACCTGGGCTCATTGCTTAACAAATATTCAGGAAAGGAAAAACTGGAGGACGAGATCGACAAGCTCCAGTCACACATCCTTGAGCTGGAGATCGACAGGAAAAGGTTCGAGAAGAACGAGAACACTGCAAAACGTGCCCTCGCTGCAAAGCAGGAAGCTGAAGAAAGCCTTAAGGCAGCGAACGTGAAGATCGAAACGCTCACACACCAGCTTGAAGGAAAGAAAGCAGAGGTTTCAGAGGAGATATCATTTACACTTATCGAGGAGATCGTGCTGCCGCAGATGAAAAACTATACATCACAGGCAGCATCCATCAGATCGGACCATGATTCACTGATAACTGCATATATTACTAAAAAGGAGATGAATTTGAATGCAGGAATCTCAAAAGACGTCATGAAAGAACTGGACCAGAACAGCCAGTACCTGCTTCAGAAGATCAGGTCTGACACAGGATATGTAATGTTCTATGACAGGATGCAGATGATACAAGAAGTCATAGTCCCCCCTCTTCCTTTCGAAAGAAGTTCTATAGGAATATCGGATTCATTCATTACTGAGCAGCTAAATGAAACCCTCACAAAGGACATCAATATATGTGTCCTGGCAGCCCACGCCGGAGAATCGCTCATAGGCATCTCCTCTGACAGGACAGTATTTGACGAGGACATGGTCATCAGAAGCAGTGTCAAGGCCAAACATACAAAGGGCGGATTCAGCCAGAGACGTTTTGAAAGGCTCCGGGATGAGGATATCGATCACCATGTTGAGAAGGTCAGGAACGCTCTGAAGAACATGCTCGAGCAGTCCACAGTTGAAATTGATATGATCGTTGCATGCGGGGATACCGTACTGGCAAATTACATCCTTGAGAACATAGATACTGATATTGCTATCCTGGAAAGGAACATTGATGCCAGGATCGAGAAACACGATACGAACAGTATATTAAGAAGTCTCTTCAGCTGTCGCCGATATAAACTTTGAAAGGAGAGAACATGGTACAACCGGAAGAAATAGAAGGTATGGTTGACGCACTTGGGGCTGTCACATATAAAGAAATAGTAGAGTTCGTTCAGGAACTTGCATACACCAGAGAAGAGGATGTGCCCGAAGAGGAAGAGATCTCAAAGTTGCTGGAAAAAGCAGTTTCCGAGCATCTTCTTGAGACAATAACTTCCGGGGAGCTCATGGGATCGGATCCGGAAGAAGGGCACGAAGTAGAAAAAGAAGAGGAAGGAAAGGAAGAGGCAGAGGTAGAGGTAGAACAAGAACTGATCAACTACTATATAGTGGGACCAAATGCATTCCCGGACTTTCCATTTGACCTTAGCGAAGTGATCGATATCCTGAAACTGGACCGCCGAGAGGTCGATCCGGATAAACTGACCAGGAAGTTCTCCAGAAGGCTGAAAGCCAGGATCACAAAGCTCGAGCACAACATAGAGGCATTCGCTAAAGGGGAGGACACCGCCATTGACATCCCCACCCTTGAACACAGGTACAGTGACCTGTTAAACGTTTACTATGATTATGACTCATGGATCGAAGGCGGCTTTCCGGAGATGGAGGACGAGGTGCTGTCCATCAGCAAACAGATCGATGCCCTGGGAGCAGCACAAGATATTTGATGTTTGTATGCGATGAGAGGTGAAGATAGACATGGCAAGGCATAGAAGAGATACCTATTACTGGCGTGCAAAAGATGAAGGGTACCGTTCAAGGGCAGCCTATAAGCTTTTCCAGATCAATGAGAAATTCAATGTTATAAAGGAAGGCGACACAGTGGTAGATCTTGGTGCCGCACCTGGCGGCTGGCTTGAGGTCGCAAAGAAGCTCACAGACGGGAAGATCGTCGGAGTAGACCTTCGCCGCATCAAGGATATCGAAGGCATAGAAACGATCAAAGGGGACATAACCTCCGATGTGACGATCAAGAAGATAATCGACCTGGTCGGCGAGGACGGAGCTGATGTTGTCATCTGTGATGCTGCACCGAACCTGTCCGGAAACTGGAGCCTTGACCATGCACGATCCATAGACCTTACCACATCTGCACTGGAATGCGCAAAGAAGATCCTCAAACCCAACGGACACTTTGTTGTGAAGGTATTCCAGGGAGATATGTTCAAGGATTACATGGATAAAGTTCGTAAAAGCTTTTCATTTACCAAGGCATACTCACCGCATGCCTCAAGATCTGAAAGTGCAGAGATCTATGTGATCGGCAAGAAGTTCCTCACTGCACCCTTGCACAGGGATGACAAATTTGATGTCGTTATCAAGGAAATGGGAGCCAGCGGAGATGGCATTGCCTATGTTGAAGATTTCGTTGTGTTTGTAAAAGAAGCTGAAAAAGGCGAATCTGTGAAGATCCAGATCACTGACGTCAAGCCAAATTTTGCATTTGCAAAGGTCATTGAACGTAAAGAAGAGACGGCATCAGACTGAATGATCCCGTAAATATCCTATTAAAAAGCAAAATATACCCTTCAGCGATCCTGAAGGGTTGGCACTTCTTCTACAAGCCTGTTGCCTGCAGCCACTTCATCTATACTGTGTACAACTGCACCAAGCTTTTCAATGGCTTGCCTGACCACATTATAGTCGATCTGATCACCTTCGATAGTGATCTTAATGTTCTCTGTTTTCTGGTCGACCTCATACAGCCCGATGTTCACACCGGTAATACCATCAATAACACTCAGGGTTTCCGCCAGTTCAATAGTAGAGGGATGGTGAGGTTTCAACACATCCAGAACCAATCTTCTTATTCCTGTCAATTTATTCATCCTTCCCAAAATTTCCGATAAGCTACGAAGAGCTATAGAGATATAGATCATTTAGATTATCAGAAATTAGTTTTTCTCAGCAAACCTTATATAGATATTGACATTAAAGAATGTTCGTACACAAACGATTTATATTGGAATGACGTTTTAAGGACCATTCTTTTTATAAAATGTTGCAGGTGAGCAAATGATAGACCTACACACACACACCGTTTTCAGTGACGGAGAACTCATACCAAGCGAACTTGTGCGTCGTGCGGTTACTTTTGGATACCGTGGCATCGGAATAACCGATCACGTTGATTATACCAACATCGAGCATGTCCTCTCATGCGTAAAGAAAGCAAAGTATATGGAAGAGGTCATGGACATAAAGGTACTTTCCGGAGTTGAGCTGACACACGTTCACCCTGCAAAGATAGCCCCACTTGCAAAGATGGCAAAGGAACTGGGAGCAGAGATCATTGTGGTCCACGGAGAGTCACCGGTGGAACCAGTCGCACCCGGAACAAATGCTGCAGCTGTTGCCTGTGAAGATGTTGACATCCTCGCACACCCCGGTTTCCTCACAACAGAGGAAGCCCAGATGGCATTGGATAACGATGTCTGCATAGAGATCACTGCAAGGAACGGACACAACAGGACAAACGGACACGTCGCAAGGATCGCTAACGAGGTCGGCGCTACAATGGTAGTGGATACCGACACCCACAGTCCGGATAATCTTATCACAAAAGAGACGGCCCTGAAAGTGGCAATGGGAGCCGGACTTACAGAAAGCCAGGCAAAGCAGGTGCTTGAGAACTCAGTACGCTTTATCCAGTGATTTCAGGAAGATCCCATTGCAGGATCTGAAATGAACACACATGAGTGTCGGCATGTTCCGGCACGTAATTCTTTTTTTATTTCATATATCTACAAGAGTATTTTCATTTTTCAAAAGACACTAACCTTAAAAATGACTGAGGGTCTTCTTGCCCTCATCGAAAACAAGCTCAAAGGTAAACTCCCCGCTGATCGGCCCTTCTATCATAACGCCTTCACTGGTGTTGCTATTCGGATAAGCACTTTCGTGGAAGATCCAAAGCCCATTTTCCTCCTGAGCGCCTTTCCTGAAATGTACAGTTTCACCACTGATAAGTACACGTGTTTTGAAACCGCTGGCATATCCGCAGAGGATGATATTGTCTTCCACAGACCATTCGGTATTCGAAATATTACCATCACCATCAGGGTCGGGATCAACACCAAAAGCAACATACATGACATGCTCAGGCAGGGAAAGCTCCACAGTGCACATCGAACCGTCCGTCCCCTTTGAAGAGACATCCCTGGCATAACCATGCTGTATGGAGGAGATCTTCAGGGCAGCTTCCTCCAGCTGCCTGTCAATATCAGTGTCATCCACCACAGGAGAAATGTTGTTCCATGCAGCAGTTGCGAGCAGGATGACCAGTGCAGTAATTGAAAGATAGACAACCATCTTCAGCGGAATGGTGTCCACACCACGCGTATCCTCGAGAAAACGTTGAAGGTTGCTCACGATCACCACAACTGCTCAGATCACAATTACTTGCTGGACAATCAATCCAGCCACTCGAAGAACTTGTCAAGTGCCCTTCGCCTGTGGGAAAGAGTATTCTTGATATCGGTTCCGAGCTCACCGAAGGTCTTGCCCTCGTACTCGAATATAGGATCATACCCGAACCCGCCTGTGCCGCGCTCCTCAAATGCGATCTGCCCTTCCACAGTACCTGCGAACACAGAAGGTTCCTCCCCGGGTTCGCAATAGCCGATCACGGACTTGAAGACGGCAGTCCTGTCCTCCTCATCTTCCATGAGCTTGAGGACCTTCTGATTCCCGAGATTATCCTCAACAAATGCAGAATACGGACCAGGGAATCCGTTCAGTGCCTTGATGAACAGGCCGGAGTCATCAACCATTACAGGATGTTTCAACTTCTCAGCAGCCCATTTTGCACCGTATGCAGCGATAGGCTCAAGGTCGTCTTCCTGAAGTTCCGGATAGCCATCGGTGTTCTGTATCAGCTCAATGTCCTTTGCAGCCAGTATCTCCTTTGCCTCTCCGAACTTACCCTTATTTCCAGTAACAAATACCATTTTACGCATAACGACCCCTCTTCTCGATCTCTTTTACCCGGAGCAGTACATCATCCGCCCCTTCGAGTTCTCTTCTGTAACCGCGACAGAATGCATCAATTAATTCTTCATAATTTGCATGTGTGCTTTCAAAGGTCTGGAACAGCACATGGATATCCACACCTCTGGATTCCACCGAACTGTCAACGAATGCCAGACCAAAATCGATCAGGTAGATACGATCATCCTTCACGACCATATTGGAAGTGGTAAGATCACCATGGATGATGCCACCACTGTGAAGCCGACCGATCACTTCTCCGACCATTTCACACATGTCAGCATCCACCAGATACTTCAGTGGCTTCCCATCAATAAATTCCATTTCAATGGTGAAATCATAGATATCATGAATAATAGGCGTCGCGACACCACATCGCCTTGCTTCCGACATCAGGCGTGCTTCTGCCCTTGTCCTTTCCTTGCGGATCCTCTCATCCAGTTCCTGAACCCTGTACCGCTTGGGTATGCGCTCCTTGACCACGAAACCGTCTTTAAGAGCAACATTGGCCTCAGCACCACTTCGCAGGTACATCAAAGAACCTCCTGATGCTTATCTGCAATCCAGGTTACATCCACAGTATCCGGCCTGAAGCTCGGATCCACATGTGAGTTTTCAATCGGAGTGGTGGTTCCTGACTTGAACATCAACAGGCCCGTATATGCGATCATTGCACCATTGTCACCCATGAACCTTCTTTCAGGAACATAGAAACGTGCTCCACGGTCATCACACATCACATCAAGCATCTCCCTGAGCCTCATGTTCGCACCCACACCACCTGCAAGCAACACCTCACTCTTGCCGGTATGTGCAAGTGCACGCTCAGTGACCTCCACAAGCATTGCAAAGGCATTTTCCTGGAAAGAATAACATACATCCTCAAGGGAGTTGTTGCTTAACGCATCCTTGGCAGCCGTTGAAAGTCCGGAAAAGGAGAAATCCATCCCTTTGACGACATAAGGCATTTTGACATAGCCTGTGGCTTCCTTTGCATATGCTTCCACCTTTGGTCCACCGGGATGGCTTAAGCCTGCACTCCTTGCGAACTTGTCAAGAGCGTTACCTATGCCGATATCAAGGGTCTCCCCGAATATTCGATACTTACCGGCCCTGTGAGCAAGGACCTGGGAATTGCCACCACTTACATACAGTACCACCGGATCAGTTGCCGGCGTCTTCCACCTGCCGATCTCGATGTGGGCAATACAGTGGTTCACGCCCACCATAGGGACATCAAGAGACATTGCAAGTGCCCTTGCAGATGTGGCAACGGTCCTCAGACAGGCACCAAGACCCGGGCCCTGAGAGAAAGCGATGGCATCGATATCCTGAGGATGATGACCTTTTTCCCGAAACTCATTCAGGAGCCTTTCAATAACATCAGAGGCATACATTGCATGGTGCTGGGCAGCTTCTCTGGGATGAATACCACCAGTAGCCGGACGATAGGTCTCAGTGACCTCTGCGATAACATCATCTTCGTCAACAATAGCTGCACTCAGGTTCCATGCTGTGCCTTCTATACCAAGAACTGTGGTCAATAGGTAATTCTCCTTGAAAAGTAATGTCGCTTTTTTGTGTGTATTAACTTTGCTTCCTTACATATAACTTACCAGTTGAGAAACGTTTTAGTAGTTAGCAAGCCAATCCACCATCATGGAAGAGAAGACAAGAGCAGAGCGCAAAAATGAAAACAGACCGGAAATAACAACCGAGGAACTGCTTCATAACATCGGCAAGCCAAATCTTGGAAGCCACGTACCACCATCACTGAGCGAGGAACTTCCTGCTATGGATGGAATTGAGTTCATGCCTCACAAGACAGCAGGATTACAGTCACCTGCAGACATGTGGATCGACAGGCCAAGGATGACCGAGAACCTTCACAAAAAGGCTGTTGTTGAAAATATCCTGAAAGGCAGGACACTTTAAGGTCTAATTTTTAAGTAAGATGATTTGAACAAAAAATCATCTATAACACATCCCCGGAAATTTTCCAGTTGGAAGAGGACTTTTTCTGTCTGAATCCAATGAGGAACTGGCATTGGGACAAATTTTCTTCTTTTACTTTTTGCCTTTTACTTTACGTTTTGCTTTTGCTACAAAACATTCCGTATTTTACATCATCAATTCATTGACATGATAACTACACAAAAAATAGCATTATGTTAAAATAACATTATGAAGTTAGTTATTGTAATAAATTTGATTTTCAACATCGAGAAGCGGTGGTCTTAGAAATGTGAGACGTCCTGCCTTCCTGTCAAAGTCAAATTATATCATTCGTTTCACACTTACATAATTTTGTAGAAAGTGAGATGGTGTAATTGATGAAGTCCAGAATCAGAACAACATTGACAGCAGGGATCTTCATAATATCAAGTATAGTTGTGATCAACGTACTTCTGGTAAACAATCCTGTTGTCATACAAATTGAAGGCGATGCTTTCAAGATAATTGATATTCCCTACAAATATACGGTTAATGAAGCATACATGCTACTGTTCTCTGCCTTCCTCTGTGGATTTAGTCTTGCCCTAGTACTCCTTGATATTGGTGTATTTCAAACCGAACCGCAGGAGAAGGAAACCATGAAGGAAAGGTCAATGGAGGATACAGCATTGAAGGACAGAACATTGGAGAACTTTCAAGAACCAGAGAAAAGGGACATCTCAGGCATCATATTGAAAGCCCTTACCGGCGATGAAAAGAAGACCGTTGAAATTATCCTGAATAACGAAGGCCGTATCCTTCAGAATGAACTTGTGAACTCTCTTGATTTTTCAAAGGCCAAAGTATCAAGGATCCTAATCAATCTTGAAAAGCGTGGAATTGTCAGGAAAAGTAAGTATGGACTTACCAATTGCATCTCACTTGCTGATGATATAAGGGGTGAAACGAAATGAGAAAAGAATTTCTGATCATTGCATTGGTCATTTTCATACTGATTTTTGCAGGGATCTTTCTGCATAAAGGGGATCGCGATGATGTCAGTATTGTTGCTTTAAACGCTCCCCCTACAGTGGGTTTGAATGTGGTAAATCAGTTAGAGCTTGTTATCCAGAACAATGAAAGCCACATCGTCAATGTCGATCTCGATGTGAAAAATGCTTTTGTTGATGAGAACGGAAAAGGTCTTTCGACCTCGAGAATAATCATATCCAGCATACCTGGTGAAAACCAGAATGCCTATGACCAGGGCGCCATATCCGGAAAAGTAGCACTGGTTCCTGGAGAAAACAGAATACAGGTACTTGTTGGCTACGAAGCAACCGGAACTTACGATGTTGAAGTTAAACTTTACCAGAATGAGCAGGTTGTTGATGAGAAAACAACATCAATTAAGGTCCTGCCACCAGAATTGTCGGTGGAGCTGGAGTATACTGAAAAGAGATCAGATGATGTGCTGGCCTATATGATAGATGGATACATCCGAAATGAAGGTCCGGGTAGAGCAGAAGATGTCGATGCAACTATAATAATATCGGATCTGGAATCCGGAGAAGTCCTATCCTCGGAAAACTACCAATACGATGTAGGAGGCAATACGAAAACCTTGTTGAGGGAATGGAGAGACCTTCCAGCAGCGGTTATTGAGCTATCTCCGGAAGGAGTCACCGAGGAATTATACAGACCCCTGGAAAGTGTTGTTAAGGGGAAAACAGGAGAAGCGTATCTCGTAACTGTAGAAATCAAATGGAATGACCAATTCGATTCAACAGAATTGATCATTCCGGGTAGTAATGAGCAAACGGGGGGTTTGTTATGAGAAGATCATCAGGATATTCATTCGATCATGTATTGAACTGCAAAAAAATAATACACCTTTGTCTGCTGGTCATTGTGGTAACCGGATTTACTCTCGGTTGTGTTGATACGGACAAGGCCCAGCACAAAAATCTTACCTTTGAGGACATTAAAAGTGAGAACGAATCGATCCGTCAGGATGCTATCGGGAATCTGGGAATCATTGGTGATGATGAATCCACGGATATTCTGATAGGAATATTACTGGACAAGAACGAATCTGACGACATTCGTATCAGTTCAGTGAAAGCTCTTGAAGAAACAGGAGATGGAAGGGCGATAGAGCCTCTTATTTCAGTTCTGGAAGAGAATAATCCTGCACTGTTGATAGAAGTATCAGAAACACTTGTACAATTTGGTGATCCTGCAACAGAAATGCTCATTCACTCATTCGCTGATAACAGTAAACCAGAATTCCGGGCAAACATGATGTATGTACTTTGCATGATCGCAGACGAGGACATTGATTATTTCATTGAGAAACTGAATAGTGAGGATGCAACCACTCGAGGAAATACTGCACTCTTTCTTGCCGAGCTGGGAGACGAAAGATCATTGGATGCCCTTATCGTTGCCCTTGAGGACAATACCCGGTATGTCAGGAGACATGCGGCCAGAGGTCTCGGGAACATTGGAAACAAGAAGGCTGTACCTTCCCTTATCCAGGCCATGAGTAATACTAGCGAATCACGGGAAGTTCGCAGTAATGCTGCAATTGCTCTTGGTCAGATCGGAGACGATGAGGCAGTGGAGCCCCTTATACAGGCATTAGAGGATGATGATTGGCTACTCCCAAGAAGTGCGGCAACCGCTCTTGGAGAGATCAGTGATACTAAAGCTGTACCCGATCTTACTGCCGCACTAAAAAGAGATGAAGATCTCACTGTACTCAATGCCGCTATGGCTCTTGAAAAGCTGGATGGAAGCGGAGTAGACAAATTAATTGACCTATTGAAAGATGATGACAAACATGTCCAGAAAAATGCAGCATATGCTCTGGCCGGAATCGGTGGTGAAAAAGCAATAGGTCCATTAATAGATCTGCTGGAAGATGCTAACGAGCATGAAGATGCAAGGGCAGCTGCAGCAAGTTCATTGGGAACAATAGGTGATAAGGATGCTGTCCTGCCACTTATCCGGGTACTCGAGGATGAAACTGAACCCACCGCTGTCAGGAAATCAACAATAAGTGCATTAAGACGGATCGGAGACGAAAGAGCAACGAAACCGATAATTGAGGGTCTGAAAGATGATGACCCGCAGATCCGGGAAGCTGCAGCATTCGCTCTCGGAGAGATGGGGGATGAGAGTGCACTGGATGCACTTATCCTGTCAATGGAAGATGAGAACTGGAGGGTGAGGATATCCGCAATAAAAGCTCTTCAGAACTTTGATGAAGACAAGACCTTACTTCCAATTAGCGATCTGCTGGACGATGATTATTGGGCCGTCAGAAAGACAGCAGCCCAAACACTTAGCACAATTGGAAGTCAGCAGGCAATACCTCCACTCATTGAAGCGATTGGTGTAGAAAAGGAGAAAGATGTAAAGACTGCCATGGTGAGGAGCCTTGGGGACATTGACGATGGTTCATCAATAGATCTGTTCATCCAGCTATTGCAGGACAAGTCTGAATTCCAGAGTGTCCGGGAAGCTGCAGTCATAGCTCTTGGAAAAACCGGGAATGGACAGGCGTTAGCTCCGTTAATTCAGGTAATGCTGGACGAAACGGAAGCATTCGAGCTTAGGTTAGAAGCTGCAAATTCGCTAGGTAGGATCGGAAGTCATGATGCAATCGACCCACTTTCCCGGATATATCAGAACCCGGGAGAGCATTATGACTTAAGAACTGCTGCGCAAGAAGCCATTGCGAATATAGGAAGTGTTCCATAAGCAACGCTTGTAAATTATTAAAGAAAACAGGAACGTTCTTAGTTGTGTTTGGATCGGGTAGAATTCAAAAGCAACTAAGAACAAGCACTTTTTTAAACAAAATGACAAAAGGTGGATGGATCAGATAATATCCATCTCACTCAGCCTGTTCGGAAGATACGTATCCGTCACGAAATCCAGACCCTTTCCTGCAAAAGCTTGTTGTTCGGCCTTTTTCTTAATGTTAAGCTGCAGGCTTATTTGTTCTTTCCAGTAGTCGCTTGCAAACCTCGGGTCAGTCATCTCACTTCTCAATGCATCGATATCCTTGTCGGTGAGCTTGTCGGTGGAAAGTTCATATTCCACGATATCGGATGGCTGCACCCCAATGAACTTTGCCGCAGGTGTTGCCATGAACTCAGAAAGGTGAGCACTCTTGATAGCACCGTAAGCAACAGATGCGAAGATCCTGTAGGACCATGGATCACCATCAGTAAAGACCACTACTGGTATACCGAGCTCTTCGTTCATCCTCTTGATAAGACGACGTGTTGACCTGGCAGGCTGACCTTTCAGGTGTACAAGAATGGCATTGTACTTTTCATCAAAGCCATTTTCGATAAGTCTCGCATACATACCACCAGTCTCTATCGCAATGATGAACTTGGCATCATGATCAAGGAACTCGATGTTCTCAACGTTGAACGGAATCTGATAACCGCTCTCACCGATATCCTCCTGGCAGTGTATGACACGTGCACCACGTTTTGTTTCCTCGCGTATCCTGATCGGACCGAACATGGTAGCTCCGTCCTCTTCCGGACGCATGTGGAAATATTCCCTCTGGAGCGCTGTTATGATCTCAAGGTCTTCGATCAGCCTGTTACTCTCGGCCTGCTCGCGGAACTTGGCGATATCCCAGTTCTCTGAGATATAGTACAACTCCCTCAAGGTCGAACCACGGTCCTGTGCAAGGTGGTTCTTTACCAGGAAATCCACAGAATGTACGGTCTTGAGCAACTGGAAAGCACCCTTGACGGTCTTGGCGGTCCTCTGGGTCTCACGGTCGCCATATACCCAGACATCACTATCTTCACTGTACTCGATGTTGTTCTTGGTACGGCTTGAAATGCTGACATTCGGGACGACCTCGTCCACGAACTGGTCGTAAAGACTCTCGGTCAGACCGAGCAGGCGGTTCTTTGCCAGCAGATCATGCTGTTTTTTCTGTTGTGAATATCTTGATTCTACATCGTCTGCCATTTCAGATCACCCCTTTGATAGCCTTTGCACCGGTCACAAGTTCTTCCTCCATACCCTCCACGATCAGTTGCGGAAGTCTGGATATGTCAGACTCAGTGACTGTCTCCAGTTTGTAGGTCACCGCTTTGGAAGCATCAGGAGAAAGCTTGAGGTTCCAGACATAATCATAATCGCTGCCCATTGAGATGATCTTTGGCTCAGGTACAACATCCCTGATCTCATACGGGAGCATGTCATGAAGTTTGAAATCGGCAAGTTTGCTTCCATGGTTCTTCACGGTCACAGATACATTGGCACCACCATTTCCGTCAAGCTCGACCCTGCGCATGACAAGAAGGTTACCCATTACCTTTGCAACCACAGGGTTGATGTCGGGAACATCTCGCTCAAGGGTCTCAGCAAGTTTTTGTGCCATCTTTGGCAGCACTTTGGTGATTATGACCTCTTTCTCACGCCTCTTCTTCAGGGTACCCTGACGTTTCAAATAACGATTCAGTTTCCTCGATACTTCCTTGACGGCCAGTTCAACCTCGTCCCTGATCTCAGGGATCTCAGCAATGGCATCCTTGGACTCGGAAGTGAAAGGAACATTGGTGGACGCAACATGGATAAGGATCACCACAGGACCGGTGGGCATGCCACCTCCCGGCTGGTTCAGTCCGTACTGTTTCCACTTGATGCCCTCTACCGCATGAGTTGTAACGCAGCCACCCTGCTGGTAGAGCAGCGGAACACGGTTGGCAAATCTCATTATATCCACACGGTCGTCCTTCTGGAGGTCACCGCCGTATGCAATACCTACTTCCACAACGAAAGGATTTCCTGAGAAAACGGAAGCCGACCTTGTGGTGGTCGCAATGAAATCAACATTGAACTCCTTCTCAAGCCCCTTATAGATCAGTTCTTCACCGATAGGAGAGAGACAATCGGTTGGAGGAGACATGATCTTTACCTTCTTGAAGGCATCAAGCAATTTCTTTGACATATCCCTTGAGATCTCCGACGGAGGCATCTCAGGGTCGAGTCCTGCTGCCTTGCAGATCTCTTCGGCTGTGAGCAGGCCAATCTTGGAGAAAGAATAACGTAAGAACGGTGCAAGCTTCTGGCGCTCTGTATAGCGAAGCATCTTCATGAGCGTACCGAGCTCAATGCCGTGAGGATGTGGCAGGATCTCCTTTGCAGGAACAGGGAGCTTGTCTGTTGCCCTTTCAAATATGACCTCATTACCATCCGGCTCGATAAGTGTGATCCTTGCATGAGGATTGACGATGGCAGTCGCCTTCAGGTACTCATAGATGGACTGCCTGCGACCCTTTACATAGGAAGCTTCCATCTCCATCTCCACGCGTGTGCCGTGAGGACGGTCCCAGTCAATGACCTCATCAAGAAGGATCTCCGGGTCATTGGTACTGGTATTGATCATGAGCTCATAGTGGTGAGCAGGGGAACCACTGCCGATCTTGGAGATGATCTTTGTGGGGTGGCCTGCTGTGAGCTGGGCGTAAAGGACAGAAGCTGATATTCCGATACCCTGCTGTCCACGACTCTGCTTCAGTGCATGGAAACGTGAACCGTAAAGCAGCTTTGCAAATACCTTGGGGATCTGCTCCTTTATGATACCGGGACCATTATCCTCAATTATCACCGAGACATTGTCCTTTCCCACACGCTCAATATGAAGCAGGATATCCGGTAGGATCTCTGCTTCCTCACATGCATCAAGGGAATTGTCCACTGCTTCCTTTACGGTAGTGATAAGACTGCGTGGTGCCGAATCAAAACCAAGGATCTGCCTGTTCTTCTCAAAGAATTCCGCAACGCTTATCGCCTGTTGCTTTTTTGCAAGTTCTTCTGCAATTGGGGCTGCCATAGAATATTCATCCTGCTCTGTAAAAACTGATAGGAATAACAACTGTACAATTCCTGATAATTTCAGGACCTATTGACTGTAATCACTAAAAAATGGGATACAAGATATTTATTAGTTTTCAGCCTCACAGGTTTCAGAGTGACTGAAAAGGATTAAATTTCTCTAAGATCAAAACGAAAAAGTGACCAACGCAAAACCGCATCTAATGCAGATGGTACATCGGTCCAAAACGACAAAAAAATAATTTCCGGAGCAGAAGAAGTTATTCCCCAATATCTTCGTTCCAGAGTTCCGGATTGCTTCTGATGAAATCTTCCATCATAGCCACACATTCATCGAGATCAAGGTCTACCACTTCAACACCGTGGGATTCCATGAATTCCTTTGCACCCGGGAAGGTCCTTGACTCGCCAACAATGACCTTTTTGATCCCAAATTGTACAACCGCGCCAGCACAAAGATAGCATGGCATCAAAGTGGAATAGAGAATCGAGCCCCGGTAATTCCCGATCCGTCCTGCATCCCTGAGGCATGATATCTCAGCGTGTGCCATGGGATCGTCCTCCTGTACACGTAAATTATGGCCCTTGCCAATGATAGTATCATCCCTTACGAGAACTGAGCCGATGGGAATTCCACCATCACTGCTTCCGGATCTTGCTTCGTCTATTGCTGCTTCCATGAATTTGTCCATTAATACACTTCCTAAATATTAAAATAGATTAATGGTAGAAATAAACTTCTAATTTTGATCGGATCGGTAATCTATAATTATTTAGAAGAATCCGGCACATCAAGCCTGTAAACCCTGTCATTCTCACGTACCTTGCCCTCAACAGCAAGGCCGATCTCTTCCCCGGGTTCAGCCCTCTGAACTGATCCGTCATCATTCCGGATCTCGGTCACTTTCTGCTCAAGGTATGTATTCTTACCTTCGATGATGATCTCATCACCAACCTCAATTCCGGATTCCAGAAGCTTTACCTCTGCAGCACCTTGTTTACGATAATAGTTGGTCACAACACCTACAGCCTGCCTCTTTACAACAGAGATATTCATATCCTGCTCGATATACATCCCATCAGGACCCGGAACACCGAAATAAAAGCCTGTGGAAAAGCCCCTGTTGAAAACCGATGCCATCTCTTCCTTCCAGCCGGCAGCCTTCTCCTGAGTGTAAGTACCTTCCCTGTACGCATCAAGTGCTTCGCGATAGCACCGGGAAACCGTTGAAGTGTATCTTGTATCCCTCAACCGCCCCTCAACCTTGAATGCATCCACGCCTGCATCGATAAGCTCAGGGATGTGTTCGATCATGCAGAGGTCCCTTGCGCTGAGCAGGTACTTGCCTTCAAGGTCAACCTCGCTCCCGTCCTCGCCCACCAGTTTCCAGCCCCAGCGGCATGGCTGTGAGCATTCCCCGCAATTGCCGGACTTGCCAAGGATATAGGCTGAAAGATAACACCTGCCGGATATGGCCTGGCACATGGCACCATGTATGAAAACTTCCAGTTCGGTATCGGTGTTCTGCCGGATGTCCTTTATCTGCTCGAGGCTCAGCTCCCTTGCAAGCACCACACGGGAAGCTCCGAGGGATGCATAGAAATTGACCGTCTGCCAGTTGGACACGTTCGCCTGTGTGGAAATGTGGACACGCAGACCTGCATCCACCGCTTTTGTGATCGCAGCAGGGTCCCAGGCAATGACAGCATCAACATCTGATGATGCCACTGCATCGATCACTTCATCAAGCTCGGGAAGGTCATCGGGATAGATCACGGTATTCAGTGCAAGGTAAGCATTCATACCCTGCTCCTTAACATCAGAAACAAAAGAGTTCAGGTCATCAAGAGTGATATCACAGGCCCTTGCCCTGAGGCTGAACCTGTCAACTGAAAAATAAACGCCATCTGCATGATCCTTGCATGCCGAAAGTGCTGCACGGTTCTTTACACCCATCATAAGTTCCGGGATCTTGCCGGATTTTTCAGGCTGGTCCATGAGGATAGCATCGTAAGTGATGATTTAAATCAGTTATTGTCAGGAACAAACAATCGCATAGACAGAAAAAGAAGGTGGATCAGTCCACCGGTGCGTATATCTCGGTGAGGATCTCCTCAGGAGGAACTTCCATAGGATCGTTCAGGTAGATCTCCCTTGTTGGTCCTGTAATGGTCAGTCCTTTTTCCTCGATCCAGGCAAAGAATTCCCTATAGGTTTGTGTGCTATCTTCATACGGACCCTTGTGGATGGTCTTTACCATCTTTCCGCCGGGAAGTTCGTAGCACTTTATCGTGTCAGTCCCATCTACCTTATTGGCTATCGGGACAGCTACCTCCACATCCGCATTCCCTTCACGATAGGCCTTCATAGCCGCCTCTTCACCGATTTCATGACAGATGAATGTCGGACCTCCTGTGATCTCAAGACCATTATCAAATGCATAATGGAAAAGATCGGGAAGCATCTCTGCGATCAGCTCATACTTTCCAGTCTTCCTCATTCCAATGACCAGCTGTGGCCCAACTTCAACAATATCTATGTCAGACATTACAATACCCCAAAAGGAAATTGAACTGAAGCTATTTATAGGCAACCAGATCCAATTAATTAGGCCTTTTCCGGATCATTCCTCGATGAACGGAAGAGAGACCCTGATAATGATCACGGAGACCAGACCCCAGGCAAATGGGAGCCAGAGAGGAATGTTCATGAACAAAGGAGCAGAGTAGGTCCAGACACCAAGATGGGTACCTATGAACTCGGCGGTACATCCAAGAATAATGCCTGAGACATAGATGATGTTGTCTCCTTTTGCAGACCATTTGAACTGTCTTGCACCATAAACGAGGATCATCAGGAAGGTCAGTAGAATGTTGTTCTGCCAGAACATCACTGCAAGCAATAATGCAATGGCAAAGATCAATAGCTCCCTTAATATATCATAGTTCACGACTTTTTTCATTCTCTGCTTAAAGTAAGTCTTTATATAAGTAGTATATGAAAACAAGCACTGCCTACTAAATAAATTTATGACTTTGCCGAAGAATAAATTTCAAAATGGAAAAAGTATATCTTTGATTGTGGTTATATATAAATATAGAAATACTGCGAATCAGGATTTCAATATTTAAAATACGCATATCCAGATATGTTCGGAATGGTGGGGAACATGACCTATATTGAGGATATCGGACTTAGTGACAGTGCAAAAGCTCATGCACTAACTTACCTGCGAAATGTAGAGATTACTGAACAGTACAGAGCACAGCTTTTCCAGTGGGTGGGGACCTATCTTGATGAAAGCACACTGGAAAACATTATTGCCTACAAGAAGTCCTCACACTGGGACCAACCCTTTGAATCGATCAGGTCAGAAGCTGAAAAGGACCTCGAACTGACAACACTCTACGCTTCCAGAGGAGAACAGTACGACATCGACCTGATGGTCTTTGAAGGAAACCTGCTGATACTTTTCAATGAAGTACTTTCAAAAGCAAAAGAACATCTTGAAAAGAAGGTAGTAGCCCACTAAAAATGAGAAATAGGGATTGTGGCCAGAAATCAGTTTCAGACCTTAACCCTCTGGCTGCTGGAACTTCTCTTGTAGTTGCCGAACTCTGAATCCAGCAATAAGGAACCGTTCAGTACAGGACCGTCCTTGCAGACCCTCAGCCCTTCGTGGTCCATGCAGCAGGCACCACACACCCCGATTGCGCATTTGAAATACCTGTGGAGACTAAACTCTGCCCGATCATGTGCACCCTTTTCCTCTAACATCTTGAGGACATTGAACATCATGATCTCAGGGCCACATACGCATATGCGGTCGTATTCGGAAACATCCATTTCTGCAAGTACAGTTGTGACAAAACCACAGGTTCCGGCAGAACCATCGTCTGTTGTCACAGTTATACCCCCTGCCTCTGAGAACCTTTTCTCAAAAACAAGCTCCGATGCATTCCTTGCACCGAGTATCGTGGTAACTTTTGCACCTACGGAAGCGGCCTCATCAGCAAGCGGTCCAAGTGGAGCAACGCCAACTCCGCCGGCGATTATCAGTATGTTCTCATCCTTTGCAGGTAATGTGAAGCCCTTTCCGAAAGGACCACGAAGACCGACGGAATCGCCTTCCTTCATCTCAAAGAGACGTGATGTAGCATCACCTACTTTCTGTACGGTGATACCGTTCTTGAAGGAGCAGCCCATTGGGACCTCGTCCACGCCACGTACCCAGACCATTACGAACTGGCCTGGCTGGGCATCATCGAGGGACGTGTCAAAACGGAATGTCCTGATAGAAGGAGTTTCCTCTACGATCTGTGTTATTTTAGAATTAATTGGACGCATCAGATCACCTCGTGGGCAAGGCCGGTAATATCTTCGACACCGGCATAACCATTGTTCTGCAGGAACTGCTCGATACCTGTTGCAATGTCTGCAAAGACCTCTACGCCTTCATGAACAGCTGAACCGATCTGGACAGCACTTGCGCCTGCCATTATCATCTCAACTGCATCTTCCCATGAGGACACTCCACCAACACCTATCACAGGGATATCCAGTGCCTCATAAAGGTCATAGACACACTTGATAGCAACCGGTTTTACCGCTGAACCGGAAAGTCCTCCGAACCGGTTTCCAAGTATGGGATACCCGGAATTGATGTCAATAGCCATTCCACGCAGGGTGTTGATAGCCACAACAGCAGCAGCACCGCCGTTCTCAGCAGCTTTGCCTATTGATTTAATATCAGTAACATTTGGTGTCAGCTTTACCCATACCGGGACATCCACGGCATCACAAACGGCAGCGGTGATCGCTTCCACCATACAGGAATCGGTTCCTATTGTAGCACCGTAACCTTCCGCATGCGGACAGCTGACGTTAAGTTCAAATGCATCAGGTTTGGCATCAGCCAGACCTTCAGCAACCCTGACGAATTCCTCCGCATTTCCGCCAAAGATACTTGCGATCACAGGAACATCAGCGCCTTCTTTTGCGATCTTTATCTCATTAACGAAATCCGCATAGGAAGGATTTGGCAGACCCATTGCGTTCAGGAAACCGCAGTCCAGCTTGACCATACTGGGATTCGGATGCCCGATCTTCGGCTCCGGCCCGATGGATTTTGTAACCACCGCACCTGCACCGGAATTTGTCATACGTACAAGGGAAGCACCTGTGGTACCCATGATACCCGATGCAAGTATTGTGGGATTCCTGAATTCAATGCCTGTGATCTTTACCATAATATATCACTCCGATCAATTCACTCATCTTCACAGCCGGAAAGCTCGCACACAGCATCCCGGACGAGTTCCTTGCCACCCATTTCAACAAGCATCCTTCCGATGCTGGCTGCATGTTCACGGTAGTTCTTCATCGGGATCATCTCATCGATGCGCACTTCACGTGTGCCATCAAGGGACAGCACTTCCACGAGTACGTGGATCTCATCGCCGTCATCACTGATACGTGCGAACGAGCCGATAGGAACAACACAACCGCCTTCGACATCCGTAATTAGTATACGTTCGACCTCGGTTTCGATCCTTGACTTCTCATGGTTAAGTTCAGAACAGATCTTCTCTGCCTCACTTCCAGATCTGGTAACGATCACAATGGTTCCCTGGTTGGCAGAAGGACAGAATCCTTCAGGAGGAAGGCGATGGACGTTCATTTCCCAACCCATGCGCTGCAGGCCTGCTTCTGCAAGCAATATACCATCATACAATCCGTCTTCAAGTTTCTTTATACGCGTATTGATGTTGCCTCTCAGGTCCTGTATGTTGAGGTCAGGACGGAAGCGCAAAAGCTGTGCACGCCTGCGCATAGAGGTCGTGCCGATAATAGCACCATCAGGAAGCTCATCCAGTGTTGAGCCGTCCTGTGTAAGGAGAACATCATAAGGAGAATCTCGCTCCAGAACTGCTGCAATAGCAAGCTCAGGAGGTCTTATTGTAGGAAGGTCTTTCATGGAGTGGACTGCAATGTCCACTTCACCGGCGATCATCCTGTCATCAAGTTCGCGGACAAATGCTCCCACGCCTGCAACCTCATGAAGGGGGCGGTCTGTGAAAACATCGCCTGATGTCTTGATTATCTCTCTTTCCAGTTCATGCCCGCGTTCTTCGAGCATTTTAGTAACAAGGTCTGCCTGAGCAACGGCAAGAGCACTTCCACGGGTTCCCAGTATCATACTGTGATCTCTCCTGGAATTATTTCAGGTTAGCTGCGTATGCATCAAGGGTCTTCTCGATATCATCCTCAGTGTGAGCTGTTGAAAGGAAGTTTGTCTCGAACTGGGAAGGTGGTACGAAAACACCGCTGTCCAGCATGTTGTGGAAGAACTGCAAGTAGCCTTCCTTGTCACATTTGAGAGCGTCCTGATAGTTCAGAGGCATATCCCCGAAGAACACCTTGAACATTGAACCAATACCACTGACATTGTAATCGAGTCCCTTGTCTGCAATGATATCCGTAAGGTTGGAACGCATCATATTACCAGTTGCTTCAAGCTTTTCATGGACCTTTTCCTTCTCAAGTACATCAAGGGCTGCAATACCGGCTGCAACTGATGCAGGACTTCCGCTAAAGGTTCCTGCCTGATAAACTGAACCTGACGGTGATATCATATCGATTATCTCACGCTTACCACCGAAAACGCCGATAGGAAGACCGCCACCTATGATCTTTCCAAGGGTTGTCATGTCAGGTGTGACACCGAAGTACTCCTGTGCACCACCCATTGCAAGCCTGAAACCGGTGATAACTTCGTCAAAGATAAGGACAACATCGTTCTCTTCAGTGACCTTTCTGACCTCTTTCAGGTAATCGCCTTCAGGAAGTATAGGACCAATGTTACCCAGTACAGGTTCCATAATTACCGCAGCCATGTCATCCTGGTTGGCCTCGATGACCTCTGTCATTGCCTCGATATCGTTGTAAGCGACCTGAAGGGTGTTCTTTGTGAAATCTGCAGGAATTCCAAGGGAATCCGGCTCACCGTGTGTGGTTGCTCCGGAGCCTGCTTTCACAAGCACAGCATCGTGAGCGCCATGGAAACCACCTTCGATCTTGATGAATTTATTCTTACCTGTAAAACCACGGGCAGCCCTGAGAGCACTCATGGTAGCTTCGGTACCTGTTGAAATGAACCTAAGCATATCGATGCTTGGATAGAGGGATGCGATCTTCTCTGCAAGGGTAACCTCAAGCTGGGTCGGGGTTCCGTAAAGCCAGCCTTTGTCAAGCTGGTCAATGATCGCCTGCCTGATTACAGGGTTTGCATGCCCCAGTATCTTGGGACCGTATGCAAGACAGTAATCGATGTACTCGTTGCCATCAACATCAGTGATATGAGAACCTTTCGCGGACTCTGTGTAGAACGGATATGGCTTGATTGCACGTACCGGACTGCTCACACCGCCTGGAAGTAGCATTTTTGCTTTGTCGAATAGATCCTTGGATTTGTCTAAAGTAACCATTATAACACCATTTGGAATTTGATCTGTGATTATGTTAAGATGAAATTATCAAGTTGAATAAAGCTGTCAGCATTAAATTATTTCAACATCCTTGCAAGGTCCTTTGCGAAATACGTCAGTATCATATCAGCACCTGCACGCTTGATCGACATCAATGATTCATACATGACCTTATTCTCATCCAGCCATCCCTTCTCTGCTGCTGCCTTGAGCATTGAGTACTCACCACTGACATTGTAAGCAGCAGTAGGCATCTTGAACTCATGCTTGATACGATAGATGATATCAAGATAAGGCAAAGCCGGCTTGACCATCACCATGTCAGCGCCTTCGAGTATGTCCAGTTCGACCTCGCGGATCGCTTCATCGGAATTTGCAGGATCCATCTGGTAAGCTGAACGGTCACCGAACTGGAAACCGGAATCTGCTGCATCCCTGAAAGGACCGTAGAACGCTGAAGAATATTTAGCTGCATAGGACATGATAGGAATGTTCTTGAAGTTCTCCTCATCAAGAGCCGTACGCATTGCACTGATCATACCATCCATCATACCGGAAGGGGCCACAATATCAGCACCTGCCTTTGCATGGCTCACAGCGATCTTGCCAAGTATGTCAAGGGTAGGGTCATTTAGAACTTCCTCGGTCTCAAAGTTCACGATTCCGCAGTGACCATGGCTTGTGTATTCACACATGCAGACATCGGTCATGACCACCATGTCCTTACCAAGGTCTTCCTTGATGGCACGGACGGCCTGCTGGACGATATCCTCCTCGCCGTAAGAGGATGTACCGGTCTCGTCCTTGTGCTCCGGAATTCCGAAAAGGATCAGTGCAGGAATTCCAAGATCTGCTGCATCCTTTGCATCATCGACGACCTTATCCAGAGGCAACCTCTGGACACCTGGCATGGATGATACTTCCACAGTAGAATCAATGGTCTCATCCACGAACATAGGATATATCAGGTCGTTCGCACTAAGTTCGGTCTCCCGAACCATATCGCGTATCTTACCACTTCTTAACCTTCGCATTCTAACCTGTGGGAACATAGTATCAACTCTTATTTTGTAGATTCATTATTCTTCTTGATCGGACTTATATCAAATAAACGGGATACGGAATCCAGGAATTCCTCGTCATCATACTCCGCAGCATTGCGCAATTTCTTGGTCGGCTCTGCCAGGATCTTATTGGTAATTGCACGCGTGAGGTCCACGAGCACCTTGCGTTCAAAGTCACCCATCGTATGATAGGCGCTCAACTTGTTAATGGCATGTTCCATCTCGGTCTCTCTCAGACCATAGGAATTGCTGTAAAGTTCTGAGATAATGACATCTGCTTTCTGGCGTTTGTACTGTGCTCCAAGAAGTTCCAGTTCCTGTCCAACTATGACCTCAGCTTTCTTGGCCTCTTCCAGCCTCATCTGAAGGTTCTTCTCATTGATAACACGCAAACTGTCAATATTGCGAAGGATCACATGAGGAATATCCTCCACCAGCGGGTCAATGTCCCTGGGACTTGCAATATCTATGAGAAGAAGTTCGTTCTCCCGACCGTCCATTACCTTTTCCACAAGATCCTTCTTCACAACATAGTGTGGTGCGGAAGTTGCAGTTATTACCACATCGGCGGCTGAGATATATTTCTCAAGCTGGTCGAACATGACAGCTTCGCCACCAAGTTCCACAGCAAGATCCTTTGCTTTCTCATATGTACGGTTTGCAATGTAGATGACATTCATGTCCCTGTGTGCAAGAGCCTTTGTGACCAGAGTACCCATTTCACCGGTTCCGACAACAAGGATGTTCTTGTCCTTCAGACCATGTAGGATATCCTCGGCAAGGTCAACAGCTGCGGAAGCAATGGAAACCGCACCTCTGTTGATAAAGGTCTCAGTTCGCACCCTCTTGCCAACCTGTATAGCCTTACTGAAAGCTGTATCCAGCACCTTTCCTACTGTGCCTGCCTCTTTTGCAATAAGGAACAGGTCCTTGATCTGGCCCAGGATCTGGTCCTCACCAATGATCATTGATTCAAGGCCTGATGCAAGCCTGAGAAGATGTCTTAAAGATTCATCATGGTCATAGAACTCAACAATATTAGCTGACACACCCATCTCTTTTGCAAAATGGAACAGTACGCTGCTACCCTTTGAGGAAACAACATAGATCTCCACACGGTTGCATGTCTTGAGCACTGCACATTCATAAACAAGTTCATTTGAATACAGCTGGTTCAGAACACCATCGAGGTCCCCATGCCATGAATCTTCCATTTCCTCGACTGTAGCCTTGGCATGTGTAATGACCATACTGGATATTTCTGTCACAGTGAACCTCCACAATGAACGTGCATTAGATGTAGCATATCTTCATGAACACGAACATCGAACTTAAATCTAATGTAATATCCCATGATAATATCAACCTTTCTTGCTTATGTGCTCCTGAACTATATCATATGCTGCATTATACCCTTTTTCATATGAGATCTCAAGAGCATCCCAGACAGCCCTATCCTCAAGTATCTCCCAGAGGATCGCTTTTCTGTCCTTCTGGTCTTCAACTTTGGTTTTCAGGATATTGCGGACCTCGTCCTGCAATCGTATCATATCCCCATACTGAGGAGTTATAAACGTTTCTATTTTTCTGCGCGTGTATTTTGACATTGCAGGACTCGAACCAAAAGTGGATATTCCGATGGTCAGACCTCCCCTCTTGATAACAGAAGGAATGACAACATCATCCGCCATATCGACACGGTTCACCAAAGCACCTGACATGCGTGCAAATTTTTCGATCCTGTCGTTGAGCTTAGCTATATTCGTTGCAGGAATAACAAGGAAAGCATCCGACACAAACTCTTTGAGCTTCTCATCGGGTGCGGACATAAGGTCCATGGAAACCAGCTCCACAGAAGATGAAGATGCAAGATCCCGAAGCTCGGGAACAAAATCCGCACTTACTACCAGCGTTTGTGCATACTCCGAAAAGAGGGATGCTTTGCGAAGACCAACAGAGCCTCCACCGAAAATTACCACTTTCTTCTCGCTCAGGTCAATGAAAAGCGGCAGATAATTACGGCCATCGGTCTGTTCTGCCATTCACAACCTCACACCTGTCTTTTTGAATTCACGAACACTGTATAATAACTGATAATCACTGATTCCGGTAGCCCTGGATATCTCCGAAGCGACGTATTCACAATCTTCCTTTGTATAGGAATGGACCATTGTGAACAGGTTGTATGGCCAGTCAGGATAACGAGGCCTTTCATAACAATGGGTCACTTCCGTAAATCCTGCCATTACGGCACCCACCTCTTCTACAAGTTCATCAGGTACATTCCATGTGCACATTGCATTTGCAGTGATACCTATAGCACGGTGCCCGATAGATGCCCCAAACCTTCGGATAAAACTGTTTTCCTGGAGTTTTTCTATCCTTTGGACAACTTCTTCCTCAGTGATACCCAATTCTTCAGAAATCTTAGCAAAAGGCGAATGCGTGAATGGGATTCCATCCTGAGTAAGTTTCAAAAGTCTGGTATCGCATTCATCCATGACAATATTGTCACAGGAATTGTTGCCAGAATTTTCATTTGACATCGAACTTCACCCCAATTTTAAAAAGGCGTTTTGTAGGCAGGTCGATCAGAGGACACCCGGTCTCTTCCTTAAGGTCATTGATTATCTGCTCCAGCCTTTCCCTATTAGCAGCAGATACTGTGAACCATATATTATAATCTGCCTGGCGCAAATAATTGTGTGAAACTTCCTGATGCTGATTGATAAGCTCCGCAATCTCATCGATCCTTGATTCAGGAGCTTTCAATGCAACAAGAGTGCTTATCCCGCCTACTCTCTTCGTGTTGATAACCGGACCTATCCTGCGCACTGCACCTTCTTCTTTCAGACGCTCCATGCGTTGCAGCAGTTCCACTTCAGAGATGCCCAGTTGGGCACTCAGTTTTTCAAAAGGATGAACATCAAGCGGAAAATCCAGCTGGATCAGGTTAAGGATATCCTTGTCAATTTCATCAAGTTGTATCATATGAATGAACACCAAATGTTTTTTAGGAGACTGTTTTTAGCAGGCTCCCGGATGCCATGCAGACTTCATGCCATCATTAGATTATAATGTTTTCCTGCAAACACAGCTTTTACCGGATACTTGCCCCAATTATCTGGGCACATATATGCAGTAAGGCTCTTCGGCCATGTAGTCACCTGTGGCAGCATATGCACGGGCACGACATCCGCCACATACTCCTTTGTAGCTACATTTTCCACACTTGCCGCCCAGACTGTCAAAATCCCTTAGATCATTGAACAATTTGGAATCTTCCCAGATCTCCTTGAAGCTCTGCTCTTTTATGTTTCCCGCAACTACAGGCAGATAACCACATGGCTGGACATCGCCGGTGCTTGAAACAAAACAGAAGCTTGTACCTCCGAGACATCCACGTGTCATTGCCTCATAACCATGGGTCTTTACAGAGACCTCGATCCCTTCCTTTTTAGCACGCTGGCGCATTATCCTGAAATAATGTGGAGCACAGGTTGCTTTTAGCTGGATACTGACATTCTTCTGCTGGTCATAGAACCAGTTGAGAACGCGCTCATATTCCACCGGAGGGATCTCCTCTTTCTCGAGGTTCTTTCCCCTGCCAGTAGGAACAAGCAGGAATATATGAAGAGCTTCTGCACCGATCTCGGTTGACAGCTCAAGTATTGCAGGGATCTCATCAAGGTTTCTTTTTGTGATGGTGGTGTTGATCTGGAAACCGAGACCACCTTTTTTGAGATATTCGATCCCACGCATGGCACCCTCAAACGCACCGGGAACTCCACGGAACTCATCATGGGTCTTTGCGGTAGAACCATCGATACTGATGCTTACCCGCTGGACACCGGCATCCTTGAGCTTTTTCACAACGACCTCATCAAGAAGGGTGCCGTTTGTTGCAAGAGCAACACGTAAGCCTTTATCGGTTGCATACCTGGCAACCTCAAAAACGTCTTTCCGGGTGAGTGGTTCCCCACCGGTGATAATGAGGATAGGATCACCAATTTCAGCGATCTCGTCAACAAAATGCTTTGCTTCATCCGTAGAGAGCTCACCTTCAGGTATCTCAGAGGTGGATGCACCCCTGCAATGGACACAAGAAAGATTGCAACCCCATGTCAGTTCCCATGCGATAAGTCTTGGAGGTTTTACCATGTCAGACAGTTCTCCTTTATGCCCTATATATAATGTAAGAATACAATAGAACATTCGTTCAATTTACTTAAATAGTATGGCAATATACTACACAGAACCCATATTAAACCGTGTCGTCAAGACACGGATAATAACAAAGGAAACCAGATTTTTCCGGCAATTAAGATCGATGAAGGGTGAACGGGCATGGTATTTGGAATACAGGCATTTCAGGCAGCTTTTGTCATCACATGGATAGTAGTATTATCATACATCTGTTACCTGATCTATAACCGTTCTAAGATGGAATCCCTAATTCTGAAGCTTAAAAAATGAAGGTATTTGCATATGGATAAAAAACGAAAGACGATCCTGACAACAATTGCCATAATAGCAGTGGTTGCGATCGGATTCTGGGGCGTGGATGTCGAACAGGGATATTACATGGTATCCGACATCACTGCCGACCCAACTGAGCATCTGGGACAGAAGGTCAACACCATGGGAGTTGTGAAGAATGGTAGCCTGAGCATCTCACCTGAGATAACCACCTTCACGCTGGTAGATGCAGAAGATGAGAACTACGAGATCGATGTGGAATACTCTGCTGACCTCCCCGCAAACCTCGCAGAGGGAAAAAGCATCAGTCTGACCGGAACCATGGTCTCTGAAACCCTTATCGATGCAGAGCAGATCGTGATGGGATGTCCGTCAAAGTACTCTGAATGAACTAAACATCAAAACAAAACAATAATTCCATATTATGAGGGCATGCGATGAACATCGAAGAATGGGAAGAGTACCAGCACATCAACGATGCAATGAACGATATGATCAGCAGTATGGATGATTCACCCCAGATGCAATCAGTGGTTGGCCACATTTGCAGATCCGGCGGTAAAAAGGTCAGGCCGATAATACTGATGCTTGCTTCCCGGATATGCGGAGGCAACTACGAAAAAAGCGTTAATGCCGCACTCGCCATCGAACTTATCCACTCGGCATCCCTGATACATGACGATATCCTGGACGAGGGTGTTATAAGAAGAGGCGTGGAGTCCGCCCATAAGAAATTCGGCCCTGCAGCTGCAATGCTTGCAGGAGACTACATGATATCAAAGTCAATAGACCTCATCTCATCATATGCTGCCCCCGTGGTAAGAGAGTTCGGACGTGCAGGAATGGCTATGGCAGAAGGCGAGACCATTGACATAAAAAGCACGAACGGAACCTTTGAGGACAGCAACTATTTTGATTGTATTAATAAGAAAACAGCTTCCCTTTTCGCTGCGAGTGCAGCCATGGGAGCATATATCGCAGATGCGGATGAAGCCACCGCAAAAATGTTGAAAGACTATGGGGAAAAGCTGGGGATAGCTTACCAGATAGTCGATGACCTTCTGGAATACACAGAAACTTCCGGAGATAAAAGATCAGACCATGAGTCGGTCTCCATTCTTCAGATATACCAGAAGGACATGAGCCGGCAGGAATCCATACAAAAAGCAACCGATGTCGCGATAGAGTATGTGGATATGGCAAAAGAAATCCTCGAAAAGTTCGGACCATCAGATGCAAAAGACAAACTTCTTAAGGTCACCGACTACATAACCATCGAAATGATCCCAGAATATTAAATCATAGAAACCCAGGTGAAGATATGCGGGTATATGAAAAATCAGTAATCAAAGTAAATGCCAGTACAGAGAACGGCAAAGTGGTCCTGGATACAGAAGGTCCGCTTTCAGCGGTTGCAAGCCCTGTCATCAAGAGGATCAATAAGATCTTCCAGGAAGAGAAACCTATCCGGGCAGATGACGAGAACATAATTTTTTCCACATGGTCACCACCGATACCCAGTACTGCCTTCAACAGGCTAATAAGTGCACAGATCGGGGCCATTATGAAGAAAAGGATACCCGACCAGTTCTCAATAGGAATTACTGATAAGTGTCCCTACAATTGCATCCACTGCGGGGCTGCAGGAATTGTTGCGGATCCTGAGATGACAGTTGAGGAGATCAACAGGGCAGTTGAGGAAGCTATCGATCTTGGAGCATATTCGATACAGTTCGATGGTGGTGAGACAATGCTCCGAGGCGACATAGTGGACATGGTTGCAAATGTCGATAAGACAAGAGCCATTGCCACATGTTTTACATCCGGTTTCAGGCTGACACCGGAAAGGGCAACGGACCTCAAGAACGCAGGGCTTTTTGCAACACACATCAGTATTGACAGTCCTTTCGAAAGCGAGCATGACCGTGTCCGTGGAAGAGAAGGTGCTTACCAGAATGCAATGGATGGAATTAAGAACAGTCTTGATGCAGGTATGCTGACGGATATGTTCGTAGTCGTTTCCCCTGACAATATCGACGACCTGGAAGATTTCTATGGACTTGCAGAAAGCCTTGGAATGCATGAGATGTCAATCTATGAGATCATTGCTGTTGGCAGATGGCTTGAACGTGAAGATGAAACGATCAGTCAGAAGGATGTCGATAGGCTTGAAAAGTTCCAGAAAGAAAAGAACAGGACAGTTGGCGGACCAAGGGTCACTGCATTCCCATATTTCATGGGACCTGACCAGTTTGGCTGTTTTGCCGGAAGGAGATGGATACATGTATCATCCGGTGGCGACGTCATGCCATGTGCATACACACCACTTGCTTTCGGTAACATAAGAGAGGACAGTCTTGAGGATATCTGGAAGCGCATGGGCAAACATAGCGCATACAAAGGCTCTGCAGAATATTGTATGATGCGCAACCCAGAATTCAGGAAGAAATACATACACACGATACCAAAGGATGCGATCGTACCTATAAGGGTCGACATTCAGGAAAGGAACTGACCTGATTTTTTAGTGCCCGACAAGTAAGACAATTGTATTAATAAAGTTCTGAACTGCCAAACAACAGATAATCGACAGTCAGAACTTGATTATATTATATACCTTTCGCAAATAAGTCATGATAAATTATTAACATTTCCGCAATCAGAAAGGTGGAACCGAATAACTTATATGCATGTTTGCTATAGGGGTGGGTAAATCACGCGCTAAGTAAACAGTTTATCGACATATTGAGGATTTATATGGCCAAAGATAAAATATTATCCGAAATAAAGGAAGCAGAACAAAGTGCGGCCAAAATGGTGGAGGAAGGGCTTAAAAGTAAGAACGAGCGCATTATGAATGCTCGTGCTGAAGCCAGAGAGATCATCAAGGAGGCAGAATCTGATGCGACAAAATCCGCACAGAGTGCACTTAGATCTGCTGAAGAAACAATAAAACAAGAATCTGACAAAATTATCAGCAACGGTAACAACGAAGCTTCATCCATCGGTAAGAATGCTGAAGCTAACATTGACAAGGCCGTTGAGAACTTAATCAGCGAGTTTGAGAGGGCAATTCATGCTTAAGCCAAAAGAGATGAGTCGTGCCATCATTGTCGGTCACAAGGAAATCATGGAAGAAACAATTGAGGCTCTCCATGGCACCAATTTATTCCACCTTGAGGACTACAATGAGGATGGTTCCGGACTCAAACTTGGCAGACCTTTCGAAAACGCAGGTGAAGTTTCCAAAAAGATTGTACAGTTAAGATCCATTTCATCTTTCCTTGGCATCTCTAAATCAGATGCACCAAAGCAGAAAGAAAGCACTGTTATAAGCGACCTTGATTCCAAACTTGAAAAGCTGGATACAGAGGTCACTGAAAAGACAGAAAAGAGATCAGAACTGGAATCTAAATTAAAGGAACTTGAAACACTGAAAAAAGACCTTGCCCCATTCTCAGCAATTCCGATCGACATGGAATTGTATCGTAACTACGAGAATATAGCAGTCTTTGCAGGTACTGTCAAGGAAGATGTAGGTCCTGCCATTTCAAAGGTAACATCTGCCTACGAGATGGAATATGACCACAATTCCGGAACTGTAGTATTGTTTGTCAAAAAAGAGGATGAAGCAAAGACCTCAGAGGTACTTTCAAACTTTGAATACAGAGAGCTTAGAATCCCTGAAATCAGTGGAAAGCCGCAGACTTTGATCGCAGGCTTTGCATCTGAGGAAGCAAACATCCAGAAACAGATCGATGCACTGGAAACAGATATGCAGGCGATCAAAGATAAATATTCAGAATTCATACTTGCCAGTGACGAAGTACTTTCTATTAAAGCCGAGAAAGCAGAAGCTCCAGTCAAGATCGCAACATCCGAGCACACATTCATCGTTGATGGATGGGTTCCGGCAGACAGCGTTTCAAAGCTAGAGAATATTGTAAACACTGCAACTAACGGACGAGCTTATGTATCAGTACAGGAGATCGAAAAGAAAGATACTGACATCATACCTATTGAATATGATAATCCAAAGGTAACACGACCATTCCAGGAGATTATGGACCTTTATGCACGTCCAAAATACAAGGAAATTGATCCAACTGCCCTGATATTCTTATCATTCCCACTTTTCTATGGTATGATCCTTGGAGATATCGGATATGCATTGATCCTTCTGACACTTGCAGTTGCGATCAAGAAGATGGTAAATTCAGATGCAGTGAAACCTCTGATGAACGTACTTATCTACTGTCAGATATCAACATTGATATTTGGAATCCTATATGCTGAATTCCTTGGATTCCCACTCGCAAGCCTGCACACAGACCATGGCTCAATACCTGGACTGATCGCAGGATTTGAAACAATAACACTGTTCACAACCCCTATCGCAGGAGAACCTATTACATATCCAATACACCGTACACATCTTGTTATGACAATGATCATTGCAACAGCACTTATTGGTCTGCTTCATATCAATTTTGGATACATACTTGGATTTATAAACGAGAAGAGAAACCACGGTTTTACTGCAGCGATGCTTGAAAAAGGAAGCTGGATTGTAGTAGAACTTGGAATAGCTCTGGCAGTGCTCGGTTACACCGGTATTGCACCTACACAGGTAATAGGAATCATAGTGTTCCTCATAGGATTAGTCATGCTCATAAAAGGAGAAGGCGCAATAGCAGTTATCGAATTACCTGCACTTTTAAGTAATGCACTTTCCTACACTCGTTTAATCGCAGTAGGATTGTCATCAATTTATATTGCATCAACTGTCAACCTCATAGCATTTGATATGATCTGGTCCCAGGGTGGGATCGTGGCAGCTATTGGTGCAATACTCGTATTCATATTCGGACATGCTTTAAACACAGTCCTGAGTATAATAGCCCCCGGATTACATGCACTCAGGTTGCAGTATGTAGAGTTCTTCGGAAAATTCTACGAAGGTGGCGGAAGAAAATACAACCCATTCGGATATATAAGAAAATACACGGAGGAATAAACAAATGGTAGACGCAGCAACAACAGCAACAATGATGGACCCAGCAGGATTAAAGGCAATCGGAGCAGGACTCGCAGTAGGACTTACAGGACTTGCATCCGGTATTGCAGAAAAGGATATCGGATCAGCAGCAATCGGTGCAATGGCAGAAAACGAGAGCCTGTTCGGTAAAGGTTTGATCCTTACTGTAATTCCAGAGACAATCGTCATTTTCGGACTTGTCGTCGCACTGCTTATCAGCTAAGTTAATTTGAGAGCATTTTTTGCTCTTAAATTCTTTGAAGGTGTCAGAGCATGGGACTCGAAACAGTTATTAAAGATATCATGGATGCCGCACAGGCAGAAGTTACCATGATCAATGCAGATGCTGATGCAGAAGTATCTCAGATACTTGATGAAGCAAGGCAGAATGCAAAGAACATCATGGGTGACCGTCTGGCAAAAGCAGAAGATGATATTGCAAGATTACGCCAGCAAGAGACATCCAGCGCAAACCTGGAAGTCAAACGTGCAATGCTTAATGCCCGCAAAGAAGTCCTTGACAAAGTATACAACAATGCAGAGGAGTCTATAGTATCACTTCCTGAAGCAAAACAGGAAGAACTGTTAAAGGCCATCATCGAACAGAATGAAGCCAATGGCAGCAAGATATATTCAAACAAAGACTCTGAAGAACTTGTCAGAAAGTTGTCCTCACTTGAATATGCCGGCAATATCAACTGTATTGGCGGAGTTGTCATTGAGAACGACGATGGAACAGTTCGTCTGGATTATACATACGACATAATCCTGAAGAACGTTAATGAGCAATCATTGAAACAGACATCTGATATCTTGTTCGGGTGATTTTTAAATGCGGCTTTTGCAAAAATTCAGAGGAAAAAGTAGTCCGAAACAGGGCGGAAGTGGTGGCTCTAACTACGCTTACGTGACTGCACGTGTTCGGGCAATGAAGAGCAATCTTCTTCCAAAGGAAACCTATCCCCGACTTATGAACATGGGTATCGACGAGATCACCCGTTTCATTGAAGAGTCACAGTACAAACAGGATGTCGATGAACTGGCAAGAGTATACGACGGCGTGGACTTGTTCGAGCACGCATTGAACAGGAACCTTGCAGTCACATTTACAAAGCTTATCAGTATCTCAGAAGGGGAACTTAACTTCCTGATCTCTGAATATCTTAAGAAATATGATATCTGGAGCATCAAGACAATCCTGCGTGGAAAGTACTGTGGTGCATCAGTAGAAGAGATCAACGATAGCATTGTTTCCGCCGGACAACTGTCTTATTCATTTTTGTCAAGCCTTGCAGAAAAAGAATCCTATGAAAGCGTCATCGATGCTCTCAGTGGAACCGATTATTACCCGACATTGAAAGGTTATGATGGTACAAACCTCTCTGCTATTGAAAACCAGCTTGACAAGATGTACTATGACGGCTTGTTCTATGCATTAGGAAATCCAAAATCAAAGGATAGTAAACTGTTCGCAAAGCTCATTCGTACTGAGATCGACAGCAAGAACCTGAGCACTCTTTTCAGGTTAAAGAATGCCGGTGTCGAAGAGGATGAAATTGCAGAACTTATACTTGATGGCGGGCTTCATATAAGCAAGAAAGAGATCGAAAGGCTATTGCCACTTTCATTTAGTGATTTTGTACAGTCACTTGAGAAGTATCCTTGTTGGGAGGACATTTCCGACATTGTGAAACCTGAAATGGAATCATTGGTGGAGCTGGAAACCCAACTCACAAAGTACAACATCAAGTCAGCTACAAGCTTTTCACATATGTATCCACTTTCTATTGTTCCAATCATGGATTATATCCTGAACAAAAAGAACGAGGTTAACAACTTGCGTATTATTATGCGCGGAAAGGCAGCAAACCTTGATGAAGAAATTATCAGGAACCAGTTGGTGATCTAATGGAATTAGCAGTAGTAGGTAACAGCGAGTTTGTTACAGGATTCAGGCTGGCTGGTGTCAAGAAGATATACGAAGCCAATGATGATGAGTTAGAATCCGTGGTCACAAAGGTCCTCGAGGATTCTGATGTCGGAATATTTGTCATGCATGGCGATGACGTTAACAAACTACCGGAAATTTTGAGAGACACGCTAAGTGAGTCTGTTGAGCCAACAGTCGTTACTCTCGGAGGAACTGGTGAAAGCTCAAATTTAAGGGAAAAGATAAAACAATCGGTAGGTGTAGATCTGTGGAAGTAAATGGTGAAATTTATCGCGTGGCAGGACCGGTCGTCACAATTATAGGTATTAAACCAAAAATGTACGATGTGGTCAAGGTAGGTCACGAAGGACTGATGGGAGAAGTCATCAGGATCGAAGGCGAAAAAGCCACTGTTCAGGTATATGAGGATACATCCGGTATCAGGCCGGGAGAACCTGTAGTGAACACTGGTATGCCTTTATCCGTGGAACTTGGACCCGGATTATTAGAAAGTATTTATGATGGTATTCAGAGACCTCTCCAGGTGTTGCAGGAAAAGATGGGCAACTTCATTGAGAGAGGAGTAACTGCAAACGGACTTAACCGTGACAGGAAATGGGAATTCACACCAACAGTAAGCAAAGGCGATGCTGTAGAAGGTGGAAGTGTTATTGGTGTTGTTCAGGAAACAGCAAACATCGAACACAAGATCATGGTCCCACCAACAGTATCAGGTACAGTCGAAGAGATCAAGAGCGGAAGCTTCACGGTCGACGAAACTGTATGTGTGCTCGCTGATGGAACCGAGCTTCCAATGATGCAGAAGTGGCCAGTACGAGGACCACGTCCTGTAGCTAAGAAGCTCATGCCAACCAAGCCACTGATCACAGGTCAGAGGATCCTTGATGGTATGTTCCCTGTCGCAAAGGGCGGTACCGCTGCAATTCCAGGTCCATTCGGATCAGGAAAGACAGTTACACAGCAGCAGCTCGCAAAATGGAGTGACACAGATATTGTGGTCTACATTGGTTGTGGAGAGCGCGGTAATGAGATGGCTGAGGTATTGAACGAGTTCCCTGAACTCGAAGATCCAAAGACCGGACGTCCACTCATGGAGAGGACAGTTCTTATCGCAAACACATCCAACATGCCTGTAGCTGCTCGTGAAGCATCTGTTTACACCGGAATCACAATTGCAGAATATTACAGAGACATGGGATACGATGTATCACTCATGGCTGACTCAAGCTCAAGATGGGCAGAAGCAATGAGAGAGATCTCATCAAGGCTTGAAGAGATGCCTGGAGAAGAAGGTTATCCAGCATACCTTTCAGCAAGGCTCTCAGAGTTCTATGAGCGTGCAGGTTCCGTGAACTCACTTGCAGGACTTGACGGTTCAATTACAGTCATTGGCGCAGTATCACCACCTGGTGGTGACTTCTCCGAGCCAGTCACACAGAACACACTTCGTATCGTTAAAGTGTTCTGGGCTCTTGACGCAAAGCTCTCACAGAGAAGACACTTCCCATCCATTAACTGGCTGACAAGTTACAGTCTGTACACCCAGGGTCTTGCAGACTGGTTCTCCGAGAACGTCGCAGCTGACTGGACTGACCTCAGGGATAATGCAATGGACCTTTTGCAGCAGGAATCCGAACTTCAGGAGATCGTCCAGCTCGTCGGTTCAGACGCACTTCCGGAAGACCAGCAGTTGACACTCGAGATCGCACGTATGGTAAGGGAATACTTCCTCCAGCAGAATGCGTTCCACCCTGTTGACACATACTGTCCATTTGACAAGCAGTACAAGCTTCTCAAATCTATCACAAAGTATGGTGAAATGGCAACAGCTGCACTTGACTCAGGAATCCCAATGAACAAGATCATCTCCATCGAATCAAAGGATGAACTTGCAAAGGTCAAGTTCGAAGAAGATTTCGACGGAGAACTTGAAAAAGTCATGGCAAAGATGGATGAAGAATTTGCTCAGCTCGGAGGCAACTGAACATGACCAAAGAATACAAAACGATCGTAGAGGTTTCCGGACCTCTTGTTTTCCTTGAGAAGACAGAACCTGTAGGCTATAATGAACTTGTTCACATCAACCTGCCTGATGGAACCACCAAGAGAGGTCAGGTTCTTGACACATCTGCAGACATGGTAGTTGTTCAGGTTTTCGAAGGTACAGGAGGACTCAACGAGGAATCCGGTGTTGTCTTCAGTGGCGAAACCATCAAGCTCCCTGTATCAAAGGATATGCTTGGAAGGATCCTCTCAGGATCAGGTGAACCACTCGATGGTGGACCACGTATCGTCCCTGACGAGAAAGTGGACATCAATGGTGCATCAATGAACCCATATTCCAGGATGCCACCAGAAGACTTTATCCAGACAGGTATCTCCACAATCGATGGTACAAACAGTCTTGTAAGGGGACAGAAACTTCCTATCTTCTCCGGATCAGGTCTGCCACACAACGAGATCGCACTTCAGATCGCAAGGCAGGCAAAGGTTCCTGGAAGCGATGAAGATTTCGCAGTAGTTTTCGCTGCAATGGGTATCACCAACGAAGAAGCACAGTACTTCATGGAGGACTTCGAGAAGACAGGTGCTCTTGAAAGGGCTGTTGTTTTCCTTAACCTTGCAGATGACCCTGCTGTCGAGCGTATCACAACTCCAAGGATGGCTCTTACAGCTGCAGAATACCTTGCTTACGAGCATGACATGCACGTACTCGTAATCCTGACAGATATCACAAACTACTGTGAAGCACTCCGTCAGATGGGCGCAGCAAGAGAAGAGGTTCCAGGAAGACGTGGTTACCCAGGTTACATGTACACTGACCTTGCATCCCTCTATGAGAGAGCAGGTGTTATCAAAGGCCTTAAGGGATCTGTTACTCAGTTCTCTATCCTTACAATGCCTGGTGACGATATCACTCACCCGATCCCTGACCTTTCCGGTTACATCACCGAAGGACAGATCGTGGTTTCCCGTGAACTTCACAGGAAGGGTATCTACCCACCAATCAATGTATTGCCATCACTTTCCCGTCTTATGAACTCCGGTATAGGAGATGGAAAGACAAGGGATGACCACAAGGCAGTATCTGACCAGATGTATGCAGCATACGCAGAAGGTCGTGACCTTCGTGGACTTGTTGCTATCGTCGGTAAAGAAGCATTGTCCGAAAGAGACAGGACAATCCTTGAGTTCGCAGATCTGTTCGAAGACAGATTCGTGCGCCAGAGCAGAGATGAGGACCGTTCCATCGATGACACACTTAGAATCGCATGGGAGATCCTTTCAGAGATGCCTGAAGCACAGCTTTCAAGGATCGATAACAAGTACATTGACAAGTACCACCCTGCTCACAAGACCAGCGAGTGATGCTGTAGCGAGGGATCTATAATGGGCGCAAAAGACGTTAAACCAACTCGATCAGAACTCATTGAACTAAAGAAGAAGATCAAGCTCTCAGAAGGTGGCCACAAGCTGCTGAAAATGAAGAGAGATGGCCTTATCCTTGAGTTCTTTGATATCTTAAGCAAAGCAAAGGATGTACGCTCTGAGTTGGATGCTGCCTATGAAAGGGCCAATGAGCAGATCGGTATCGCAGAATCTGTGGAAGGCAGAATAACTGTCAAATCCACAGCATTTGCAATGAAAGATGCACCACAGATCGAGCTCGAAAGCCACAACATCATGGGTGTAGTAGTGCCAAAGATCGAATCCTCAAGTGTGCGTAAACCCATAAACAAGCGCGGATACGGAATTCTTGGAACAAGCTCTTACATTGACGAAGCCGTCGATTCATATGAAGTTCTGGTTGAGAAGATCATTCTGGCAGCAGAGATCGAAACAACCATGAAGAAGCTTCTCGATGATATCGAAAAAACAAAGAGGCGTGTCAATGCACTTGAGTTCAAGGTCATACCTGAACTGAAGGAATCCATGAGCTTCATCAGTCTCCGTCTTGAAGAAATGGAAAGAGAGAACACATTCCGCTTGAAGAGGATCAAAGCATAAGGCTTTCTCATGCAGCAGAAATCCTCTGATCGGCCAAATATGGCCGACAGACTTTTTTTTATTTTAACTCAGCCCGAGAACCTTGCTCGCATACTGAGATGGGCATGGATAGTTTCACTTGGTATGCTGGTCCTGGGCTATCTTTTAATTTACTTTAATATTAAGGACTATCTGAACCTGTAAGTTATAAGAGTGTCATACAGTTTGAAACACTCATCATTATAATAATCAGTAAGCCTTAAATAAAAATCAAACATATAATAAGCAGAGCTATGCAAATTTAATAGGATCGTGCATTATCTGAGGATGTATAAGACTTATCTCAAGCTTACAGGCCCCGGAAAGCAATTTTATCGATCTCAAAAGTTGGTCTGCAATGAGTGAATCACCGTGGGGAATTGGAAAAGAAAAAGGAAAAACACCTCCTTTTGGAACAGGAGCTACAGCTGGAGCTGTGTTTCCGGAAAATGCAACCGTTACTCCCATAGGTGACCAGAGTAACCAGAACATCGCAACTGTTGCAGATGAAACCATAAGCATTAATCCAGTAGGTCAACAAGATCCAAAACCGGAAATTCCCATCATAGACGGAATTGAAAATCATAACCCATTTCAGAACAATTCGAAACCAGCTATTTCTTATGATAATGAAAGGGGAATTGATGAACCTGGAAAACCTATCGCTTTGCAGGAAAGCGAAACTGACCAGACTAAGGATAACACAGGATTGAGAAAAAGACCATTGCCTTTGTTCGAACCTGAACTACCCGTCGAAAATGAAGACGTTAAATCATCCTTTTTACAATATGGAGATAATTTTACCCCCAATGATGGAACTAATGGGCCAGTTCAAATGTCAGGAAGGAATCCTTTCGAAGCCATGTCGGACATGCCAATTAATTCCCCATTAACACAAACTGAAGCTATTGATCAAAAGACCGTTAGTCCGGAAAAGGTTCAGAACTCAGGAATACCACTATTCCCTCCGGCAACGCCTGACATGGGATCAATGAGTGAAAACGAAATCCCACAAGCTGCTGAAAATGAAGCAGAAGAAGCCATCCGGAACGAGAACGGACTTCTAACAATAATCAAAAAAACATTCAAACGTTTCACTCACAAAAAAAAGCTGATCGATCGCATGGAAGAGTGGCAACCTCCTGAACCAGAAGAAAAAGAAGAGGAAACTACCCCTAATGTGGTTGAACGGAATATGAAAACTACTCCCGACAATAACCTGCCTGCAAACTATGATAACGCAGAAACGGTCTCATTAGAGGATATTAGAAAAGTAATCCCTATTGAACCTCAAAATGTTGAGAGTGAATCTGAACAAAGGATCCCGGAGGTCCAGACTGATCAGCCCCCTTCAGAAATCACAACCGACTCCGGAGTAACTGAGAAAACCGCATCCCCAGAGACATCTGTTACAGACTCCCTGCCTGGCTACTCCCAGGAAGAGATCCGAACAATAAAAGAAGAACTGGCAGATTCAAAACAAGGCAATGAAGAACTTGGAAAGGATATCAAAGAACTTACAGGTACCATTAATGAAATGGAAAGCTCAATCGACTCCATGAAAAGGGATGGGGACAGCTTCAGCTCGATTATAAATATGAGAGTCGATGAATCCACAAAAAGGATCGAATGCCTTGAAGAGCGTCTCAATGAGTTCGAAGTTACACTTGAAAGTATCCACACCGACAATGTTGACCTTAAAACCGATCTCAATACCATTGAGCAGAACATTGCAGAACTTACAGGCTCTTACAGTATCATGCTCAAACAGATGCAGAAACTGACAGAATTCGGTAATTCAAGGTCTGCAGAGATATTTGAGACAAATAAACGTATCGACAGACTGGACCAGACTCTTTCCACACTGAACGCTGTTCAGGAAGAATCACAAAAAAGCATGCTTGAACTCCGCTCTGTCACATCTGACCTGATAAGAAGCGTGGAAAACACACACAATGCAAACAAAGATTTCAGGGCTGACAGAGAAAATCAGGACCAACTTATCAAGGACGAACTTGTCTCACTGACTGATTTTGTTGAGAAGGAATTCAAGAACCTTGGAGCAAGAAGCTACCGTGCAAATGGCGAAAATATCCAGCTGAACAATATTATAAAGAATTCCACCAATATGAAACTCTGCATGGAATGGCTTGAATTCCTCATGGAACTTGTCGGAAGGAACCACCTCGCAGACATCCTTTCCTACTATGAGGAACTTGGCTGGATCAGCGAGGATGTCCGGCTTGAACTTATGCGATATGCAGAAGGCATCGATTATTACATCGAAAAGACCGACTGGAAGCTTGCACCCGATGACCATGTGAAATCTATCTGGTTCATCGAACAACTTGCCGGACTCAAAGTAGATAAGAACCGGCTATCAATAGTTGAGAAGAACATCAAAAAAGTTAAGAATGGTACAGAGATATATGGTATATAATGCTCCATGCCTCCGTAGAGATCTCATAAAGGAACGATGAAGAATATGACAAGACCTAATTTGTTAAAAAGAAAACTTCGAGGAAATGACGAAGGCCAGGTAACAATCGATTACCTTATGGGAATTACCATATTCATTGTTGCATTATTCTTCATATTCCAGTATTCAGCAGGTTTATTTACTCCATTCCAGTCCAATTCTGACGAGGTTACACTTGTTGCTGACCGTGTTGCTACTTCGATCACTGAGAAGGAGATCAGTGCGGGGGATATAAGGACACCGAATTTGATTGATGGAAACAAGACTAATGATTACTTTGACAATAAGCTATCATCTGGTTATTATACAGAAATTGAAGATCTTGGATTGAGAGGAGAATACCATCGATATGACCTTAATGTAACACTGGAGAACAGTACACAGATGCTCAAGATGGCGGGCGAACCACTTCCACTTTCCAACAATATTGGCCAAACAAAGCGTGTTGTACTCATTGAAGATACTGTCACCGGCGAAACTGAAACAGCAATACTATCAGTAAGGGTGTGGTGAGATGAAAAATCTAAACATAATTAGAATTACACGCGAAGAGGATGCACAGATGCACACTCTTGAAGCCATAATGGCTGCAACCATAATGGTAGTCATAATTCTATTCGCAGTTCAGGCAACTTCTCTTACTCCCCTTACCTCATCAACAGCAAATGCCCACATCGAATCCCAGATGTACATCATAGGTCAAGATATGTTGACTGCACTTGACCATTCTTCAAATGGGCAAAACTCTGATCTGAAAAATGAAACCATTAACTGGAATGGAGAGATGTATGTCTGGAACGGGACAGATTATCAATCCGATGATAATAAAAATAATTCACTCGAGGGACCTGTAGTTGACCTCATAAAACCTATTCTGGTTGATAATGGAATTGCTCACAACATCGAGTTCACATATAGCAGTATTTCAGAATCAGAGAACTACACAAGATACAGCGAAAAACTTGAAAATTACTACATATATAATGGAGATCCATCTGACAACGCGGTAATTGTTTCAAGAAAAGTATTGCTTTCTGAATCAGATGTTGGAAGTTCTTATGAAGCTGTTACCGGAATACCAGATGTTGATGGCAATGCAACTGCATTATATAACATTATAGATGTGAAACTCACATTATGGCGCATGTAAAATAAATAAGAGATGTTATTATGAGAAAGTTTGATGATTCCGCACAATTGTTATTACTTGCTGCATTTGCCATAGGATTCACTTTAGTCATAACGACCATAATGTTGAACAATGTCATCTATGCAAGTAATATGGCATCGGAATCTACCAGTGATATTAGCAATTATGAGATCTCAAACATTGCTAAAATGACAGATGAGGCGACAAGTGCTGCTTACAACGATAGCAAATATGAAACTGACAGAGATGCAAAAATTGCAGCATATATGGACAGCTATGCAAATGAAATATCAACCATATACGCATTCAGGGGTCTTTCACTATCCTTCGATGACAGTAACCTTACTGATGCATATTTTACGGAGAACGGACTTTATTCTGGAAACTCAGATTGGGACGTCGTTAAGAATGTAAATCGTACGGACATATTCACGATCGAGTTAATAAATACATCAAAGCTTGTGGATGAGTCAAATGCATATGAAGTATATCTCGTAAACCAATCCAACGGAACAGTTTGGTCCATGAAAGTCTACAACGATAGTACGCATATAAACATAAGTGTAAATAATCATATTGTTGATTCAAGAACACCAACCACATACATGATGCTGAATATCACAGGCGTATCATCTTTTAATTTTAATAAATCTACAACAAACGACCCCTATATGATAAAATTTGTAAACTCAAGTAATGCCATGGGATATTACTCAATCTCCGGAGGACTTGCAGATGGAAGTTCTTTTGTTGAAGAAAGATACAAAGTAACAAATGCGACAATAAGTGTTGCATCCAGCAATAACAAGATCAACTTGACAATACCTTTTACAATACCATGAGGATCTAACATGAAGCAAATATTCCATGATAATGAAGCTGTCGCTACCTCTGTTGGGTTCATACTTACTTTTTCAATAACAGTTATCACTTTTTTGCTTGTTATGAATGCGTCCTATGATATGATGGACCAGGCGGAGCATACAGTCATGAGAGAAGAGTTTGAGATCCATGGAAGTAACATCGCACTCCAGATTACAGAGATTGAAACATTGGTGAACACTAGCCAAAATATCGGGGGGGAAGTTGGTGAAATCAGATATGAGATGGTGTTGCCTTTGAAAGTCGCAAATGACTATTATTCTGTTGATTTTTCAACTGATGAAATGATATTTGAGTCTCATGGTCGTGACGAAACAAGGGTAAAAATACCTTATGAAGCAAGAAATATTAACGTAACTCCCACTACCATAAGCAGTGCAAGTGAGGAACATTTCATGACCTATAACAGCACTTCGAATATGATAGAGATATACTGATCAACTAAAAGGTTCTGATATATATGGGAAGAAAAAATATAATAAAATCGGAAAATGCAGTATCAGAAGTAGTTGATGTAGTGCTCATACTTGGCATAATGCTTATTGCAATAACTGTTATAACCGTTGCAGGATTTCCTGCTCTACAGAACATGCAGGAAAGCGGACACAAAGAGAATATTAGACAAAGTTTCATAGTTCTTGGGGAAAACGTAAATAAGGTTGTCTTTGACCATGCTCCATCCCAGTCCATAGAATTGAAAATGTATGGAGGAGGAATATGGGTCACTGGAAATTCTTCAATTTATGTTGAATTGGAAACATGGAATGCTACGAACTCCAAAACTGAAATTCAACCAATAGATATACAACTTCGAGAATTGCAGAATCAATATGAAGATACAACAATCTCATATGAGAACACAGGAGTTTGGGCAAAGTACGAAACTGGTGAAGCTGTGATGGTTCGGGAACCTCAATTTATCAATTCAGATGAACTCCTTGTAATACCTTTTACTCTGGTTACAGGTGTTGATGGTATTGCAGGAGAAGGTCTAGTAAGAGTAATTGCAGAAAAGGATTCAGTTCCCCAGGTCTATAAATACCAAAATGTATCAGCAGTTAATATAACAATACAAAGTCCATATTATACCGCTTGGGAAGACTATCTGAACGAAACTCTGGAAATGCAAATCGTGGACATGGATCATATGAATTCCACAGTTAATGCATCCAGAAGTTATGCAAAGAATATCGACGTATACATACTTCAATCATCAATTGAGATGACAATTGAATAAGGCGGAGATAACAGATGGGATGCGGAAAAAACATAATCAGTGAATGTAATGCCGTTTCATCTGTTGTAGGGTCATTGTTAATTTTTTCAATCACAGTCCTTTGCATTACTGTAATGGTTCTCTACAGTGTCCCGATGATCGCTGAAATGCAGGATGATGCCGAGGCACAGAAAGTAGAACAGGCATTCACAATTCTGGATTCACGTATAAGTAAAGTAGCGCTTGGAGAATCTCCTCTACAAACGACGTCCATCACAATGGAAGGAGGGACTTTAAACGTAAACGCTCCGGTTGAATCTGAAAAAGGAAGAATGACTATTCAGATCATCAACCAAACGGATAATACAAAGGAAGAGTTCAATTGTTCACTCGGAACTATAGAGTATGCCACAGATGATCGAAAAATAGCATACGAAGGAGGAGGTGTGTGGTCCAACTATGGTTCAAGAGGAGGAACAGTTATGGTATCACCACCGGAGTTCCATTACAACGGAGTTACTCTTACTTTACCAATAATGACCATTAATGGAAAATCCTCATCCAGTGGAGATGGTGATTTCGATATTGCGGTAACTTCCGACAACAAGCCTCAAATATTGTATCCGAATGTATCAGCGTCAGTCCAGAGAAAGAATCCGGTTGTGCATGACAAGGTCATTGTATACATTAAAAGTGAATACTACACCGCCTGGGCCGATTATGCTAACACGTTAATATACACAACTGCAACAGTTGATGATGCTAACGAAACAGCCATCATTGAATTCTATACTACTCCACCGATGGGAACCTTTAGCCTTACTAATAATATAAAAATGGGCCAGGTCAATAAATCCAACTTCCAACCAATACAAGATTTTAACTTCCATTTTGAAGCCGCAAAATCCCAGGGATTGAACCCAAAAAAATACGAAATAAAAGCGATTTCCGATTCCAAGACATTAACTTATGGTTTACAAAAAAAGAGCGGTGCTGATCAGCTTGAACTTTATGTAACCTATATGGATACATCAGTAGGGCCAGACTATATCGAACATTGGGAGGGAATCGAAACATTCTCAATAGAGGGAGCACAAGCAGATGAGATATCTAATGTCGATCTGCTTAATGAATCATTCATTATGAAATATAGTCCACCAAACCTGGATGGTGCAGACACCGATTTCTCATGGGGACCTTCCAACACCACAAGTGAATTACCAAACGTTGTGATCAATACAACATCAGGATATGATGAGTATTCACTGGAAAATATAACTCAACATTACATTAAGTTGATGACAAATGAGGATCCAATTCAATTCAATCTGGATGGAGGATCACAGGATCCAATGGATTATGGAAGTTCAAAGATAACTCTCAATTATGATTCTATTGGAAACCTTATTACATATCTGCATGTAACTCAAAACGAGCTGGATGTGGAAATTGTAAATTGATTTTCACAATATCAATACACAATCCATAATATTGAAAATTCAATTGACATGCGCAAAAAGATAAGTATGCCAAACACAATAAATAATATAGTAACACGTTTTATCATAATGAATATATAATTCGGATTGGTGGATATGGGGACGAAAAGAAAATCAATTGAATCATGTAAAGCGGTTTCATCAGTTGTTGGATTATTGCTGATGTACTCTCTTGCAATAATTGCTATTGGAATCATATTAGTTTACAATGTCCCTGTGCTCAATGATATGCAGGACAGCGCAAAAGCACAGAAAGTTGAACAGGCTTTTACCGTCATGGACTCCCGGATGAGCAAAGTCGCACTTGGAGAGTCCCCAAGACAAACAACTTCCGTATCCCTCATGGGTGGAAGCATTAGTGTAAATGGTCCTGGTGAAAATGAAAAAGGACTCATGACGATTCAAATAATCAACCATTCAACTAATATGAATGAAGAATTCAACTGTTCATTGGGTACTATAGAATACATCAAAGATGATCGAACGGTCGCTTACGAAGGTGGAGGAGTATGGTCAGACTACGGATCAAAAGGCGGAACCGTTATGGTATCACCACCTGAATTCCATTATAATGGAGTGACACTCACATTGCCAATAATGACCATAAATGGTAACTCATCCATTACTGGCGAGGGCAATACTGCGATTCTAGTCACATCTAATAATCAACCACACGTATTGTACCCGAATACTTCACTCTCTGCCAACAGAATAAATCCTACTGATCATTTTGACGAACTTATACTATATATCAAAAGCGATTATTATAAAGCATGGGCAAACTATGCAAATTCCATGACCTACACCAGTGCAACAATGGATGATAAAAATAAAACAGCCATTGTTTCTTTCTCTACAAAACCCCCAATGGGAACATACCCCCTTTCAAGCAAACTAAAAGTGGCTCAAGTGTGTCAAATCGATGAACCAGTTTATGACTTTGATTTTGACTTTCAAGCTGCGGCTTCAAGTGGACTAAATCCAAAAAACTATGGCATAACAGCAACTTCGGGAAGCCAGACACTTTCATACTATTTACAGAAAAGAGAAGGTGCTGAACAATTAGATCTTATTGTTACTTATGAAGACACAGATTTGAGCTCTGATATGGAAAGATGGGTAAGCATACAAAATTACCCAGTAAATTCAACCAGTCCAAAAAACGAGGATCAATACTCCATAGTTGATCTTGTAAATGATTCATTTATGATGGAATTTTCAAAAAAGAAAGGTGGTGTAGAGACTGACTTTTCATGGTCTAATGCCACCATAAATGATACAGACGTCTATTCAGTAAATGATCTTACACAACATTACTTTAAACTAATAACGGAAGACAAACCGGTTACATTTTATATGGATGGTGGCAACCAAGATCCTGTAGACTACAGCACATCTACAGTCACTATCAACTATTGTGTAGAAGGGAACTTTATTACCTATTTGCACATAACTCAAAATGAGCTGGATGTAACCGTAGAATAAACCAAAAAAAATCAAACCGGGTCATAGAAAAATAAATCTATGACCCAAAATACTATTTTTAAATTCCTTCACTCAACGTCAGAGACTTCCGTATACTCAGCAGTATAGCTCTCTCCTGCACCAACCTGTGCCTCAAGAGCTGCTACCAGTGCAAGGAAGTAGAATGGTGTTGTCAGTAAAGAACCAACGTAGACCATGCCGCCTATTGCGCTGATCACCCATAGGATGATGGCCAGAACAAGGGTGTCAACAAAGTTGTTCTTGGATATCTCGATACTTTCTTTTATGGAATCCATTACGCCGTATCCCCTTATAATAAGGAGAGGGAGGGCATAGATCATCAGTATTGAAAGTACAAGTCCGGGAAGCACCAGGAACATAAATCCTATTCCCACTATAATGGCAAATAGAATAAAGAACACCCAGCTCTTTATGAAATTATTGAAACCTTCAAACAGGTCATTGATCTCAACCTTTTCGCCGCCCATTCCTTTCACAGCCATATAAGCAAGACCGTAGAAGAGCGGTGCAATGGTCACAATAAATATTGAACCTATAAATGCTATTAATGTAGCTACGACATAAGCTGCGACGTTCTCTTTGAAAACATCCCATGCTCGCCTGAATATTTCTTCATAATCCATAATGTCACCTCTAAAATAAAATAGGTTTATAGGCATAAATAATTTTGCACCGGACTATTTATAGAAAGGTTTGAAGATATACTAATTGGTAGATTAATTTTCTACAATCATTGTTGGTTCAATATAGTATACGTAGGGAACGGGATCTCAATTTCCTCTTTCCGGAACTCGGAATCGATCAGCGTGTTAACCTCATTTATGACACTGAACTTGTCTGAAGGATATCTTACCCAGAGGATCAATGCAAAATCAAGGCTGAAATCGCCATGGTTGTCAAATCTTACTGAAGGCTCAGGGTAATCCAGAACAAGATCAATGCTTCTTGCAATGTCCATAAGGACCCTTTTTACCTTTGCAACATCAGAACCATAGACAACACCAACCGTTATTTTCACCATCATCTTCGGTTGGGGTGATGTATAGTTTATGACCTTGTTATTCGCTATTATGCTGTTTGGTATGATGATCATATTGTTGTAGAAATCGAGTATCCTGGTGCTTCTGATACCGACCTCTTCCACGATGCCCAACTGACCATCAGCGATCTCAATGCGGTCACCGTTCTTGAAAGGCTTGTCATAATAAATGGAAAGACCACCGAAGAACTGTGAGATGGCATCCTTGGCAGCAAATGCGATGGCAATTCCCACAATACCCGCAGATGCGAACAAAGGAACAACGTTCACTCCCCAGACACCTTCGAGTATCAGACCTATACCCACCAGACCTATCAAAATATCGGAGAGACCTTTCAGGAGTGGAAGCATTTCGTCATCGATCTTTGTCTCTGTCTTCTTTACTAACGACGGAAATACATTGTCAAACAGTATCCTGTTAAGGCTGATCAAAGTGAATATCCAGACCAGTGCCAGAATGGTCAGCAATATGTCATTGAATACCCATAGATAACTTTCTGCACCGCCAACTATGGAAAGTGCAAGGAACGCACCCAGGATTATTACAGTATAGTATATTGGTCGCTTTACTGCATGTATTACAAGATCATCGATCTCAAATCTTGTCTTGGATGTATAATGTAAAACAACCTTCTTGAAAACGATATCCACCAGATAGGCAAGTATAAGCGAGGATAGCATTATCAGGGCAGCTACTGCTAATTTGTATTCAATTGAACCAAAGAGAGACCCGAATGTTTGCTGGGCATACATGGATACTGTTTCATTGAATGACATAGCTTAAGAATTGGTTAGAAAATATATATTTATTTGGACATACCATCCGAAACCAGACGATGGACGGTATCCAGCAGGTCCTTTTTGCTGAAATCCCCTTTTTCCATAACAGAATCCACCTTATCATCCAGTAACAGACGATCGTCAGGCGAGAGTTCCTTTCCTGTGCATACGACTATTGGAATATTCCCGGTCACTGGATTTGACCTTATTGTGGAGATCACATCAAAACCGGTGATATCGGGCATCATCAGATCAATTATCACCATGTCGGGCTGATCAGCCGTACACATGTCAATTGCATCCATACCGGAATATGCAGAAAGTGTGGTGAAGCCTTCAGACTCCAGCATGGATGAAAGAAGATCAACGGCATAAGGCTCGTCATCAACCAGCAGGATCTTCGGACTTTTCCCTTCCAGTTTATTTCTGTACCTGTCCATGAGCTTCAAGAGATCATCACGATCGAACGGTTTGGCCAGATATTCTGATGCACCCAGTTCCAGAGCTGTTTCTTTCTGGTCCAGCATAGAGATCACCAGAACAGGGATAGCACTGGTAGATACATCAGCTTTCAATTGGCTGAGCAACTCCCATCCATCCATCTTTGGTAACATTATATCAAGGGTAATAGCAAAAGGCTTCAACTTCCTAGCAAGAGCCAGACCCTCCAGACCATCTTCGGCAGCTACAACACGATAGCCACCGTCAATAAAGGCCAGCATCAATAGCTCGCGGGATGTTTCGTCATCCTCTATAACAAGAACCAGCGGATCAGCATCCGTGCAATTGTCAGGAACTATTATCTCAGGAGTGGAGTATTCACCCGATCTTCCGATTGATGGGGCAGGTGCTATGTTAACAATAGCACCATTGACAGCAGCATCATAAGAAACATCAGAAGGGATGCTATCGGCATCAGCTTCAAGATTAAGATCCACCATATTTTCAGAAACTGGAGCCTGTGATGCAGATCTTATTATGTTAGGAGAACTGGTTTCAATAGGAATGTCAAAAGAAAAAGTGCTTCCAACACCGGGTTTGCTCTTGACCCAGACATTCCCGCCATGCATTTCCACATAATGTTTGACAATAGCAAGGCCAAGGCCATTGCCACCATACCCACGGCGATATGAACCGTCTGCCTGAGTGAAGGAATCAAAAAGGGACTTGCAGTCCTCTTCAGGGATACCAATGCCTGTGTCCTTTACCTGAACCACTAACCTGTCATTGACAAATCTTCCACTCAGGTCAACAGAGCCACCATCAGGAGTGAACTTTATCGCATTGTCCATCATGTTCTGGAGGATCTGTTCGAACTTCTGTTTATCAGCATTGATGACAATACCTCGGGGATCCAGTTCGCAATGAAGGTCAACACTCTTCTTTTCAGCCATACGGGCAAGCGATGAGGAAACAATGTCAAAGGATTCCCAGACCAGGAAATGCTCAGAATGCAATTCAACATTCCCTGCCTCCAGTCTTGAGATATCCAGAACGTCATTGATGATACCCAGAAGCTTCTTGCCACTGTCTGATATATTGCGCACGTACTTCAAATGCCTTTCACCAAGAACATCAGATTCATCAAGAAGGATATCGGAAAACCCAATGATAGCATTTAATGGTGTCCTTAGCTCATGCGTCATATTAGAAAGGAATTCACATTTAGCAATACTGCCATTTTCAGCACTGGCCTTTACAGCAGACAGGTTCTCCTCTTTGTTCCTGCGTTCTGTGATGTCTTTCATTGCGATGAGAACAGAGTCTTTACCCGCATACTTCACTGTACTGGCATTGATTTCTACAGGAATGGAGGAAGCATCTTTTTTCACTATAACGGACTCAAAGGTCAAACTCCCTTTATCAGGCACATCGGCCATATGGCCTTTGAATTCCCCAGCATGGTCCGGGTCTATAAGGTATGCTGAATTCAAAGACAGCAGCTCCTCACGCGAATAACCCGAGATCTCAAGCCCGGACCTATTGACATCAAGTAGATTGCCATCCGCATCCTGCACATAAAATGCATCACAGAAGCCGTCGAGTACTGCCTTGTAATTTACCAGTGGGTCCTTAAAGCCACCTTCAGCGGACTTCTTATCGGTAATATCCATAATTATGCCATGATAGCGATCACTAAGACCGTTTTCATCGACCTCAATTTGGGAATGTTCAGATATCCAGTGTACATTTCCACTCTTATCGAGAATGCGATATTCCCTGGAGAAGGCCATTCTGCCTTCTTTCAGGCATGCAAGAAGATCTGAGTAGTATCCTTCTACATCAGCAGGATGAATTATATCAGCATAGAGAACCTCATGGGACATCAGTTCCTCTGCATAATATCCCAGCTGTGCAACGTTATCCGACACATACTCTACTGGAAATCCTTTTTCAGCCTTCCAGAGAAATGCAATGGCAGGACTGCTTTCATAGATAGAAGCAAGTTCTTCTTTCTTTTGCCTTGCTTTACCGCGTCCCAAAACATCCTGTTTGTCTTCCAGAGTGCTTTCCGGAGTACTTGTTAGCGAACTCTCCACTTCACTCTCCCTTAAGGAAAAGCCCTTATCGTCCGCCTTGATAATAAAATCATCATCCACAGTGTTCATTTCAAGAACTTCAGAAGGAGTGAACGATCTAAGAGGGCAGGTGCAAATAGACCTCATGCCGATCTCTCTGACAGTATTCTTTACTGTATCGTTGTAAGATCTGATAAGATCAAGACAGGAACCTTCGATGTCCTTTAGATCCACGTTAAAACGAAGACCATCAAAACCATTCAGGACGGCATGCTCATGCATGAGCTTCCAGTGATCAAGCAGGAGAGTGGGAAGCAGTGCCATGTCATTTCCAGGTAATTCCGGGACGGGGAGGATCTCAAGCTGGGAATTGCGAATGTAAGGATCGATGTAGATGCCTTTTTCCTGCAAGACATCTTTTGCCTTTGCAGTACTTTCCACGTCAGGGGTCATCCATACGCACAATTCGTTGCTTTCAAGACCTGACATGAAGTAATCCTGCAGGAAAGCAGCCATTTCGGCCAGATTCCTGTATACAAAGCAAAAATGACTTCCTCTTGGAGTGACAGGCATATCGCTGTCCGTTCTTCTTGCTTGATCTTCCATCTTGGTCCTTTCCAAAAACCCGGATACTGATGTTATTCGAGTGAGTTGAAGTAATAAGATGCAACTCGCCGGAAGCAGAGAAATACATCAGGCAGATATTCAGTTATTTTATAATAGGAGAATTGTTTTTGCTATTATATATATTATAACCCATAGAAAAGGGACTGCCTCTGTTTTTTGTTATTTGGAAGAAAGCCCATTGAAAGGAAAAAACAATATCATAAATTGAAAATGAAAAAGAACTGAAAAAGAAAGAGCAAAATAAGTCGAACCCGGAAATGTTAAAGAAAATTAATCTGAGAGGATCATTAACCACTTATGATGTTATCCAGTACAGTGTCAATGTTGTACAGCTTCTCTTTTACAATCAGGTACAATTCCCCAAAATTATCTCCACTTTCTGTGGATTTGTAATCTTTTGAACTGTATGAGATATACGGTCCCGGATCATTGGGCATGTACTTGATAGAATCAATTACCTCTTTTACCTCACTGTGATTCACATAGTATATCAGGAAATAGTCACCTAGTTCCTTTTGTATAGACCACACGTATGTTTGATTATACTTAAAGAACAGGGTTTCTTGCAATGCTTTCACATCGGTGATCAATTCTTCAGAATTAACCATTGCATCTACAGCTTTCAATATTTTGCTCATTCATAACACCACGCACAAAGATCGAATAATATAACCAGTCATCTATTTCCTATTAATTTAATAAAAAGATATTGGCATATAGAAATATATAACCAAAAAGATATGAGGAATAAATAAGAATTTGTAAAAAGACAGAGATTGAAAAACACAATTGCTCCCCCATTTCTCATTCCGAGTAGAATTATATAAGATGAAACAAGATATTCGCAAGAGAATTTATTTTGGAGAGATCCAATTGGAAAAGATCAATCAAAAAGAGATCCTGGCCCTGACACTTCAGAGGATGTACTGGATCGAAACTGAAATGGAGCAGCTCGTAACATGGGAAGCAAGAATAGAACTTGAGGGCGAACACAAAGAAGCACTTGAGATTCTGTCCAACGATTCCGACAAACATGCCCTTATCCTCGAGAAATGGCTCAACGTAGCAAACATCGAACTCCCTAGAAGTGCACCCCGGGGGATCCCACAAAAGGGATTTGACTTTTACAGAACTAATATATTTGAGATGTTCAGTGAGATCCGAAAATACGAAATCCTTGCAAGGGACACCTACCACAGCATAACCAAAGCAGAGCCGAATGTCCTGGAAGAAACATTTCCCGATGAAGAGCAAAGGGAAGAGTTCATTAAAGACATGAAGCACCTGGTCGCAGAAGAAGAAAAACACAAAAGAATCTGTGATGATAAGATCGGTGGGTTTGCCAGAGTACTGTGAATTTTAGATTCGTTTTTGAGATATTCCGGGCTTTTCAGAATCTATTACTTTTTTCACCTTTTTTAAAATATAACCCTAAAATAAAGTCGTTTTAAGAAAGAATTATTTAAATATTCAAAAATCTTGCAGATAAATCATTGAAAAACATAGAAAAATAAGAAGAAAGCCTCGGGTGGGATTTGAACCCACGACCTCGTCCTTACCAAGGACGCACTATACCCCTAAGCCACCGAGGCACCTTCATTGTGGGGGTTGTGATGTGGTTCCCAGATACACAGAATCAATTATGAACCTTTCGGTCGAGTTTATAAATTCCAGCGGTCGTCCACCGGGAACTTCTCGTTTATCCACATGAGGGTCTTGTTGTCGTGTACGATGTGATATGACCTTGAAAGTGCTTTACTGCTGTCGAAAAGCGGGTCTTCTTCGGTTATTTCGATGTTGTCGAAGTCACGGCGGGTTTCGATGCCGCTGTTTCTGAGGATCTTGCCAATGGGGATGTCCGCGCGCATCAGATCCTGCCGAATGTCTTCGGGCATTCTGTCGATGGGTGACAGGGATAGCGCCCTGACGAAGGGCTGGTCGCCTGCGAAGAGTGTCACAAGCCTGTAGTTCACATCAGAGCCTACGGCAATATCAAGAAGGGATGCGGTTTCCTCATCTGCCTGTATGAGATGCTGGGCCTCAGTGACCACGGAGACGTCCTTGCGAGTCATGATCTCAAGCAGGAATGTTACAGACCCATCGGTACCGGCACATACCCTCAGGCATGTGGGTATCTCAAATGACTTCAGGGCCTTGAGGAATTCCTTATTAACGAATGTCACAGCTGATCTATATCCACGGATCGGTGTCCTTAGCTTAAATGCACAGTTGAATGCTCAATTAATGGCTACAACTGTATCCCGGGATGCTTACTTGGACACTGCCTTCTTTGCCTGCTTAAGGCGTTCCTTGGCGGTGTATCCTGTTGCCAGCTGGAGGAAGTCCCTGAAGCGCTTGTTAGTGTCAAGGATCATCTCGTCATCGCCGAGAGTAGCATCTGTTACAGTATCTACCACCAGCTTCTTGCCGTCCATCCAGACTGACAGTTCTGTCATCACGCCATAAGAGACCATAAGCTTGTCACCCTCGCGCTTGATCTCGCCAGGGAAGCATTTGCCGATCTCTTCATACATTCTCTCGATGTCCGGGGAAAAACCACGTTTCAATTTATATTCCTGCATTGCTATCGGATAATAGATGGGTATCAACACGAATAAATATTCCGGTATAGAAGGTCATTCGGGAAATTAAAATGGGGGGAGGTCATTTCCCCAGGACCAACTTGCCACCTTCCCCGACAAGCCTGACCTTCTGCACCTTTTCAAGTAACATCTCACCCAGATTGCGAACCTCATCCCATTCAGGAGTTGGTGTCTCATGACCCTTGAAAGGCAGGTCAAAGTCAGGATTGCTCATGAACTGGTATAGCATGACCTCGGAAGCATCTTCAATATCCGGAATTATTCTGGGTATCGTTTCAGCATTGATAAATTCCGGAATGACCCTTATCCATATCCTCATCCATTTCTGTTTGGCAATCTCAAGGGATTCACGCAACAAAGAGATGTATTTAAGAACACGGTTTTCGGACAGTCCCGTAAGTTCCATGATAGCAGGGATATCATCAAGAGGCGCTTTGATCTCAATAACAAAGCCCTTGACAAACGGAAGTGCACTATCAAGGACCTCAGGCTTCATCCCATTGGATTTGAGCAGTATGCTCTTACCGGAAGCATGTAGCCCTTCGATCAGGGGAAGGAGTTCCTTCTGGAGAGTTGGCTCTGCACCACCAAGATAAACGTCCCTGCTCTCAGATGCCTTTGCAAAATCCAGTACATCATCAATGGAATATTCGGCCATTGGCTGCTTGATATGCACACAATAAGGGCATCTCATATTACAGCCTGCAAATTCCACACGTATCTGTCCCGCGTTATCAGATAGATTGATAAGTCTCATTGTTAACCGTCCGAAATATCTCTATAAAGAAATAGATCACAGAGCCTATAATACTTTCTCCGGCAACGGCTCAGGAAAAATGTAGCAGAGCATTTAAAGGATAATTCATTGCTGTCAGATACAGCAATACTTCAATGAAATCAGCAGAAACAGCGATTACTATATATGTAGATTGTAACATCAGTTCAGTCATATTAGGTGATCATAATGCCAAAGAAACTTACAATAGAAGACCTCGAAAAAAGGAAGGAAAAGGAAGAGCTGCAGGAGGAAATGGGAGAGGAACTTGAGGAACTCTATGACCTGGTAATGCCACCTGGAACCCCTTCATACATCATCTATGACCTTGTAGAGGAATTTGATCTGGAACCTGTAGAAAGGAATCTCAACGTCAATATCGTAGAATGTGATAAAAGGGAAGTTATTGCTCTGAGAGGAAAGCTCGAGGTTGTAAAAGAGGCAGAACAGTACTTTTTCCAGGAAATGGAAGCATACGTAGAATAATGCTCAAATATAGAACATAAATTCGTTTTTTTAAAAAAGAAGGACCTGTTAACATAACAGGTTCATTCCACTTATTCTGATCCGGCATCTTCAGTATCCATATCGATGCCTGTAATTGTATCGTCATTAAGATCAAAGACAACTGCCTTTTGATCTCCTGAATAGATATCTATCTTATTGGAGTCGTTGATCTCACCGATCACAGCTGCGGTTATCCCGACCTCTTCAAATATCCGGATACACTCATCACAGTTCTCCGGCCTTGCGGTCAGGATGTAGCCGGTCGCAGGATAGATCTTAAGCCACTGCTCCAGCTCAAGGCCCTCAGGCATAGGGATCTTTGTGATATCCACGGATGCACCGACCTTGCTGGTCTCACACAGCATACCGAGAGTTCCGACGGTACCGGGATTGCTGATATCTTTCCCTGCTGTCAGCAGCTTCTTCTCCGCGAGGGTCTGCATCACAAGGAAACGGTCGCGAACGGTCTGGTCATCCTTGAAAGACGTGGTGTCCCAACTGTAAGGGGAATTCTTGCCCACACGACCGTCCATATCATAAGCAGCAATCACTGCATCGCCCGGTCTTGCCATGTCACTTCTGACAATGCAATCCTTCTTTGCAACACCAATTATAGCAACACCAAGAGAATTATAGGGAGTATCAGGATGTACATGTCCGCCGACCATGGGGACGCCGAACTTCTTTACTCCGTCTTTGATACCACGCATCATCTCTTTACATGCTTCGGTATCGCAGGAGGACATGACATTGACCATGGCAACAGGTCTTCCACCCATTGCTGAAATATCATTGACATTGACAACTACGGACGTATATCCGGTCCACCACGGGCTTTCAAGTGCGATCCTGCCCCAGATAGCATCAGCAGCGAACAATATCACCTCATCGCTACCTGTATCAAGTACCGCTGCATCATCTCCAAAATCCACGATAGTCTCGCCATATTCACTGCGGACCTCATCGAACATGTTGACAATGTCAGCTATTGGTTTCTTGCGGGTCACGCCTTCGAAGTTGCGGAGGTTTGAAGCCAGTTGTTCAATATCCAAGTATATCCTTCCCTTTGTGGTTCAGGCAGAACAGAAGAGATTTACTCTTCGTGTTCCATCTTTTTGATAGATTCCATTTTGATGACGTTTCGTCGTTCCTCGCTCATCTGAGAGAGGTCCTTGCCCAGAAGACCGTATGCGTCAGACCTGCACTGGCGACAGTGTCTCATCTGCTGCACATAGGGTTCACAGAGAGCCTGGATTTCCTTGCGCTCCTCATTGGTAGGTGGTTCCATGTCAGCAAATTTCGCCTGGCAGATAAGAGGCATGATGTTCATGATGAATACACCGAGCTCGCGTACCTTCTTTGCAACCTCCACAATGTGGTCCCTGTTGATCGTCGGGATCAGCACAGTGTTGATCTTGACAACCATTCCGGCCTCCACTGCCATCTTGATGCCTTCCAACTGGTTCTTTATCAGGATCTCTGCAGCTTCCACGCCTGTATAGGATTTGCCCTTGTAAGCGATATGGTCCACGATCTGTGCCTGTATCTCAGGGTCAATAGCATTAAGGGTCACAGTAAGTGTACTGACACCAACCCTAAGGAGGTCATCGATCCTGTCCGGAAGTGCCAGTCCATTTGTACTGAGACAAAGGGTCACGTCAGGAAACTCGTTCTTGATAAGCTCAAGGGCCTCAAAGGTCTCATCGTTAGCAAGAGGGTCACCTGGACCTGCTACTGCAACGACCTTGATGAATGGATAATCCTTGAGTACCTGCCTTGTTTTCTCGAGCGCCTCCTGAGGCGTCAGCACTTCACTTGTAACACCCGGACGACTTTCATTGACACAATCGAACTTACGGTCACAATAATTACACTGAATGTTACACTTCGGAGCCACAGCAAGGTGAATTCGACCATACTTGTGCTGTGCATCCTTGTTGTAGCATGGGTGTTCCGAGATCTTTCGCATAACATCAAGATCTACGCCATTCTCATCGTGACATTCTTCAGTGTTTTTATCGATATCAGACAATGTTTGTCCTCCGGTATTGTTAATATGAAGTCTGCAAGTTAATTAGAAGCGTTATAGATATAGGTTGTGGAATATGGTTATTCCAATCCGTTCAGTTCACACCACTTACCATGGCCTTCCCATACCTTCACAGAAAGTGGATAGCCAAGCTTTTCAGAAAGGTCTGCATGAATTTGCTCACACATGTTCTCTGCACTCGGGAAAGGAAGAATATCATTAAGGAGTTTGTGGTCATATTTCTTCAGGGTCTCGCGCACGGCCTTCTTTATCTCATAAAAATCCATTACCATGCCGTTCTCCTGTTTCTCACCCTCAAGAACGATCTCGATCTTGTAGGTATGGCCATGGACTATACCACAGGTTTCGTGTTCAGGCAAATAGTGTGCACTATCTATGTGTTCAATTATTCCAAGTCTCATTTTTGTCATTATAAACAACCCCACATCTTGTGTGTTTGAGGAATTATTAAAGTATCTATTGAATCAAGCAGATCATTTTGTAGCTTGAGCATAACATCTATCTCAGGAGCAAGATGCTTCTGGGTCACCGGCTGAAGCACCACACAGGAAACATATCCCGCAATAGCATCCACAACTCCCAGGACATCATCTGAAGATGTATCTTTTGTAATCACCAGTTTGGAAAAACATTCCCTGTCCTTTGTGTTCCGAAGTACGCGGAAGCACTCGAACGTCCTTTCAAGATGAGATTCAAAGTTCTCGCCTTCGAACTCATCAATGAGCTTTACGTCCCCTGAAACATAGGAGATCTTGCCCCTGATCTTCTTTGCCATATCCGGAAGGGTCATGTTGGACTCAAGATACAGCGGTCTTAAAACATCCATCTCTCCAATGAAATCCGCCTCAAGGAGAGGTTCTCCACCTGTAAGGGATATGGAGTGGACATTTTCATAGCTGTTCAGCAGTTCACTGACAGCTTCCACACCAAGAGGATTTGCCAATTCCTGGAAGACGTTCGTTCCGGGAACCTCTTCAAATTTACAGAATGCCGGCTTCTGAACATTTGTGTCACAATACGAGCAGTTGAGATTACAACCAACAAACCTCACGAATGCCTGCCTCACACCCACATGGGGACCTTCTCCCTGAACCGAGCAGAATATCTCACTAACAGGAACCTGCATCATACCACATCCAGCGGTCGGGATTTGCGAAGGTCTTTTTCAATATCCTCGAACTCGGCCACATACCTGTTCGCAATATCAGCAAGAAGTCCTACTGCCTTGACCTCATCAACTCCATTATCTGTAAGATTACCATAAAAATCATGGAAAAAATTGATTCCAAAGTGGATCTTCTGGGAAACTGCAGAAGTGCTTGCAATGGAGATCGTCAGTTTTTTGCCATCCACAAAAAGGTCATCGCCCTGTCTTGTTGTTATGATACCGCTCTCCAGAAGTGCCTCTGCTACGATCGCAGTGAACAACCTCTGTCTTGCATAGACGAGCTTAAGGTCGGTGGAATCAAAATGCTCTATGAGGAAATGGAGCATATCAGTAGAGAAAATGGAATCTCCCATCCTCTTGTCCTCGAGGTCTATCATATGCTCGAGCTTCACATCACATCCGCCCCTGAAAGCAATGATCGAATCCTGTTGGATACCTTTCAGGTTGTATGCCCACAGAGAAGAGATCTGGCTTCCATCATAATCCGTTTTTTCATCAAGAATAACACATTCCATAATAAGCACCTTTATTGTTTTTAGACATCCATCCCCAGTCTGACCATAAGCGGATCCTTCAAACCAGCCTCATGAAAAGCCCGGGCTCGCCTTACACAGCTTTCACATACACCGCATGGCTTATCCTCACCGTGATAACAGCTCCAGCTCCACTCCAGTGGTGCCTCTGCCTCAATTGCTTCATTAACGATAGTCTGCTTGTCCATATCAATAAGCGGTGCAAGGACCATCACACCATTTGCAGTGGAGTAGGAAAAACATCTGTCAGAAGCATCAACGAACTCCTTTGAGTTATCAGGGAATGTTTTTGCCTCCTCCCCGTTGAAGCCTGCAATAACATAATCACAATCGTAACTTTCAGCAAAGCTTGCTGCAATGTTCAGGAAAATACCATTTCTGTTGGGAACCCATACACTCTTTGCAGAATCCTCAGTAATAGCCTCATTTTCCCCGGAGATATCATCAGCCGACAGCTCAGGAACATCCACATCTTCGTTGACAAGAGATGAGTTCGTAATTTCCTTTAGCCAGTCAAGTCGGATAATTCTGTGCTCTATCCCATAGTGATCGCAAATTGCTTTTGAATAATCGATCTCTCTCCTGACAGAGCGCTGCCCGTAATCGAACGTCAGGGCAAGGACAATATCAGAGGTTTTTTTTGCAATTGCAAGAGCAGCTACAGAATCAAGACCACTGCTCATTAATGTTACAGATCTCATGAGGAATCTCCAAAGAAGTACTTGAGTATTACCATAGTAATACTGCAGTATTATTTAAAATTGACGAAGATCTGAAAACAGATAGAAAAGATAAAAATACAATTAATTGAGGTTTAAAAAACTAAAATTCAAAAATAATAGCTGGAAGTTACTCAGGCAGATGCCGACTCACTGCCGCCGCCTGAAGAACTTCCACCTGCAGATTCAAGACAGTGTATGGTACAATACATGTGTTTTTTTACATGAGTGTCATACACAATGATCTCGCTTCCACAGTTCTCACAATATACTTTTACAAGTTCCATTTGTACCACCACGGTTTATTTTTTTTTGTAAAAGGAATATCAATCCCAGAATACAAGGTACTGGAATTGTTATTGTCTGAAATTCAGAGATGTATTACCTTTATCCAGTTTAACCCCCCAAACTAATATCCCCTTGCATATTCAACCATAGAATTTGCATCAGTGACATTCCATTTGCTGTGTTCAAAGATACAGTGCAATAACGAAACTTCGTACACAAATGCAATCATGGAGACTTTAGTATCATTACCACCACCATTTTGTACCCAATTAAGATATTGTCAGGATTAATATATAAATATATCGATAGAGAAGTGTATGCTCATAATAATGATGGATTTTATAGGATTTTTTTATCAAAATTGAGAAAAAAGTAGAACAGGAATAAAGTGAAACCTGTTCCTAAGCGATTATTCAGTTATACATTCGCAGTGTATGAGATTCAGCCATTGCTGTACAATACACCATTGTTGTACATCTCCAGCACATCTTTAAGTTCTTCCCCAGACTCAGCCCATGCCGCGTCAACTTCAGGACCAGTACTACCCAATGGATATTCTTCCAGCCAAGCATCAGCTGCTTCAATGAAATAGACCAATTCACCATCTATTACATAAGGATAATATGGAAGACCGACCATTACGTTCAGCTTGGCTGGCACCAGTTGTCCAAACAGGATATCAGGTTTGCCTTCAACTGGATTCTGATAATTTATAGCCTCATCCTTGAGGTAAGTTACATTGCCGATAGTGATCTCAGTAACTTCTTCCGGCCAATTATCCGGATTCTTCCAGTACCCCTTACCGCCGGCCATATCCTTAAATGTTGGATTATTTATACCGAAGTAGTGACTTGAATCCGCATCTGTTGCTATGAAAGTTCCGTTATAGCCAGTTACATTTCCAACGTTGGAATACTGGCCCAGAATAACAGTACCGCTTGCATTGTAAACCCAAACTTCACCAGGCTCGAAGACATCGTCACCGTCATCCCCATCCACATACAACGGAGTGACATTGACATCATTATCCTGAACATCAATAACAAGGTCCACATTTCCTGTGTTTTTAACTTCATATGTCCATTCGACTGGATACCCAAGCAACAAGAATGGTCCTATAGGTTCATCAGCATCATGACCATCGGTGAACTTCTCGATATCAATTGATGCATTAACACCGAAGTAGTGACTGAGATCTTCGTCATATACCTCTTCATCATCATAAGATGCAGTGACATTGGCAAAGTTCACATACTGACCTTCAATAGCAATACCGGATGCATTGTAGACCCAGACCTCACCAGGTTCAAAGACACCGTCGCCATCATCACCGATAACAGGTTCGGAACTAATAGATGTTGTGCGGTTGTCGAACAGGACAAGGTTGGTAAGATTCACATTACCCGTGTTGTTGACATGATAAGTCCACTCCACAGCAGAACCTGCAAGGATATCCAGACCAGGAGCAGTATCATTGTCATGACCATTGGTATGCTTCTCAAGGTCAATGGATGGTAAAGCCTCGAATACAGGTTCGGTTACACCGAAGTAGTGACTAAGGTCTTCGTCATATACCTCTTCATCATCATAAGATGCAGTGACATTGGCAAAGTTCACATACTGACCTTCAATAGCAATACCGGATGCATTGTAGACCCAGACCTCACCAGGTTCAAAGACAC